>JACZYW010000045.1 GCA_022570885.1 Chloroflexota bacterium | reverse complement strand
CGCCACTCACGGTCGGGCGCGCGTCGAAAAATGGCACAGGCTCGTAGTGTTGCTTCTCCTTATATTCCACAACGAGCTTTAGGGACGGATAGTAGGCATCGACAGGTAAAGGGATCCCGCTATCACCCCGCAGGAAGTCGAATCCACGATACTGACGCAGGGCCTCCTGCCCAAAAACCTCGTCGCACAAATCAATAACATAAGCTTCGTCAGAATTCTTGCGGCGCACTTGATCAGCCCGGGCGCAATACCGTAGCGGCGTACCTAACTATTGTCGCTCCTCCGCTGTCACCCTGAGTCCGCTACGGGCGGACGAAGGGTCTGGCCCCTTCCCGACTTGCCCAGCTACCAGAGGAGCCAGATTCTTCGCTGCGCTCAGAATGACAAGCTAAAACGCTCATGCCACGCGGCGCATGACCTCTAGGATGTCGTAGCCGGTCACCTCTTTCGACTTAGCGGCCTGAGCGTCGAGCCACTCCGAGTCCAGCTTGCCCGCCTGCACCGCCTTCGCCAGATCGACCAGCTTGGCCTTGGTCGTCGCCTCGTCGTAGAACTCGCCCGCCTCTTCGTCGTAGATGGAGCCGCCGCCCTTCTCGTGGTAGACCTCCACCGCCCGCTTCGCCTTGGCGATCTCCTCGTCGCTGGGGGTGAAGCACTCGTTCGCGATCTCGGCCTGCTGCGGGTGGATCACCCAGGTGCCGTCCATCCCCAGGCCGGCCGCGCCGAGGTTCTTCTCGCGCAGCCCGGCGCGAATGCTCTCCGCCTCTTCCGCCGAGGTGTCCTTGCGCACGAGGCGCAGGTAGGCGTTGTCGACGGCGTGGAGGCCGGCGGCCTTGGCGGCGACGACGGTGGCCTGCTTGGCATAGTGGAAGTTCTGGTTCTGGTTCTCCACGTTGTCGCGCACGCCCACGGCGGCGGCGAAATCGGCGATGCCGAAGATGAGGCCGGCCATCCGGTCGGAGGCGGTGGCGATCTGGTAGGCGTTGACGATGCCCAGCGGCGTCTCGATCAGCGCCTCGATCTGGACGCGCGTGGTCCAGCCGCCCTGCTCCTCGAGCGCATCGAGCAGCTTCGCGAGGTGGACGATGTCCTTCGGTTCGTTGGACTTGGGCAGGATGATGCCGTGGAAGCGATCGGGCGCGCCCAGCATGATCGCCTGCAGGTCGCCCAGGAAGTACTTCGATGAGATGTTGTTCGGCCGGATCGCGATCACCTTAGTGCCGAAGTCGACGGACTTGAGCGCCTCGACCATCGTGGCGCGGCTCGCCTCGCCCTTGTACTCGTAGGGGCAGGCGTCCTCGAAGTCGGGCATCACGTGGTCGACAGGCGCAGCGGCAGCGTTCTGGTGCATCTTCAGCAGGTGGCAGGGGTAGGTGAGCTCTGTCCTGGGGATGACGAAGCGATTGAGTTTCTGAAGTACGTACATGTCCCTCCACCCCGAACGTAACGGTTTATCTGGCTCTCGTACTATAGGGGCCGATGCGCGGCTGGATCAAGCGATGCGCGGCCGAGCGGTCGCTCGTGGCGACGCGTTACGTGAGCAGCGCTTAGCCTTGCCCGCCGCGGAGCCGTTCTCTCAGAGTCCAGCCTGCCGGCAGGACGAGGGCCGCGGCCACCAACTTCGCTAGGTCGCCGGGGATGAAGGGCCAGAGTCCCGCCTCCAAGGTGTCGACGGGGAAGTCCATGATCGCAAGCCAGCCGTTCAGCCAGATGAGGCCAGGGACGTAGATGATGGCGTTCGCTATCAGCATCGGCAGCAGAAGCCACATGGACCGGTCCCAGCCCCGCTCTGCAAACCAGCCGACGATGAAGGCGGCGGGCAGGAACCCGATCAGGTAGCCGCCCGTGGCCCCGGCGAAGGCGGTGTAGTAGCGAGACCAGTCGGCAAAGACAGGCGCCCCGACGATGCCAGCCACCAGGTAAGCGAGCACGGCCGCCGTGCCCAGCCGAGCCCCTAGGAGCACTCCGGTGACTAGGATGGCGAAAGTCTGGCCAGTGATGGGAACAGGATTGCCCGCCTTCGTCTCGATGAAGGGGTAGTTCCACGTCACCTGGGCGGCCAGCGCGATGAAGACCACCGCGCCCACGACCAGCAGCGCCTGGCGCAGGAGGGTCTCTTTCGGGAAGAAGGCGACGCTTAGCGTAGGATACATAGCTGTTCGCTGCATATCTGCGCTCCTCAATTTACAGAGGGCGGTCGCTGGCCACCCTCTGCTAGTTCACCAGATCAACAGGCTAAAACCTTTTGCATCATAGGTGATCCACGCTGGGTGTCAAAGCGAAGCGCTATCGCAGGCGGCTCGGCTGTCCGCTGGGGGCGACCGCGATAGCCGCGAGTCGAGGATATCGTGCAGGGCATCACCGAGCAGGTTGAGCCCCGCAGGCCCATATATCTCACATGTCCTGACACACTACAGTGCTGGATCAAGCGATGCGAGGCCGAGCGCTTCCCGCTGGAGGCAGCGGTCTGCCTCGACAAGAGCGGAGGGCCGGGATCTCTCCCGGCCCTCCATCGCCTGCTAGGGGCGATTAGCTCAGCGTTACTCTGCCGGCGACGTCACCAGATCGTCCAGAGTGAGGTCGCCCGGCAGGACGCCCTCCCAGCTGATGAGATCGCCGAAGTTCACAAACTGATTATCCACCACTTGCGACAGCGACACCGTCTGAGCCGAGTCGTGGTCGGTGGCGCTCAGGTTTACGCTAAAGAGACAGACGGAGCAGACAAAGTCGGTGATCGATTCCGCCGCAGCGATCAGCCCCTCACGCGTGAGCTCTGGGCCGGCCCGCTCCAGCGTCTCAACCATGAGCTCGCCTATGTACTGGCCGTAGATGGTGAGGAAGTTAGCGCCAAAGCCATCAGTGTAGTCAGCGAGGAGCTCTAGGTGCGCGATGATGCCGGGATGCTCAACCTCGCTCACCTGGTGGAAGATGCTGACGCTAACGGTGCCTTCCATGACGCCCTCGCCGGCAAGATTGATCGTTATCTCGTTGGCGCTTATGCCGGTGATGACGAAGGGGACATCCCAATCGAGGTCCTGCCTGGCGTGCCTGACAGCGCTAGGCACATGCGACGGCAACGCATAGATGATCACGACATCCGACCCCGCCGACCTCGTCAGGTCGATCTGCGAGTTGATGTCCGGGTCCGTCACCTCGTAGCTCTCCTCAGCCACGATCTCGATGTCGTCGCTCAGGGCGCGCTTGATCCCGACGACGCCGTCGAGGCCGAACTCGTCGTTCTGGAAGATGATGCCCAGCTTCGTGCCCGCCGGGTAGGTATCAGAGATGTACTGGGCGAGTATCATGCCTTCGGCGGTATAATTCGGGATCGCCCCGAATACGTTCGGCCGCGCCGCCGGGTCCTTCACCCATTCCACCGAGCCCGTGCTCATGAACATGTCCGGTACGCCCCGGTCCAACAGGTAGTCGACGACCGTCAGGTGGGTGGCCGTGCCAAGTCCGCTGAGGATAGCGAAGACCCCGTCCTGCTCCACCAGCTCCCGAATGACCGTGTTGGTGATGGACGGTGTGTACTGGTCGTCCTTTACGATCACATTGATCTTGCGACCGTGCACTCCGCCCTGAGTCTCGTTAATGAAGTCGAAGTAAGCCTCGGTCACGGCCGCGATCCGCGAAAAGACCTGCGCGGGGTGGTTTGAGAGAGGCTGGTGGGTACCGAGCGTGATCTCGGTATCTGTGACCCCGGGGACGTTCGCCACGTCAAAGGGTTCGGCAGCCGTAGGCTCCACGTCTTGCGGTGTGGCGGTGGCTTCGCCGCCGTTGCCGTCGCCATCATCGTCGCCGCACGCCACTGCCAACAGCGCGACGAGGGCAACTACGAAAGCCAGGAGCCAAAGGGTTCGTGATGTTCGCATGCGATTCCTCCTTGAATACTCATGAACGGTTCCTTGTTCCTTTGGATTGTAGCCATATCGTCGATGACCGTCGATCACCTCCCTTGTGCATCGCTCTCTCCATTCGTGTCATCCTGAGCCGGCGGGTTGCTGCTCAGCCCGCCGTGTCGTCTCGCTGCCGTTATGCGGCCCAGAGTTCTGACAAGGTCTTGGACAAACCCCGCCATTCCCCTTGGGAAGAGTATCATCACCACGATTAACAGGGAACCATAGATCACGCCCCGCAACTTTTCCGCCTCCGGAATGATCGTCGCCAACTCGTCGATCAGCTCTCCCTGGAAGGTGAGGAAGAAGGCGCCGAAGATGGAACCCAGAATGGTCGCCAGTCCGCCCACAACGATCGCCACGAGGAAGAGAATCGAATCCAGAAAGCCCAGGCTCTCAGGATGGACAAAGGCTAAGACCATGAAATAGAGACCCCCGGCGATGCCCGCATAGAAGGAGCTAATGCCGAAAGCGAGCGCCTTGTACAAGGGCACGTTGATGCCCATCTGCTCAGCCGCGATCTCGCTGTCGCGCAGGGCGACGAACGCCCGGCCGATGCGGCTGCGCACGAGGTTCCAGGCTAGAATCGTCATGAACACCGCGGTCGCCATCGTTATGTAGTAGAGCCACTGGCGTTCGTCCAGAAACCCATCGACCAGTCCTGGCGGCTGCACTGCGTCGATACTGATCCCGCGTGAAGGGTTGGTCCAGTTGCGAATGCCGCCCATCTTCAGTATCTGCGGCAACGTTATGACAAGTGAAAATGTGGCGATGGCGAGGTACGGCCCGGCAAGACGCACCGCCGGTAGTCCGATGATTACGCCACCCGCGATCCCGGTAAAGACACCCGCCAGCAGGATCGCAAGCGGGAGGGGCACGCCAAGTTGATCAACGAGCACGCCGGCCGTATACGCGCCCACTAGCACGACCGCCGCGTGGCCGAGGGATATCTGGCCGCTGTAGCCGGTCAGCAGGTTCATGCTCAACACCACCAGCAGCCAAACGGCCAGCATGGTGGCGTTGAAGGTGCGAAACTCGCTGATGAACGCGCTGAAGACCGGCCAGCCGTGAAGATACGGGAAGATCACCAACACCACGGCTAGCAGTGCGAACCCTAGCGTCCTCGGCCGCAGAAGGGCCGCAGCCACGGTCACACCCTCCGCAGCGCCCGCCGGCCGAAGATCCCCGTCGGCCGGACCATCAGCACGAGCACGATCAGGAGGAAGGCGACCACCAGATCGACGCTGCCCACCTCCGATGGGACGTAGGTCCCCGCCAGGTTCCTGACGACGCCGATCGTCAGTCCGCCTACGATCGCGCCGACCGGACTATCGAGGCCGCCCAGGACAGCCGCGGCGAACGCGAAGATGAGGATGGCAGCGAGCGAGCCGGTGCTGAGCCCGACGTTCTGCGCGACGAAGACCCCGGCTACCGCGCCCACCGCCGCGGAGAGGCCCCAGCCAACCGAGAGCATCCGGCCCACCGGGATGCCCACCAACCGGGAGGCCGTCCGGTTTTGCGCGGTGGCTCGCATGGCCAGACCGAGCATCGTCCTCTGAAACAAAACGAACAGGAGTGCCATGATGATCACGGCAGCGACAAACGTAGCCACGCTCAGCTTGCCGATGCAGACCTCGCCTGCGCAGACGGGGCCGGCGAGGTCGATCTCAAAGAAGAGAAAATCGAGGGTGAAGGGACCGAAGCCCTTGGGCAGAGGGCCCCAAACTCTGAGAGCAAGGCCGGTGAAGATAGTGTAGAGCCCCAGCGTGACGATGACGGCGTTAAGGACCGGCGCCTCCTCGACAGGCCGCAGCACCAGCCGCTCCAACGCCGCGCCCATAGCCGCAGCCACCAACAGCGTCAGGAAGAAGGCCGGCCAGAGAGGCATCTGCGTCATGAACGACCAGGCGATGAAGGTGGTGAACATCGCCATCTCGCCCTGGCCGAAGTTCAGCACGTCCGTGGACCGATAGATCAACACGACCGCGAGGGCGAGGATGGCGAAGAGGCTGCCGCTGGCTATGCCGCTGAGAACCTGCTGCGCGAAGAGGCTGGGATCCTCCCAGGGAGGGGGCGGCGTCGAGAGCACGACCACGTCCAGGTATCCTGCCACTGCCAAACCTATCGCTTCCATATGCACTAGTAGCCCAGATAGGAGCGGCGGACGGCTTCGTTCCCGCGCAACTCCTCGGCGCTGCCCTCCAGCACCACCTGCCCGGTCTCCAGGACGTAGGCCTCGTTGGCGATCTCCAGCGCCAGGTTGGCGTTCTGCTCCACCAGGAGAATCGTGAGCCCCTCCTCTTCGTTGATCGCCTTCACGATGCGGAAGATCTCTCGCACGAGCATGGGAGCCAGCCCCAGCGACGGCTCGTCGAGCAAGAGTAGGCTTGGCTTGGCCATGAGCGCCCGCCCGATGGCGAGCATCTGCTGCTCGCCGCCGCTGAGGAGCGCGGCCGTCTGCCCTCGGCGCTCGCCCAGCACCGGGAAGTAGGTGAAAGTGCGGTCTAGGTCTCGCTTGATGCCAGCGCCGTCGCGGCGAGTGTAGGCGCCCAGCCGCAGGTTCTCCATGACGGTGAGATCCGTGAAGATCTGCCGGCCTTCGGGCACCTGCGAGATACCCATCTGCACGATCCGCTCGGCCGGGATATTGTCGATGCGGCGGCCTTCGAACTCGATGGTCCCGTGTGTGGGGCGCTGGAGGCCCGAGATCGTGCGCAAGGTCGAGCTTTTACCTGCGCCGTTCGCTCCCAGCAAGGCGACGATCTGGCCCTTCGGCACCGTCAGGGAGATGCCCCGCACGGCGAGGACGGGGCCGTAGGCGACGTGCAGGTCGCTGACGTTAAGCACCGGTCTCTCCCAGGTAGGCTTCGATCACCGCCGGGTCGCGCTGCACGTCGGCGGGTGTGCCTTCGGCGATCTTGCGGCCGAAGTTCAGGACGCAGACTCGGTCGGAGACGGCCATCACCAGGCCCATGTGGTGCTCCACCAGCAGAATGGTGACCTGGAAGTCGTCGCGGAGCGAGCGAACGAAGTCGATAAGCTCGGTCACCTCCTCATGACTGAGGCCGTTGGCCGGCTCATCCAGGAGGATCAGCTTGGGCTTAGAGACCAGGGCTCGGGCCAGCTCTACCCGCTTCTTCAGGCCGAAGGGCAGCCCGCCGGTCGGAACGTCTCGGTACGACTGCAGGCGCAGGAAGTCGAGCACCTCGTTCGCGCGCGCCCGCACGCGTCGCTCCTCCCTCAGCGCGCGGGGCAGCCGGAAGGCGCACTCCAGGGGGTTGGAGCGCAGCGAGGAGTGCTGGCCCACTAGCAAATTATCAAGCACGCTCATGGAGCTGAAGAGCTCCAGGTTCTGAAAGGTGCGCGCTACGCCTGCTGCGATGATCTGATGCGGCGGAGTGCGCGTAAGCTCCTGGCCGTCGATCTGGATCGACCCTCGATCCGAGTCGTAGATGCGGGTGATGCAGTTAAAGATGGTGGTCTTACCGGCGCCGTTGGGCCCAATGATGCCCATGATCTGGCCCTGCTCGGTCTGGAAGGAGACGCCGTCCAGGGCGACGATGCCGCCGAACCGGATCGAGAGATCGGCGATATCAAGCAACGGCATCGCGAGACCGTAACGTTGGACGCGGTAGACGCGGGATGTACAGTCGCATGTCGTATTCGCCCGAAAGCTCCCTGCATCATAGGTGATCCACGCTCGGTGTCAAGGCGAAGCGTGGACGGCTCGGCTGTCCGCTAGAGGCGGCCGCGCAGCCGCGGGTCGAGGATATCGCGCAGGGTATCGCCGAGCAGGTTGAAGCCCAGCACGGTGATGCTGATCGCCAGCCCTGGGAAGATCGCCATCCACCAAGCGCCGGGCGGGTCGGGGAAGTACGTGCGGGCCTCTCCGCTAAGGTCGGCTCCCCACGAGGGATTGGGGGGAGGTACACCCAGTTGGAGAAAGCTCAACCCCGCCTCGATCAAGATCGCGAAGCCTAGCAGAAGAGTGGCCAGGATAATGATCAATGCCAGCACGTTCGGGAGGATGTGCCGCGCCATGATGTGCAAGTTGCCCGCTCCCAGCGCCCGCGCCGCCTCCACATACTGGTTCTGCTTCTCGCTCAGGACAGCGCCCCGGACGATGCGCTGTACGCCGGGGATCACTCCGAGCGAGATGGCGATAACCACATTCTGGATAGACGGACCGAGAATCGAGACGATGATGAGCAGCAGGATCAGCGCTGGGAAGGCCATGATGATCTCCCCCGTGCGCTGCATCAAGTTGTCCAGCCGCCCGCCGAAGTAGCCCGACACGATACCGATTGCGGCGCCGGCAGCCGAGCCGATCGAGACGGAGATCACGCCCACGCCGAGCGAGATGCGCGCGCCGTGCACTACCCGGCTGAAGACGTCCCTGCCGAGGTTATCTGTGCCGAAGAGGTGATCCCCGCTGGGACCGATGAACGCCTTGAACTCCGTGGACGATGGGCTGTACGGGGCGACAAAATCGGCGAACAGGGCGACGAACGCCAAGACCAGAATGATCACGGCCCCCAGCACGCCCAGCGGGTTTCGCCAGGCGAGACGCGCCAGCAGGCGCCAGACCGGCGTACGCGGACGCGCGTCCATCTGAAATTCGAGGGCGGTATCGTCGATCGCCATCCTCCCGATCGCCCTAGCCGTACCTGATCCTGGGATCGAGCCAGGCGTAGGCGATATCGACCGTCAAGTTCACGATGACGAAGATGAACGCGATGTAGAGAGCCACTCCCTGCACCACGGGATAGTCTCGCTGCAAGATCGCCAAGAAGGTCAGCAGACCTATCCCGCGCAGGTCAAAGACTAACTCGATGATGACCGTGCCCCCCAGAAGGGTAGCCACCTGCAGGCTGAGGATGGTCAGCACCGGAATGAGCGAGTTCTTGAGCGCATGCCGGAACAGGACCGTTCGCTCGCGCAGCCCCTTGGCGCGCGCGGTGCGGATGTAGTCGTTCCGCAGGACTTCCAGCAGCGACGACCGTGCCAGACGCATCACTACCGCCGCGGAGCCGGCGCTGAGGATCAGGGCGGGCGGCACGAACTGGCGCAGGTTCGCCCAGGGATCGTCGAAGAACGCCACATAGCCCAGCGGCGGAGCGTAGGACCAGATGAGCGACGGGATGAGGATCACGAGCGTCGCCAGCCAGAAGGCCGGCACCGAGAGGCCGAGGATGCTCCCCCCCCGCATCAGGTAGTCGACGGGGCTGTTCTGCCAGACGGCGGAGATGATGCCGATGGGGATCCCGAACGCGATCGTGAAGATGAGCGTCAGGATGAGCAGCTCGGCGGTGACGGGAAGCCGATCGAGGAGCTCAGCGGTGACGCCTTGCGGCTTGTTCGGGAAGGCGGATTCCCCCAAATCTCCCTGGAGGGCGCTCCCCAGCCACTCGAAGTATTGCGTGTGCCAGAACTTGCCTTCCCACGGCCATGCGAACTCACCCTCCCACGGCCACGCTAGGGTGACCAGCATGGGCTTGTCGAGCCCGAACTGTTCCCGCAGCTGCTCAATGTCCTGCTCGGTCCCGTAGAGGCCGGCGTGTATTTCCGCCAGATCGGCCGGCACAAGCCGCAGGAGGACGAAGACGCCCAGGGAGATCAGGAACAGGACGGGGATGAGATTGAGCACTCGCCGCAGGATATAGGTCTGCACCGTCGTTACCCGCCCCGCCGACGTTTCCTACGTATCGAGCCAGTTGTCGTACACGTACTGCTGCATGCTGCCGGGGAGCTCCCGCTTCCAGTCCTTTAGATAGCTCCAGTAGGCGGCGCGGTTCTTGCCGGTGTAGAGGTTCAACATCGGCCCGTGCTCCGCCAGGATCAAGCGCTGCAGCTCCAGCAGCGTCGCCCGGCGCACGTTTTCATCGAACTCGCCCCAGTGGCGCTCGATCAGTGCGTCAACATCGGGGTTGGCGTAGTGGTGCCAGCTCTCCGTCGACGGCACGCCCTTTGAATGGAAGTAACGGGTGGGGATGTTCGGGGTCTCATAGGGCAGATGCGCATGCAGGGTGGCGTGGAAGTTGCCCTGGCGCAGCGTCTGGATGAACCAGAGGATCAATGACTCCCCAACCAGGCTTACTTGAAAGCCCACGGCCTGAAGCTGCTGCTGCACCAGCACCGCGGCTGCGGAAATATTGGTGAGCTGCGGGTACTTCAGCTCGATGTTGGCGCCTTCGACGCCCGCCTCGATCATCAGGTCCCTCGCCTTCTGGAGCCGTTCCTCTTTGGGAAGGTCCATGCCATAGGCCCGACGGAGCTCATCCTCGGGCAGGGCCCAGAAGCCATCGCGCAGATGCTGGTTGACCGGCCCCAAGATAGCTCCGGTGCCGAAGGTGATCTTCTCGATCAGCTCCTCCCGGTCGATGGCCAGACTAATAGCCTCGCGAGCCTTGATATTGTTGAAGGGCGGCTGCGTGACGTCCATCCCGAAGGAGACGTATGCGAGGTTCGGGCTCTCTGTGACGATCGCCTCGTGGCCGCCGGAGGTGAACTGCGCTACCCGCTCCGCTTGGAGCGCATCGCTGGGACTGAAGGCGTCGATGGCCTGGCTGCGGAAGTTCGCCTCGATGGTACCGGTGTCCGGAATAACGCGGAAGACCATATTGTCAACGTACGGAACCGGCTTCCTAAAGTAGTCCGGGTTCTTGCGAATGCGGATCTCTTCCTGGCCGTTCACGGATTCGACGATGTAAGGCCCGCTGCCGACGCCGCCGAAATTGAGATTCTCCACCACATTGAGGTCTGTGAGCTCTTCCGGGATGATCACGCTGAAGATAGAGCCCAGGCCCTCAAACGTGTAGACGTACGGCATCCTGGTCTGCATGTATACCGTGCGAGGGTCTCTCGCCTCCGGCTCCTCCAGGATCTCCGTGAACAGCGTTTTGGGGAGGCTTACGAGTGGGTTGGCTAAGAGCCTGCGGATGGTCGCCACCACGTCCCGCGCCTCGACGTTGCGCGCGCCCACGTCCGGCTGGTCGGGGAAGGTCACGGCCTGGTACCTGACGTCGTCCCGAATGGTGAAGATGTATTCGCTCTCGGTGGGCGTCTCCAAGTTTGCTGCCTGATCGAAGAACACAGTGTCGTCGCGCGGGTTCTGGTGGATCAGGTAGCCGTACACGCGGGGAAAGATCAGCAGGCCTAAGGCGATCTCTGTTTGAGGGTCGACGCCGAACACGGTCGAGGTGGTGCTACCGAAGGTGAGCGTGCCGCCCGACCGCGGCAGCGACGCCTCCGTCGGCGTGCCGGCGATCGGCGTTACGCCACCGTTCCCACCGTTGCCGCCGTTCCCGCCGCCATCGCCGCAGCCAAGGAGGACGAGACCGGCGGTGCCCATGGCAGCGCCACCAGCGCCGGCCAGCAGCCGCCGGCGGCTCAACCGCTGTTTCAGGAACCTATCGTATACACTCGCCATGGCCGCCTCCTCCATCGCGTTTCGATCTCACCAGGGCAGCAGGCAGGCATGCCTCAACCACCCCTGGACGTTTCTGCTCAACCTCCTTCATGTATCCCGGATCGCTACTCGTGTCAAGTGCAGGCTTCACGGCGGTGGCGTTCCTTGACGTTCCGCTGCATCGGTGCCTATCCTAACGCTGCGTTCGAGGAGCCAGCCATGCCTGCCGATATCCAGAAGCTGAAGGACCGCGTCACGGCCAAGGTCGAGGCGCTCCGAGAGGAGCTCATCGAGCTCAGCCTGCGCATCCACGCGCACCCGGAGCTCGCCTTCCAAGAGGAGCAGGCCTCCGCCTGGCTGGCCGATTATCTCGAAAGCCACGGCTTCCGCGTGGTGCGCGGCATCTGCGATCTGCCCACGGCGTTCCGAGCCGAGCGAGGCGAAGGCGCCCCGCGCGTGGCGCTGCTCGCCGAGTACGATGCCCTCGCCGCCATCGGCCACGGCTGCGGCCACAATATCATCGCCACCTCCTCCGTCGCCGCCGGCATCGCCAGCAGCGTCGTGGTGGAAGAGACCGGCGGCACCATCGTGGTCATCGGCACGCCGGCGGAAGAGGTGTACGGCGGGAAGGTGCTCATGGCACGACGGGGCGCCTTCGACGAGCTGGACGCCGCGATGCTCTGCCACCCGGGCTCCCGCAACGCCGTCTACGCCCACGCGCTGGCCTGCGCCGAGCTGCAGGTCGAATACTTCGGCAAGGAGGCGCACGCCTCCTCCCGCCCGGAGGCCGGCGTCAACGCCCTCGATGCGCTCATCTTCGCCTTCAACGGCATCGCCGCCCTCCGGCAGCACATTCGCGGCAGCGCCCGCATCCACGGCATCATCACGGACGGTGGGCAAGCGCCCAACATCGTGCCCGGCCACGCCGCCGGCGGCTTCCTGGTGCGAGCGGCGGATGAGGAGTATCTAGAGGAGCTGAAGGTCAGGGTCATCGCCTGCTTGGAGGCGGGGGCGCTGGCGACAGGCGCTCGCGTGGAGTATCGCTGGGGCGAGGCGCAGTACGCCGCCATGCGCACCAACAGCCCACTGGCCGAGGCGTACCGAAGCAACCTGGCTGCGGTGGGCCGCGAGGTGACGGACGACGAGTCGCGCCGCTCAATGGGCAGCACCGATATGGGCAACGTCAGCGCCCTGCTGCCCGCGATCCATCCTACAATCGCCATCGCCCCGCGAGAGGTAAGCGCGCACTCGCCGGAGTTCGCCCGCTGGGCTGCCTCGGAGGACGGCCACCGCGGCCTGCTGGACGCGGCGAAGGCGCTGGCGATGACGGCGGTGGACGTGCTGGTTGTCGCGGAGCTGCGTCAGCAGATGCAGGAAGCGTTCGCAGGCGAGCAACGTACTGATGCTTGAACACTCCGACGAGCTAGCGGAGCTGTTCGACCTGGACTACGGCCACTTCGCCGACGACCTCCCGTTCTACGAACAGCTGGCCCGTCGCTGCGAAGGCCCCATCCTGGAGCTCGGCGTGGGTACCGGCCGGGTCGCGATCCCCCTCGCCAGCGCCGGCTTCGAAGTGTGGGGCATCGACTCGTCCGAGGCGATGCTGGCCCGCGCCCGCGCCAAGGCCGAGGCAGCGCTGGCAGCACGCCTGCGGTCCGGCGATATGCGCGACTTCGACCTCGATCGAAAGTTCGACCTGATCTTCGCCGGGCTGGGCGCCTTCCATCACCTGCTCACCCCGGACGATCAGGCGGCCTGCCTGCGCTGCGTCCAGCGCCACCTGGCGCCCGGCGGCCTCTTCGTCTGCGACCTGCGGCCGCTCTTCCACAACGATTGGGAGGCGGGCGACAGCGTGCCGCTCTACCACGAGTGGACCCGAGTCCTGCCGGACAGCGGCGAGACGGTGATGAAGTTCCGCTCCGCCACCGTCGACCGCGCGCGTCAGCTACGCCACGAGACGCACATGTTCGACCGGCTCTCGGCCGATGGCGCGGTGCGTCGCGTGGTGACAGCGATTGACTTGCGCTTCACCAGCCGGTATGAGATGGAGGGGCTCCTGCGCGACGCGGAGCTGGAGCCCGACCAGATGTACGGCGATTTCGATCTCGCGCCGTACGACGATATGAGCGAATATATGATCACCATCGCCCGCAAGCGCACCGAGGAGTGAACATGCTAATCGCGCTCGACGCCGTAGGAGGAGACCGAGCCCCCCGCGAGCCGGTGGCGGGGGCGCTGCTCGCGACCCGCGAGCTGGGGCTGCAGGTGGCCCTCGTCGGGCCGTTGGAGATCCTTCGCGAGGAGCTGGCCCGCCACGGCCCGGTGCCCTCCGGGATCGAGCTGGTCGCCGCCGGCGAGGCGATCGGCATGGATGAGGCGCCGGTACAGGCGGTGCGCCAGAAGAAGGACGCCTCGATCAACGTCGCCATGGAGCTAGTGAAACAGGGTACGGCGGACGCCGTCGTCTCCGCCGGCAATACAGGGGCAGTGATGACCGCCGCGCTGCTCAAGCTCGGCCGCGTACGAGGTATCGAACGCCCCGCCATCGGCGCGATGGCTCCGTACAATGCCACCGGCATGCTGGTGCTGGACGTAGGCGCCAACGCCGACTGCAAGCCTTCCTACCTGGAACAGTTCGCCCAGATGGGCGCAGTCTACATGGAGCAGGTGTTCGGCGTGGCGAATCCGCGCATCGGGCTGCTCAACATCGGCGAGGAGGCGGTGAAGGGCAACGAGCTGGCGGTGGAGGCATACACACGGCTGGAGCGGTCGGGCCTCAACTTCGTGGGCAACGTGGAACCGGACCGGTTCCATCACGGGCCCGCCGACGTGATCGTCACGGACGGCTTCACCGGCAACGTGGCGGTGAAGGTGACCGAGGGGGTGGCCGACTTTCTCTTCAGTCAGCTCAAGACCTCGATCATGAGCCGCCTTCGATATCGCCTGGCCGCCCTCGTACTGCGGCCGGCGCTCCTGGAAATGCGGAGCCGCCTGGACTACGGCGAATATGGTGGCGCACCGTTGCTGGGCGTGAACGGCGTGGTGATCATCGCGCACGGCCGGGCGGAGGCTCAGGCGATGATGAATGCCCTGCGCGTCGCCGGCGAGGCGGCCTCGTCCGGCATGCTGGACGCCTTCCGCGCCCTCAGCGCGAAGCCGGCGCCGGCCAGCGCGGTGCAGTCTACCGCATCGACGTCAGCCGGGACCACAGCTTAAGCGCATGGTGCAAGTCGTTTCTACGCTCATCGTCCATCGGAATGTCACCCAGGACGCAGCGCTGGAGGTGGAGCTCCATGATCAGCAGACCCACCTGCTCCACGGCGGCGCGCACCGCCAGGATCTGCGTGAGCAGGCTATCGCACGGCTCCTCGTCGCACGGCTCGTCCATGCGATCCATCATGCCTTGAATGCCCCGTACCTGGCCCTCAATGCGGCGAAGGCGGGTTTTCGCTTGCTCTGCGATAGGTCGGTCAGGCATGGCGTTGCTCCTTAGTTTTCCTCACGGGGATGTGGCGTCTAGATTGGCCGTTGACATACCCCTGGGGGTATGATACCATACGTACAGACAAAGTCAAGCCTAAGCAGTAGGAGGAGAACATGGCAAAGCCAAGAGATGTTAGCGACGATACCTTTGAGCAAGAGGTGCTCAAGTCTACCAAGCCGGTCCTCGTCGACTTCTGGGCTCCCTGGTGCGGCCCCTGCCGCATGGTGGCGCCCATCGTCGAAGAGCTCGCTACAGAGTACGACGGCAAGATCGAGTTCGTGAAGGTCAACACCGACGACAACCCGAATACTTCCGTGAAGTACGGCATCCGCAGCATTCCTACGCTGCTCGTCTTCAAGGACGGCGAGGCTGTCGGGCAGATCGTGGGCTTCCGGCCCAAGAGCGATCTGAAAGAACGGCTGGACGCCGTCATCTCCTAACAGCGGAACCGCAGCGACTCTCACCT
>JACZYW010000180.1 GCA_022570885.1 Chloroflexota bacterium | reverse complement strand
CTGGTACGGGCGGAGGCGCTGGGCGAAGTAGCTTCAGGCCACGACGCGTCACCGTACCACCTAGTCGCCACGCTCCTGCTGGCTGCCATCGTAACGGTGCTGGTGCTGGAGCGGACGGTGCTCGCCTAGCCCGGAGAAGAGACGCTCTAGGTGAAGTAGCGAACGCGCCTAGCTGCCCTTGAACTGGGCTGGCCACTTCTCCAGGAACGACTTAACGCCCTCCTTGAAGTCGTCTGTGGCGAAGGGATATCTGCTTCCCATGCAGAGGGTCGATAGTTCGCCTCCGTTCTCCTGATCCACCCAATCGCTCGATGTAGGAGGCTGCCATTTCCGCCCGGCCCTTCCACTGCCCTAGCCTTGACCATCCACTTTCTGAGCAGAGGGATCCAGTTGGATATCGATTTGATGAAGCGCCTCAAGCAACCTACTGTTTGCTGAATGAGCTAGGTCGTGATCTTTAGCGTGCGCAATGTATTGCTCTAACATTAATCGAGTCTGATCGCCTACTTTGGAAAAGTGAAACTTCAAATAGCCTTCAAGATCAAAAGGGGAAACGAAGGGCACAACTCTTAGCACAATTCGAACAACCCATTCCTTCAATAATGGTGGAAACTGCTGTTTCCTATCCAAAGCAAGGGCGATGGCTAGGTTGGCTTCGCGAGAAGCGTTGAGGCCTAGTCGCAGACAATTTCTATCGATGAGTTTGGATATTCTCCAATCTGATAATTCTAGGGCGGCTGTTAGGGGGATGCTAATGGACGAGAGGCTAGAAGAATAGAAGTTGAGATCTTCTCGATGCCGTGCTTTGAAACCACCATTTCTCAGCGTCTGCATGAGTTCGCTCGCACTTCCGTTCTCGTTCTCAAATAGGCCTGCGACCGGCGGCAAAAGGTAGTGAACACCCTTGGGTTCATTGGTTCCTGGTAACGGCGATTGATAGCTAAAGAACTGAATAAGCCCCTTTATGAAGCGTTCCTTGGGCAACGTTTTCAGTATCAATTCGGCGTCGTCTAGTGCAGGCTGTAATGAAACAATAGAGGCATTGCCAGATGCGTTCTTGAATGCTTCCCACCATCCAGTTCTTAATGCTGTCGATGAGACAGTATTGAGGATGTAGTCGTAAGATTCCTGTCCAAGTGATGCTGTATCTGAGATGTATGAGTATTGATTGAATTGATGATGCGTTGTTCTACTCTTCAGCACTTTGCCGAATAGACTATGCTGGTATAGGTCAAAGCCTTTGTCCAATTCGGCGGCATATTTTTCTTTGATATAGAAGGCTACGTCGGCACCACCATTTGTTAGGTGATGCCCATAAACTTGACCGACAGCACCAGCGCCAATGATTAAAACTTTCATGTCACGGGCTAGGGTATCAAGAGCGGGGTAGTTTGTCGCGTTGAGCCAGGCGCTGGGGGCGTGAGCAGGAGCCGTTACTGAGCGGCGCCAGCGCGCATCTACTCGCGGTGGGACGGAAGCAAGGTCTCGATGACGTTGAAGAGCCCCACTGGGGTTGTCATTGCCCCGACTACGACGGACCCCAACGTTACGCATGACAATGGAGTTAACTACGAGTACTACGATATCGACAAACCCGAATCGGGGACGTGGACGGTCATCCTTGAGGGAACCGACCTGCCTCTCGCTGGCGAGGACGTAACGGTAACGGCGAGCTTCGTTCCAGAAGCGGTGCCGGATGACGTAAACCCACCGAATGGTGGTAGCGGCTCGGTCGGTGGCGAAGACGGCAGACTGTTATGGCCGGTGCTCGCTGCGGTCCTCGGCGCCGTTGGCCTCGTCCTAAGTGGCGCGGCCTGGTACGGGCGGAGGCGGGTGCTGCGGTAGGTGGTGAAAGACCTCGCGGCGTGCTTCGCTGAGGCCTCGTCGTCGAAGGTTTGTATTGTTGGTCGGGGCGGCCGGACTCGAACCGGCGACCTCCTGACCCCCAGTCAGGTGCCCTACCAAGCTGGGCCACGCCCCGATTGCCCTATCGTATCAGAGGCCGGTAGCACTTACAACCGAAACTAGCCGTCGAAGCTACCCGAAGGAGAGGACTCGGCCGACGATCACCACCGCCAGCCCCAGCGCCGTCACCAGCCCGAACTCGGCGGCGATGGTGCGGTTCAGGTGGCCGGTCAGGTGGTGCTGCACGAGGCCGGTCGCCAGGTAGAAGACCAACAGCAGCAGGATCGCCGCCAGGAACCCCTCCAGCGGGATGAAGTAGAGCGCCCAGCGCATCTCGCCCACGATGACGCCGATGGCCGCCGAGAAGACGAGCGCCCGGTAGGCGTCCGCCTCGGCCTCGCGGAACACCTCAACCGCCAGGAGCATGCTGAAGAGCCCCACCGAGAAGGACGCCGGCAGGAGATTGACGTCGTAGGTGTAGACGACGGCGTAGAAAGCGAAGGCCGCCAGGTAGGTGAGCACGTTGAGCAAGAAGCGGCCCAGCGCATACGACGGGCCGTGGCTCAGCACCGACACGTATTCGCCGTAGAGGGTGGCGGCTAGCAGCACCGACGCGCCCATCACCGCGGGCACTGTCCAGTAGCCCAGCGCCACCTCCTCCAGGAAGAGGCCGCTGGCCAGCGAGAGCAGCACCGGGATGAACAGGAAGGGCGCCGTATCGGCGAAGCCATGGAGTTGGGCGCGCGGGTGAGCGCGCAGGATGCCGTCGGTGCCTAGCCCGACCAGCGCGACGATGGCGAGCAGGATCCACGGCTGCGTCGGCTCCACCGCCAGGAAGAGGGCGAGGCCGACGCTGTACACCACGGCGAGCAGCGGGATGTGCGCCGAGCGGGGCAGCCCGCTCAGGTCCAATGTGCGGTGGAGATCGTCTCCTTCCCGCGGTGCTCGGTTCAGCGTGGTTTGGGACATAACATCGTGCATCTTAGAGGCGAGGCGCTGTTGCTGCCCCTCCCGCCGGGCACCCAAGCATTCTATGTGTCCACGCTCCAGGGATCAATGCTTGACGCAGCAAGATCACTAAGCCAGAGGGTTATCTAGTCGCTTTGATTAGCCTATGAGCTGGCCTGTGCTGCAGCAGCGGGTGTCGCTGTCGCACCCAGCGCGCCCAGCACATCCAGCAGCGCCTCCGGCCAGTCGTCGGCGAGAACCGCCAGCTTGAGGCGAGCCTGCGTCGGGCCGGTCCAGAGGCCGCGCACATCGAGGCCGCGCAGCCGTTCGCGAGGTGAGCGATCGCCGGTCGTGCGGACGACCAGCTCGCCGTCCTGCTGCTGGATAGCGGTAACGTCGGCGGCCTTGGCCAACGCGCGAGCGCGAACGACGAAGAGCAGGTTCTCCGCGGCCGGCGGTGGCGGCCCAAAGCGGTCGCGCATCTCCTGGGCCATCGATTCCGCTTCGTCGACTGTGCCGACGGCTGCCATGCGCTGGTAGAGGGCGAGCCGCAGATTGAGATCGCCGACGTAGGACGCGGGCAGGTGCGCCGTGAGCGGCAGGTCGATGCTGATGGTAGCCTGCTGCGCTGTCGTAGGCGCGGCAGGCCGGCCCTCGCGCGCCGCCTTCAGCCCTTCGACGGCGTCGGCCAGCAGGCGGACGTAGAGATCGAAGCCCACCGCGCCGATGTGGCCGCTCTGCTCCGCGCCCAGCAGGTTGCCCGCCCCGCGGATCTCCAGGTCGCGCAGGGCGATCTGGAAGCCGGCCCCCAGCTCCGTCGCCTCGAAGATCGCCTCTAGCCGCTTCTGGGCCGGCTCCGAAAGCGAGCGGTGGCGATCGAAGAGGAGGTAGGCGTAGGCGCGCACGGCGCCCCGGCCGACGCGGCCGCGCAGCTGGTAGAGCTGGGACAGCCCCAGCTTGTCCGCCTTGTCGATGATGATGGTGTTGACGTTGGGGATGTCCAGCCCCGACTCGATGATCGTGGTGCAGACGAGCACGTCGCTGCGGCCGTCGACGAAATCGAGCATGACGCGCTCCAGCGCCTCCTCAGGTAGCTGCCCGTGGCCGACGGCGATCTCCGCCTCCGGCACGAGATCGCGCAGGCGCGAGGCGACGCGGTCGATGTCGTGCACGCGGTTGTGGACGAAGTAGACCTGGCCGCCGCGCTCCAGCTCGCGCAGGATCGCGTCGCGCACCAGGCGGTCGTCCATCTCCGACACGTAGGTCTTGATCGCGAGCCGCTGTTCCGGCGGCGTCTCCATCGTCGACATATCGCGGATGCCGCTGAGCGACATGTGCAGCGTGCGAGGGATGGGCGTGGCGGAGAGAGTGAGCACGTCCACCTCTCGCCGCATCTGCTTCAGCCGCTCTTTATGCGTCACCCCGAAGCGCTGCTCCTCGTCGATGATGACGAGTC
>JACZYW010000044.1 GCA_022570885.1 Chloroflexota bacterium | reverse complement strand
GGAGCGCATCCCCTGCGGCGACGGCCTGCTCCGGCGCGAGGGCGCGACCCGCCGCTGTACGGCGGTCGACGGCGGCGGCTATCGACGGTAGCGGCTGCGACGCTGTCACCGGAGCGTCCGAGCCGGCGGCCAGCGCCACCCCCGCATCGGCTAAGGTGCGGAAGGCGTAGAGGGAGGAGTGGCGCTGGGGCGGCACCAGCCGCAGATAGCGGTCGCCTCGTTCGGAGACGAAGGATGGCTGGCCGACGACGACCACCCCGAGCTGCGCTAGCTGTGGCGCAAGCCCCTCCGGCAGCAGGCCGCAGTGCTCGATGCGATGGCGGTGGCCGTCCCGCGGCCGCCGGCCCAGCGCCTCGCGGATCGCCTCGGCGGCGGCGGTGACCGCTCGCTCACCGACGGCGTGGATGGCGACTTGGCGGCCGGCGTCGTGGGCTTCGCCCACGCGTCGGGCGAGCTCGCCTTCGTCTGGCCAGAGGCTGTCGCCCAACTCCTGGAGCATGATCTTCGTCGGGCCGCGGCAAAGTCGCCCGACGCCGCGGGACGGCAGCTCTCCGAGCTGGTCGATCCCCTCCATGAGCACCACCTGGAGCGGCAGCGAGCCGTCCTCGATGAGCCGTTCGAACAGCTCCCACTCGGCCCGGCCGTTGGTGTGCGTGGCATCCTGCACGCAGGCGACGCCGGCGCGTAGCAGGCGGGCCGACGCCTCGCGGACGCCCGCCGCCAGCTCCGGATACGGCAGCGGCGGCACGGCGCGTTCGATGAGCCGGTCCATGCCCAGCAGCAGGCCGCTGGGCTCGCCCGACGGCAGTTCGCGCTCCAGGAAGCCGCCGGGCGGCTCCTCGGTGGCGCTATCGATGCCGGCCTGTTGGAGCGCTGCGCTGTTGAGGACGCTGGCGTGCCCGCTGCGGTGGATCAGGCGCACCGGGTGGGCGGGCGCGACGGCATCGAGATCATGACGGTTGGGGTGGCGCTCTTCTGCTAGCGCCGTCTCCTCGTAGCCGTAGGCGCGGATCCACTCGCCGGCCGGCGTCTGCGATGCTCGCTGCCGGATCGCCTGCTGGATATCGGCGAGGCTACGGGCGGCGGTGCAATCGACGGAGCGGAGGCTGGCGGCGTAGGCGAGCAGGTGGCAGTGGGCGTCGATGAAGGCGGGGAGGAGGACGCCGCCCTCGCAGTCGAACCGCTCGGCATCCGCATCGAGCGCGCGGGCGGCCGCCGCCACGTCGCCCACGGCGACGATGTGGCCGTCCGCGACGGCCACGGCCTCGGCGCGAGGCCGGGCGGCGTCCTGCGTGAGGACGCGGGCGTTGTGGAAGAGGCGTGCGTTCACGAGATCACGAGCGACCGTCCCGAGGTTCGGGGCGGCCGCTACTCCTGCAACTCGATGCGTGGATCAGTCGGCGGAGGGGAGGACTTTCGGTTGCATCAGCTCCATGGCGGCACCGCAGCATTCCACGCCGCCGTCGCCCGGCTTGATGCAGAGCACCTCCGTGCCGCACTTCTCGCACTGAAATCGCTTGCCCAGTTGGTTTGTCATGCTGTTTTCCTCCGGCGCTACTTCTTCTGCTCCATGGGCTGGCTGCAGCAGGAGATATCCCCATCGCCGCCCTTGGTAACGATCATCTCCGTGTTGCACTTGCTGCACTGGTAACGCTTGCCCACTTGATTCGCCAAAACGTTTACTCCTACCGATGCTTAGATGGGTTCCGCACCTGAGTCTAGCCAACGACGCCTAGAGGCGTCAAGCCATCGCCTCGCCTACTGGGCCGTCACCTCGAAGCCGACGAACATACCGCCCAGATAGTGGCTGGGAACGTTGCAGATGAGGACGTAGTTGCCGGGCGTCAGCGTTACCGTGCTCGTCTGGGTGCCGCCCCCCTCGAAGTCAGAAGTGCTAGCCACGACCTCGAGTTGCTCCTCGTCCACCGAGCCACCGCTCGTCGGCAGGGCGTCCGGAGCAAGGTCAGTGGCGATGACGCGGAGATTGTGGGG
This sequence comes from Chloroflexota bacterium, assembly GCA_022570885.1. GTDB lineage: Bacteria > Chloroflexota > Dehalococcoidia > DSTF01 > RBG-16-68-14 > JACZTE01. Next base: position 13,341 of record JACZYW010000044.1, on the reverse strand, counting down.
AATGGCGCCGTCATTCGCGACCTGGAAGACGACCGTCCCGTCCGTTAGCGAAGCTGGGTCGACGTCGATGGCGAATTCGGTGAGGGAGACGGTCACCTCCTGCGCGCCGGGCGGTGGTGGCTCTGGTGTCGCCGTTGGGCCCGTGGGCGTCGGCTCCGCGACTGCCCTCCGCTGGCCGCAGGCTGAGACGTTCGGCTCGGGGCCTTGGGGGGAGGTTGGGAAGTCGTACACCAGGACGCCGTTCCCGTGCTCTGCCGCGCTCGTGTCAAAGGCGCCGCGCTCTACGATGAGCCGGTGGCCGAGGAAGATCTCCACGGTCTTGGTGTGAAGCTCGAGAATGGAGCCCGCCACAGATCGCTCTACCTCTAGGATCGTCAGGAAGACCGAGTCGCCTTCGTTGTGGGCCGCCGGCGTGCTTCCGAAGCCGCGCTCTACGTTTAGCAGGTTGCGGTCGAAGATCGAGGCACGGCGCGAGTGCTCCTCGCGGTCGGTGCCGTCCGCGCCGCGCTCGACGCGCAGCCTGGCCGGCTCGACGCGCGTGACCGTTACGACTTCGTCGCCCAGCAGGAACGTCTCGTCGATGGCGAGTCCGATCATGCCGGTGACGACGAACGTCGTAGTATTCGCGTCTGCGGTCTGGAGCAGCGTCTGGCCCGTGTCAGGATCCTCGTCCTCGTCGACCTCCGCCTTCAGGATCGCTGCGCCGGACGTGTGCGTTGCCTGGGAGGTGCCTTCGACGCCGCGTTCGACCTCTACGAAGGCGGGGTGGATCTCGGTGATGCGCAGCAGCTCCCCGCCCATGCGGATCACCATGCCGGGGCTGAGCCCCTGGCTGCCGCTGACGAATATGGTCGTCTGTGCGCGGCCGACCGTCTCTTCCAGCGTCTGGCCGGTATCGACCGCCTCGATCACGCGGATGCGTTCATCGCCCACGCGGAAGACGTATTCGGGGCGGAAGAAGGTGGGGTCGTCGACGGAGATGAGGGTGTCTGAGGCTGAGACCGCCGTGTCGAGGACGGTGCCTGAATCGCCGTCGTCCCCGATGGCGGTGACCTCCATCAGCTCGCTGTTGAGCCTGATGATGGCGCCCACTTCGATGCCGTCCGCTCCGCTGACGATGAAGCTGCCCGGGGTGCGGCCGATGTCTTTGGCTAGCTGCTGGCCGGTGCTGGGGACGTCCGCGATCAAGAGCCGTTCGTCCTCGATGCGGATGTACTGGTCGACGCTGTAGGCGGCGGCGTTGCTGACGATGAGTTCGGTGTCGCTAGCGGCGAAGGAGCCGCTGGGCATCTCGACAGTTGCGTGGCCGGCGGCCTCAGCGTCGAGCTCGTCGGCGTGCTCCTGGGCCAGCTCCCAGAAGCCCTCGCGCCCGCCTCCGGTGATGAGGACGGTGAGCTGGCGGATCTGCTCCTCGTTCAGGGTGCCGCCTTGGTCGACGCCCCAGATGGGCATGAAGGTGCCCACGCGCCCGCAGGTGATGGTGTCCGTCACCAGTTGCATGACTTCCTTGAGCGCCTCTTCGCTGAGCGCGCCTTGCTCAAAGCCCCGAAGGAAGTCCTGATCCAACGCGGGGGCTTGCGGCAGGCGGCCGCCCAGCGCGCCACCCTCGCCTCGGTCGCCGTGGCAGAGGCGGCAGTTGAGGGCGTAGGTGGTGGCGCCGCGCTCGGCGGCCATCTCGATCTGCTCGTCCGCGGCCGAGTCGGAGCGGAAGGGGTCCCAGATGGTGTATGCGCCGATGGCGATAACGGTGAGGAACAGGGCGATCACCATCGCGTTGATCTGCTTGCCAGTGTTCATCCGCTTCCTTTGCGCACTCGCAGTTCTCTGCGGCTAAATGCGTATGGCTCGCTCAGCGTTGTCCGGCCCGCCGTGCGTTGTGTCGCCGGTGTCGACGATGATGCGGCCGTTTTCGATGGTCATCTTCATGGTGTCCAAGGAGCGGGGCGCCGGGCCGAAGGTGAGAACGCCGGCGTCGGTGTAGGTGGAGCCGTGGCAGGGACAGCGGAACCAGCCCTTCTTAGGCGCGCCGGTGGTCGGGTCAGGCCAGACGAAGTTGTCCTTCCAGGGGACGGTGCAGCCCAGGTGGGGGCACTTCCACCAGAGCGCGAGCAGGCCGGGCCCGCCCTGCTCTTGGGTGAGGTGCACCATCCAGAAGCGGCCTTCGACGATTTGCGTCTTCGATCCCGGTGGGAATTTGCTCACGTCGCCGGCGGAGACCGTGCCGCCGAAGCCTGCGATCGACGTTGGGTAGATCATGTCGACGCCGCAAGCGGCGATGCCCGCGATGAAGGCGCCCAGGCCGCTCCAGAAGCCTATCTGGAGGATCGTCCTGCGGGAGACGACGGGCTGGCCCGGCCGTCGCTTGGCCGCAACGACGGCCGTCGGCGGGCCGGCGGGAGCGGCAGGCGGCTTTTTCGCAGGGGCAGCGGCCTTGGCCTTGCCCTCCGGGGCCGCCGGCTTGGCGTCAGCGTCGCCCTTCGAGGCAGCGGCCTTGGCCGTCGGCTTGGTGTCAGCGTCGCCCTTCGGAGCAGCGGCTTCGGCGGTGGCGGGCTGGGGCGTCTCTTCCGCTTGCCCCGTGTCCGCCTCGGCCGGCTGGTCGCCCGCCTCGGGCTGTGCGTTCTGTTGCTCTTGCTCAGTCATCACTCTGTCTCGCTAGTCCTCGCTTAGTCGATCTTGGGTACATCCCAGGGCATCACCAGGTCTTGACCGGCGCCCCGGAAGGCCGCCCCGATGATGGTGAGGACGAAGTATGACGTCATCAATCCCGTGAAGAGGGCGATGGCGCCGCCGCGGACGTCTTGCACCCAGCCAAGGCGACGCAGGATATAGATGAGCAGGAACGGTAGCGCGACCATGATGAACACCGGGATAAACTGCTCCACGACGAAGGTTGGCGTGTTCATATTCAGGTCGTACCAATACATGGCCTGCATCCAGCCGGGCAGGAAATCGGGCGCTCCCCAGCGCATCCAGTCTGGGCCGCTGGTGCCGTTGAACGGCATGGGGACGTTCTGGAAGTCCTGGGGCCAGTTGAGCTCGCCGTCGTGCTCGCCGGGGCCTAGCTGCGCCGCTTCGGGCACGGGTATGTGCCACTCCCAACCTGTCTGGATGGCGCGGACGTTCTGGAATGGCGCAAGCTTCCCCGGCCACTCCCAGTCGGCATCGACGCGTTGGGCGATGTTGGTGATGACGTTCACGTGCCGCCCCTGGTCGTACAGGACCAGCCCCACAAGGAAGATGGAGGCGAAGGCGGCTGAGAAGAGCGTGATCCTGATGGCGTAGGGCGTGGCGAACCATGCGCCCTGGCCCTCCGTCTTGCGGTCGATGTACGGCAACGCGGCCAGTCCGCCCAGCGCGAAGGTAGGAGCGATCACTCCGCCCAGCGCAGGGTGCATGTGGAGGAGCATCTCCTGGAGGCTCACCAGGTACCAGGCGGCCTTCGAGGGGTTGGGCGTGATGTCGAGGTTGGCCCGGTTCAGGAGGGGCGCATCGACCACCGCCGAGAGGATGAGGAAGCTGAGCGTGAAGAGGACGGCGGCGATGAACTCGATGAAGACGAGATCGGGCCAGACCAGCAGCTCCTGCTCCCGCTCTTTTCGGGGGCGGGTGACTGCTGTTGCCCTCGGTACCGCCTGCGCAGCTACTGCCATGACACCTTCGTACCGGGTCTCTACAGCGGCCGCGCCAGGCCGCCGTCACGGCGGATGCGCCAGAAGTGCACTGCCATAAAGATCGCCGCTATTAACGGCAAGCCGATGACGTGCAGCGTATAGAAGCGGATGAGGGCGGCGTCGCCGACCTCAAGGCCACCGAGCAGTATCAGACGCGTATCCTCGCCCAAGATCGGCGCCGTGCCGGCCATGTTCATGCCGACGGTGACCGCCCAAATTGCGAGCTGGTCCCAGGGCAGCAGGTAGCCGGTGAAGCTGAGCGCCAGCGTGAGGGTGAGCAGAATGACGCCCACGACCCAGTTGAACTCGCGGGGCGGCTTGTAGGCGCCGGTGTAGAAGACGCGCATCATGTGCAGGAAGACCGAGATCACCATGCCGTGGGCCATCCAGCGGTGCAGATTCCGCATCAGCATGCCGAAGCGGATGTTCGTCTCGAGCGCCTGGAGATCGGTATACGCCTGTCCGGGTGAGGGCACGTAGTAGAACATGAGCATGACGCCCGTGACGGTGAGGCTGAGGAAGAAGAAGAAGGTGAGGCCGCCTAAGCAGTAGGTGTGGGTGATCCTAACGTGAGTCTTGTGAATGCGGGTGGGATGGAGGTGCAGGAAGACGTTGGTGGCCACCACCAGCATCTGGTTGCGCGGGGTGTTCGGATAGCCGGAACGGAAGATGGAGCGCCAGATGTAGTTCCGGAAGAGTTTGTCGGCGAGCCAACCACCAATTCCCGGGCCTCGCGGTTGCTCAGTGACAGACATTGATACCTCTCACAGCTCCTTGTCTAGTTCTCCCACCATTTGCCTAACACGATGAGGACCGCGAAGGTGATGGCCATCGTGATGAAGGCGGCCAGGAACTCCACAAAGTCTGCGGAGAAGAAGGGCACCTGATCAACATCGAAGGGCATCGTCCCACCTCACGCAGGGGCGAGCGCGAAGCTCACCATAGTGGTTCGCCCCGCTTTGTGAAACGAGGCTCAATCGCACGGTAGCATCGGCCCTTTCTAGTGTCAAGCACACGGAACGGTGGCGGCGAGTGGTGGCGCCGGCGGCTCGGCGGGCGGATCAGCGGGTGGCCGGGCCGCCCCGGCGAGGGATGCGCCGGAAGCGCATTCGCAGCAGGCCGCGCAGGTCTTCGGCCACGGTCTTCGCGACGTTGACGCGGGAGTCCGTGTCCTCTTGCCAGCGCACCGGCACCTCTTTGATGCGATAGCCGCCCTTCTCGGCGAGCAGCAGCAGCTCTGTATCGAAGAACCACTCCTCGTTCTCTATGCGCGGGATGAGCTCCTGGACGGCCTGGCGGCTGAGCGCCTTGAAGCCGCACTGGGTGTCCGACAGCTTCGAGAGGAAGGCGAGCTTGATGAGGAAGATGAACCCGCGCGAGGTGATCTCCCGCCGCAGCGACCGCTCGATCTGCGAGCCTCGCGTCATGCGCGAGCCGCTGGCCACGTCGTAGCCCTCCTCGAGCACGGCTCGCGCAAGCGGCGTCAGCGCCGCAACGTCCGTCGAGAGATCGACATCCATGTAGGAGACGGCGTCGGCGTCGCTCTCCAGCCAGGCCTTGCGCAGGGCGCGGCCGCGCCCCTTCTGGGGCAGGTGGAGGGCGGCCACATCGTCGAAGCGTTCGGCCAGCTCCTGCGCGACGGCCAGCGTGCGGTCCGTGGAGGCGTTATCGGCGACGACGATGCGCCGCGAGTACGGGAAGTTCGTCTCCGCTAGGTACGACCGGAGCCGTACGATGCTGTCCGCAAGGACGTGGGCTTCGTTATAGACGGGGATGACGATATCGAGCTGCGGCACGGCGCTGTCATTATAGCGCCGATCAGTCTACGGCGCGGCGGTGCGGGGAGGCCGGGCGTTCGCTAGGCGGGCAGCGCGTCCCGCAGCCTCTGGGCGAGCTGCAGCGGGTCGCTGGCGATGACGCGGGCGGCGTAGAGCTCCAACCCGCCGAAGTCGTTGGTGCGGATGGCCGGGTCGCCCCGGTCGACGATGCGAGCGATGATGGGGAAGCCGTCCCAGCTCTCCGGAGCAGGCGCCAGGGGCGGGCGATAGAGCACCATGTTGAAGGAGCGGACGCCCAGGCGGTCGCGGAAGAAGGCGAGCACGTCGTAGATACGATCCCTAAGCGCGTCGTTCATCTCGTCCGCCATCAAGATCACCTCGTGCTCCTTCACCGGCGCCAGGTTCGCCAGCACGCGGATGCCGCCGCTCTGGAAGGCGGCGCCCACCAGCTCGTGGGCGGTGTAGAGCGCATCGAAGTAGTTCTCGCGGTGCGTCGCCTCGAAGAGCAGGGCGGCCCGCCGCTGGTGTTCGACGGCGGCGTAGTGCATGTCGCGGCCCAGCAGCACCTGGGCGTGGCCGTGCAGGAGCGAGGCGCCGGCCCGCCAGAGACAGTTCCAGAGGAAGAAGTAGTACTTGGCGGCCGGGTCGGAGCGGTGGGCGAGAGCGGCCCAGCGTTCGCCGGTGTTCAGGTAGTCGTGGATCTGCTCGCGAGTGAAGCGCAAGGGGTGCTTCTCTTTGAAGATCACCAGGCCGTGGAAGCCATCGAACTTGGCGATGTTGCTGGCGGTGACGCACCACTCGCTTTCGACGCGGCCGAACGTATCCTCGGGTGTGAGATTGTACGGGTCGCTCAGGGGATCGCCATTGGTCTTCGCCAGCTCCTCCTCCAGGTCGACCTCGTGGCTCCAGATCGGCCGAGCGGAGCGCAGCCAGTTGAAGAGCACGCCCTCCAGCGTGGCGACGTTGGTTACCTTCACGATCTTCTGCCGCCGCACCAGGTCGACGTTGCCGAACTGGCGCTCGATCCAGGGATACATCGACTTTGGCGGCACGAGCTCGCCGAACGCCACGCCGACGTGGAAGACCCGCTCGAAGGCGCGGCGGCCGTCGGGCGGCAGCTCGGCCACCATCTCGTCGAGTTGCATCACGGACAGGTCGGAAGCCACGGTCATGTGTGTTCTCTCCTAGTGCTGGAAGTGCCGGTAGCCCGTGAACGCCATCGCGACGCCCAGCCGGTCGCAGGCGTCGATCACCTCTTGGTCGCGGATCGCGCCGCCGGGCTGGACGACGGCGCGCACGCCGCCCTCCGCGGCCAGCTCGATGTTGTCGGGGAAGGGGAAGAGCGCGTCGGAGGCGAGGGCGCTGCCCGGCGCTCGCTCGCCGGCGGCCCGCACGGCCAGGTGGACGCTGTTCACGCGGTTCGGCTGGCCCGCGCCCATGCCGACGATGGCGCCATCTCTGGCGAGGACGATGGCGTTGGACTTCACGTGCTTCACCGCCTTCCAGGCGAAGCGCAGGTCGGCCAGCTCTTCGTCGCTGGGTGTTCGCTGGGTGACGACCCGTAGCTCTATGTCTTGATCGGGCACTCGGTCGGGTGTCTGCATCAGCATCCCCCCGACAACCTGGCGGAACTCGAACTGATCGGCATCGCCTGCGGCGGCGCTGGCGATGACGGGCGCGCGCAGAATGCGCAGGTTGCGGCTCTTGCGCAGGAGCGCCAGCGCCTCATCGTCGTACTCCGGCGCAACGATGATCTCCAGGAAGAGGCGCTGGCCGCTCGTCGGGTGCTTGCTTGCGCGGATGGCGACAGCCAGCTCGCGCGTGAGTGGACGGTTGACGGCGATGATGCCGCCGAAGGCCGAGAGCGGGTCGCCGGCCAGGGCGCGCTGGTACGCCTCCACCACGTCCGGGTGGGTGGCGAGTCCGCAGGGGTTGGTGTGCTTGACGACGGCGACGGCCGGCCCCTCGAAGTCGCAAGCGGCGTTCCAGGCGGCGTCGGCGTCGAGGATGTTGACGTAGGAGAGCTGCTTGCCGTGGAGCTGCTCGGCCGCCGCGATGCCGGCGCCTTCGCCGGGGCCCGCGTTGGCGTAGAAGGCGGCTCGCTGGTGGGGGTTCTCCCCGTAGCGCAGCTCGTACCGCTTCTCCAGCGCGATGGTGATCGCCTGGGGGAAGTCGTCGGCGTCCGCCCGCAGGTAGCCGGCGATGGCGGTGTCGTAGCTGGCGACGTGCTGGAACGCTTTCGCCGCCAGCCGTCGCCGTTCGTCCAGCGACACGCCGCCTGCGCGGAGCGCCTCCAGCACGGGGCCGTAGTCGGCCGGGTCGACCAGCGGCAGGACGTGGGGGAAGTTCTTCGCGGCGGCGCGCAGCATCGTCGGCCCGCCGATGTCGATCTGCTCCAGGGCGTCCTCCAGCTTGATATCGGGCTGGGCGATGGTCTCGACGAAGGGGTAGAGGTTGACGGCGACCAGGTCGATAGGCGCGAGGCCGTGCTCCTCCAGCTCGCGCAGGTGGCCGGGCAGGTCGCGGCGGGCGAGGATACCGCCGTGGACGGCGGGGTGGAGCGTCTTCACGCGGCCATCGAGGATCTCCGGAAAGCCGGTGAGCTCCGAGATGCTGCGGACGTCGAGGCCGGCCTCCGACAGGTGGCGCTGGCTGCCGCTGGTGGCGTAGATCTCCGCCCCCAGCTCGATCAGCCCTCGCGCCAGCTCCGTGGCGCCGGTCTTATCGTACGGTGCGATAATGGCGCGCATGGGTTAGCCCGAGACGAGCTTCAGTATCCGATCCCAGTCGATCTCATCGCCAGCGCAGAATAGCTCATGGGCCTCACGCAAGAGCCTTTCATATGGAGCTTGCATGTCTGCCGTGTACAAGGGGGCCAGAAGTTCACAGGCATTGAGCAGCTTGTCGTAGAAATCTGCGTCTCCGCTAACTTCGGCCCAGAACTTCTGGCTGGAGAGACGCTCAATGCCATCCTCAAAAGTCGTTTTCTTTCTCCCATAGGCAAAGGCAATCTTCTTTTCTGTTCGCACACGGTCTTGACGGAGCCGACGTTCGGCTGAATTCAAGTCACGTTTCGCCTTATCGTAGCTTGACGAATTGAAACCCTTCGCACCCGACTTGATTACGTACAGGTGAGCGACTTCCCCAATTCGCACATCTAGGTCTACCTCGCCACCTCCCACTGGTTTCACGCCTCCGGATACCATGCGAGCAACCGCCTCAAAGAATTTCCCAAAATAACCTTCGACACTAGCGCTCACATAGTCTTGCAGAACTCTGCGGACGAGATCCTCGCACGTCCGTATGCCGCTCGCTCGATACAGATACGGATTCTTGTTCTTGATCACATCCTTCATTCGGAGCGCAAGAAGCCTTTCGTCGAACGGCCTCGCAAAGACCGTCTCGAACTCTTGCACAAGTCTCTCGGCCTGGTTCCGATGTAGCCCTGTCGCGCGGGCTACGCCGAGGATCAGCTCATTCCGATCTATGTCCGCCATACGATTACGTCCTCGAAGAAGTCCGTTGCCCGACGGCCGGTACGCCGGTTGACATGCCGCCTCAATCGATACTCGGTCTTCACGCCAAGACGCTTGCCGATCTCAGCGTATAGGTCACGGCGATCATGAACCACGACCACCATTCTGCCGCCCGGCTCCAAGGCACGCATGGCGTTTCTGAAGACGTCCGTCATGTCGTCCACATAGCGACCAACCGCAGCACGGGAACTGCCGCCTGATGCTGGCCCTATCTCCTCGCTCTCCCTGGTCTGCAGTCCGAGCAATTCGTAGGCGTAGCGGTGCTGTTCGTGGTAATCGATCAGGCCGACGTAAGGCGGAGATGTAATTACCATATCAGCAGGTGGGAACGCAACCTCGCGTGAATCCCCACAGATAACCTGCGCCGTAGCCTTCGCTCGTATCTGAGCAAACTCCTTGATCCGCCTAAGCGTATCAAGGCTGTAGCGCACCAAGAACTTCTCGGCCTCATCTGTCGGGTGACACGTGCGACGGTGCTTATAACATTCGTATGGCTCGGTCTGTGGCTTCTTCGGGAAATCCAAGTCGAAGTGAGTTGTCAGACGAGCCGAGCGGGCTGCGCGGGAAAGGACGATTCTTAGCACATCCTGATACGTGTAGTCAGGGATGAGGCTTCGGTAGACGAGCAGTTGCGAGAGAGCTTTGGGAGCAAGCCAGGTCTGGAGATACTCACTGCTAGATCGCAGTTGCTCTGAGCGCCCGTTGCTAAAAAGGGTTGGCCTAAGTTCCAAATGGAGCCGCGTCAGGACGTCATTTATTTCGCGCTCAAGTAGGTCAAGGTCATACTCACCAAGCTTGACTTGGGTAAGGAGGCAGTTGAACTCGGAGATGTCACAGCCGATGGAAGCGGTCCCGAGTGTGCTTGCCTCGATCAATGTTGTTCCCGAGCCGCAAAATGGATCTATGACAGTAGCCGGCTTGTACTTTCGGAGGAATATCTCCACCAACTGGGGGACGAACTTGCCTAAGTAGGGGTGCAATCGATGCACGTGTTTGGTCCGCTCACGTTCTGGCAGGTCCCGCTCCCGCCAGTTGAGGTTGAGGTCTTCGACACGAGTTGCGGAAGTCACGGAGGCAAAGTCGGTGAATGGGGTTCCATCGTAGTCAGGGTTGCCTGTGATTCCTAGTCGCCGGTTTTTCGCAATCGAAGGTGCTGCCAAGATCTCGCTCTCCTAATTGATTGGAACGGATGTACTACATCATATAGCGAACTACGTGTGTGTCAACCCCTCACTCGATCTTCACCCTCTCCGCCCCCTCCTGCCGCACGACCTCGCCCACGACGAGCGCCTCCGGCAGCTGCGAGCGCACCGCGTCGGCCTGCGACGGCTCGACGGCGAGGACGATGCCAAGGCCCATGTTGAAGGTGCGCCACATCTCGTCCTCCGGCACGTTTCCCTCGCGCTGGATGAGGGCGAAGAGCGGCGGCACCTCCCACGCCGCGCGGTCGATGCGCGCGCCGAGCCCGTCCGGCAGGATGCGGTGGACGTTCCCGGGCAGGCCGCCGCCGGTGATGTGGGCGATCCCTTTCAGCTTCGAGAGCACCGGCTTCAGATCGCGCAGGTAGCAGCGGTGCGACGCCAACAGCGCGTCGCCCAGCGTGCCGTCCAGCTCGGGGTAGTGGCGGTCGAGCCGCGCGCGCTCCTCGTCCGGGTCGCCGCCGATGCCGACGGAGAAGGCCCGTCGCACCAGCGAGTAGCCGTTCGTGTGCAGGCCGCTGGACGGCAGCGCCAGCAGGGCATCGCCTTCGCGAATGGTCGAGCCGTCGATCACCGCGTCGCGTTCGACGACGCCGACGATGAAGCCGACGAGATCGAGATCGCCCGTTGCATAGACATCGGGCAGGTCGGCCGTCTCGCCGCCGATGAGCGCGCAGCCGGCCTCGCGGCAGGCGGAGGCGACGCCCGCGACGAGCGCCAGCTTCTCCTCGTTCCCTAGCGTCGATGATGCGATGTAGTCGAGAAAAAAGAGCGGCTCTGCGCCCGATGGCAGGACATCGTTCACGCAGTGGTTGACGAGATCGACGCCCAGCGTGTCGTACCGGCCGAGTACCGACGCGATCTTCACCTTGGTGCCCACGCTGTCCGTGCTCGAGACCAGCACCGGCTCGCGATAGGAGCCGAGGCGGAAGAGCCCGCCGAATGAGCCCACGCCGGCCAGCACCTCCGGCCGGTATGTCGATTGAGCGAGCTCGCGGATGCGCGCGACGAGCCGGTCGCCCGCCTCGATATCGACGCCTGCGGCTGCGTAGGTGAGAGCGGGGCGCGTGGTTTCGTTTTCGGTCACGGCCGGCGCGAGATGGAGGGCACGGCGTCCGTCCATTCGAACTCGTGGCGGTCGCTGCCGGGGGTGGGCTCCAACGCCAGTTTGTCCATCTGGAGCGGCACCGGTACCGGGTAGTCGCCGGTGAAGCAGGCGAGACAGAACTGCTCCTTCGCCAAGCCGACCGCCTTGATCAGCCCTTCGATGCTGAGGAAGCCTAGGCTATCGGCGTCGATGTGCTCCTTGATCTCCGGCACGGTCATTCGTCCGCCGATGAGCTCCCATCGCGTTCCCATGTCGATGCCGAAGAAGCAGGGGTGGGTGATGGGCGGCGCCGTGATGCGCATGTGCACCTCGCGTGCGCCGGCCTTGCGCAGCATCGCTATCACGCGAGGCGTCGTCGTGCCGCGCACGATGCTGTCGTCCACCAGCACCACGCGCCGTCCTGCCAGTAGCTCCGGCAGGGGGTTGAACTTGAGCTGGACGCCCACCTCGCGCAGGCGCTGGTCGGGCTGGATGAAGGTGCGGCCCACGTAGCGGTTCTTGACGAGCCCCTCGATGAAGGGGATGCCAGACTCCTGCGAGAAGCCGACCGCCGCGGCGGTGGCCGAGTCCGGCACGCCGATCACGACATCCGCCTCTGCCGGGTACTCCTTGGCGACCTGCGCCCCCAGCGCCATGCGCACGGGGTAGACCAGCTTGCCGTTCATGACGCTGTCCGGGCGGGCGAAGTAGATGTACTCGAAGATGCAGGAGGCTACCTTTGGTTCGGCCGCCTGGAAGCTTTCGACGCCCTCGTCGGTGATGCGAATGACCTCGCCGGGCTCGATCTCGCGGATGAAGGTAGCGCCGAGGTGGTCGAAGGCGCAGGTCTCCGATGCGACGACCCAGCCGCCGTTGAGCCGTCCCAGCGACAACGGGCGGTTGCCCATCGGGTCGCGCGCGGCCATCAGCTCCTGCGACGTGAGCACGACGACCGAGTACGCGCCGGAAAGCCGTCGCATCAGGTGCGCCCAGCGCTCCTCCCACGAGACCCCAGGCGCATGCGCCAGCATCTGCGCCATCACCTCCGAGTCTGTACCGGTGGAGAAGGGGATGCCCTGCTCCTTGAGGTCGGCTCGCAGGACTGCGGCGTTGACGATGTTGCCGTTGTGGCCGAGCGCCATCGATCCGCCAGGGCCATCGATGAGGATCGGCTGGGCGTTCGCGGCGTCGCTGGAGCCGGTGGTGGAGTAGCGGGTGTGGCCGATGGCCATGTGGCCGGGCAGGTAGCTCAGGTCCTCTTCGGTGAAGACCTGGGAGACGAGGCCCATGCCGGTGCGGGCGTAGAGACGCCGATCGTTAGCTGAGACGATGCCTGCGCTCTCCTGCCCGCGGTGCTGAAGAGCATAGAGACCGTAGAAGGTAATCCTAGCAACGTCCTCTTCTCGGGCGAATACCCCGAAGACGCCACAGGACTCATGTAGGGTCGGGCTCACACGTACCTCCTGCTCCGCGCAGGTCGTGAAGTCCGGCATCGCTGTGGCCGGCTGAAGTGCTCGTGTTTGAATCGAACCGGCCTTTGTGAATTCAGTCTAGCAGGACTATTCTAGCAGCGCAATCGTTCCCTTGCGGCTGTGAGATGGGCTCGGCGAATTGGGCGACGAGATCGAAAGGAGATCTGGTGGAAAGGGCAGCGCCGGACGGCCCCGCCTTAGATGTTTAGTCAGGGCCGAGGCCGAGCGGCCCAGCGGTACGCGCCGCCCGTCAGAACCAGCGCCACCAGCCCGGCGAGGCCCGCTGCGATGTATGGGGCCTCGCCGCCGGGGTGGGCGGGGCCGGTACCGGCAACGGGTGCGAGGACAGGGCCGGTTCTCGCATCAGGTACGCACTGGGGCGAGACGTCGCTCGGCGGCGAGAGCTGGTCCGAGGGTGGCAGCGGCAGATCATCGTCAGTACAGTAGGGAACGGGCTCCGGGCGCCTAACAACGATCTCGATACCTGTGACCGGCTGGCCGTTAGCGACGATGACGCGCAGCGCTGGAAGCCCGCCGATTTGATTAGAGGGGCCCACGACACAAACGATCTCAGGCAGCGGTGTGACGACTTCGGCCA
>JACZYW010000043.1 GCA_022570885.1 Chloroflexota bacterium | reverse complement strand
TGTTGCCCCGACAGGCTGAAGCCTGTCCTACGCCGCTGCACGCCCTCACCCCGACCAATCGAGAGAGCTCACTGATCTCCTGATCGCCCCTCTCCCTGAGGGAGAGGGGGACGGGGGTGAGGGCTACCTAACCCAACGCCTCCTCGCGTACCAGGCCGCGCCGGTCAGCGTGACGGCGCGCGCCGCGATGCCCGCGATCGTGCCCGCGAGCAGGCCAGCGTTGCGGGACGACGAGGCGGGCGCCTCCAACGAGGTTCGAGCTACCTCCGGCAGTTCCGCGATGCCGCCCACGGCGCCACAATCGAATGGGTTGAACGGATCGCTGCCGGCCGACGCGGGGTCTAGCTCGTCCCAGTCGGAGCAGCCGTCGCCGTCCTCGTCGTGGTCCAGGGCCAGCGGCGTCATCGTGAGCGGGCCAGTGCTCTGGGTGCCGTCCGCGCAGTCGAAGGGCGCGGTGAAGTCTTCTGTAACGACCACACTGCCGGTGGCTGGGCCACCCGCCTTGTCAAGCTGGATGTCTAGCGTGATGCTCACGGCGAAAAAGCCGGGGAATACCTCCGTACAGGCAAGGAAGGGTAGCAGCACCGCACCAGTGGACTGGCTAAAGCTCCCCACCAGCACCGTATCCGTTGCGGGCTCGTAGGGAGGTGGGGGAGGTGGCGGTGGGGGTGAAGGTTTTTGTGCGCTGTAGCAGACGAGCGATGTGGTAACAGCAGACCCCGCCTGCTCCGAGCGGGAGAGGCAGGCAAGGTGGGTGTCAGAAAATAAACTCCCGGGTGCGGTAGCTGTAATGTAGGAGACGGCAGGTACGGCGTAGGGGCCGGCCCCCTCGGAGACAGAGGAACCGGATGACAAGCCGAGAACCAGGGCAGCGACGCTTAGGAGCAGCCTCAACGTGAGGCCTTTCATCACTCAAGTGTCGCCGACGGGATGACCTCAAAGACTTCGTGATCACGGCTCTCGACGACAGTCTCCGTGCCGTCCTCGCCGACGATGACTACTTCGCTCTTCAACGCATGCGATGCGTCAGGCAGGACGTAATCAAGGCGGAGTTCCTCGACGGCGTTGAGGTCCGCAATGTACGGAATGCTATAGCCTTCGCCCCTGTTAGGAGCAGGCAAAACCTGTCTACGTTCTTCCAACACCAGGACGCTTGTGGCACCCAGTGTCGTTGTCGGTGCGTCAAGCTGAGCAGCAAGTGCGGCTGCCGTGTTCGTAATCGCCTCTACTATGCTGGCCTTGAGGCTATCCACCGTCAGCCCTAGCCGGAAATTCGGAATGCGCCTGGTCTCTAGCCCAGCGGGGTCATACAGCACCAGGTCATCGCTGTCGAGCGTGGCCGTACCGAGGAGCGTACCGTCCATGTGGCGTGTCTCCTCACGATAATCCGCCAGCGCTCCCTGGTCGTCAAAGGTCGCCCAGCTTTCGACACGCCTCGTCTGCGGACCTTCTGCGGCAGGCGTATCAGGGCCGTGCCTGCGGTAGTTGACATCTACCATGTGCAAGGTCGTTCCAGGAGCTAGCTGTTGCAGCACGCGAGAGACCGCCACCGGATCGACGAATTCCTGGCTTACCGCCCCTTCGTCCGGCCAAAGCACCCACGCGACGATGCTGCCCGCAATGACTAGCCCCAAGACGATCACGGTGACGATCTGTTGTATTCTCATCGCATCCTCCTATGGCCGCACGATGAGCGGCCCTACGCCTTCGCCAGAGGACCCGCGTTCCGTGCGCTGCTGCGCGTAGACGTACAGCTTCTGTCCTGTCTCAATTCGGAGGGGGTTTCCATCCGACCTCTCGTACGTCTCCGCTAGGCGGAAGCGGAAGATGACCGAATCGTCGCCGTCGGGCGTCACCTCGCCCAGTCGCACCGCTTCACGCTCAAGCTCTGCCAAGCTGCCACGGGCCAAAACTTGTTCCTCGGTCAGCAAATAGATCTTGACGGGGCCGTTGCCGTTCCACCCGCTGCCTGTGATCACGACCTCCTCGCCAAGGCCAACCTCAGACCGTTCTAAGTCAATGGTGCCTTCATGCTCGACCGTAGTCACGCCTGTGCTGATCCTTGTTTCGGTCGGATCGGGGTCGCTACTACACGCGGCGGTGAAGCCGAAGGCGAGGGCGACGCCCGAAGCGAGCAACAAAGCGGCGAGCAGGACAGCCTTCCTCAACACGGTTCCTACACTTACAACTCCTCAAAATCGATCGCGAACCCGGAGTCCTCCTCGCCGTCCTCCAGCCATGACCAGTCAGACCGCCACTCGATAGAGTGGAAGAAGATGCAGTCCCAAAAGCCCGTGGCGTAGCCGCCGCTGCCTTGTGCATTCACCTCAAGGAGCGGCCGTTTGCTCAGAGCCCAATGAACCCAGCCGAAATCCCAGTCTGTCTCGTCACCGCCAGGAACACAGGTCTCGATGCCCTTGGTGTTTGCGGAAACCATCTCGACGTGGTTGGAAGGGTCTTTCCCTGCCGGTCCTCCCACTATCGTGGCGCGGCCCGAGTAGCCCCCAGCCTGATTCATCTCGGAACTCCGACTAGTGCAGATGTGCGCCGTGCCCAGGACAAGCAGTAGCAGCCCGATGCCGACAAGCATCAGCAGGCCCCGCCGCCTTTGTGCGACGTGTTGGCCCACGTCCGCGATTCGCTGTTGTCGCTGGTCTTCCATGGCCGCACCTACCAATCGGGGCTAGTCTAGGCCGGGGGGAGGGCGTTGTCAAGAGGTCTGACATAAAGATTTTCAGCTAGTACGCCCGTCGCGCCCTAGTACTCGAACCCGTTTGCCGCGATAGCGTCACGGTACCAGTAGCCGCTCTGCTTGACGATGCGCTGCTGGGTGGGGTAGTCGACGTGGACGAGGCCGAAGCGCTGGCTATAGCCCATCGTCCACTCGAAGTTGTCCATCAGGCTCCAGGCGAAGTAGCCGCGCACGTCGGCTCCCCCCTCGATCGCTCGCGCCACTTGCGCGAGGTAGCGCTGGTAGAAGCTGATGCGGCGCTGATCGTCCACCACGCCCCGCTCGTCCGGGCCGTCGCCGTAGGAGCAGCCGTTCTCGGTGATGTAGATCGGGAGCTGGTAGTCTTCCCAGATGCGCGCGATCACGTCGTGGAGCGCCTCGGGGTAGACCTCCCAGTTGAAATCGGTGCGCTCCACGTCCGGGACGGCCACCTGGCGGGCGCCAAGGTTGCGGTCCTGCGAGTCGTAGGCGACGACGTTGCGAGTGTAGAGGTTGATGCCGATGAAATCGAGCGGCGCCTGGACTAGCTCCATATCGCCCGGCTGCACACCGAAGCGAGCGGGGTCGGTGCCGCCGACGTAGGCGTCCGGGTAGCGGCCGTTCTGGACCGGCTCCAGGAACCAGAGGTTGGTGAAGCGGAAGCTGCGCTCTGCCGCGGCCTTGTCTTCTTCGCTCTCGCTGGCGGGGTAGACGCCGCTCATGCTGAAGGCGCTGCCCAGCGCATCGACCTTGCCGGTGGCCCGCATCGCCCGGGCGGCCAGGCCCTGGGCTAAGTTCACGACGTGCGTCGCCCGCAAGGCGGTCGCGCCATCGCGCAGAGCGGGAGGGTGGACGCCCGCCATGTAGGCCAGGATGGTGAAGACCCACGGCTCGTTGAAGATCAGCCAGCGCTTCACCCTATCGCCGAGGTGATCGACGACGGTGGCAGCGTAGTCGGCGAAGTGCTGCGCCGTCTCGCGATTGGCCCAGCCGCCCTCGTCCTGGAGCGCCTGCGGCAGGTCCCAGTGGTACAGCGTGGGGAAGGGAGTGATGCCGGCGGCGAGCAGCTCGTCCACCAGGCGGCTGTAGAAATCGAGCCCCTGCTGATTGACCGCGCCTTTGCCGTCCGGGAAGATGCGCGGCCAGGAGATGCTGAATCGATAGCTGTGCAGCCCCAGCTCCTTCATCAGCGCCACGTCTTCTCGATAGCGGTGGTAGTGGTCGCAGGCGACGTCGCCGGTATCGCCGTCGCGCACCTTGTCCGTCGTGTGGCAAAAGCGGTCCCAGATCGATTCGCCCTTGCCGTCCTCGTCCCAGGCGCCCTCGATCTGGTACGACGCTGTGGCGCAGCCCCAGACGAACTCCTGCGGGAACGTTACCTTGGGCATACAAATCGCCCCTTCCTAGTTGCCCCGACAGGCTGAAGCCTGTCCTACGGAGGCGGGGACGCGGCCTGACAGCACCCGCAGGCCAGGCTGAAGGCCTGGCCTACCGAAGTGGGGACGCCAGCCCGGCCGACCAGCGACCAGCACTAGCCTACGGGAAGGCGAACACGTATACGCGGCCCTGGGCCGTGACGTCGCCCACGTCCTCGGACGGAGCGCCGACGATGACCTCCGCGCGGCCATCGCCGTCCACGTCGCCCATCGCCAGGCTAAAGCCGAACTCCCCGTTTTCGGCCTGCGGGTTAGGGCTATCGATGGTGAGGATCAGCTCGCCGGTTGCGCCGGAGAAGACGTAGACGCGGCCCTGGGTCTCGTTATCGCCCACGTCCTCCAATCGAGCAGCCACGGCGATGTCCGCCCAGCCGTCGCCGTCCATATCGCCCATCGCCACGGCCGCGCCGAACCAGGCTCCCGGCTCGGGGTTCGGCGTGTCGAGCGTGTAGAGCAGTTCGCCTGTGCCGCCGGAGAAGACGTAGACGCGGCCCTGGTCAACGTTGCCATCGACATCCTCCAGCCGCGCGCCGACGACCACCTCGGCCTCGCCGTCGCCGTCGATGTCAGCCATCGCCGCGCTATAGCCGAACTCGGCGGCGGCCTGTGGGCTAAGAGCGGTGAGGATATCGGTCCGCCCGCTGGAGAGGACGAGCACTTCACCCGTGACCGCGCCGTCCACATCGCCGAAGGGATCGCCTAACGCTCGATCCGCCCTGCCATCACCGTTGTAGTCGCCGAAGGCAGCGCTGTTGCCGAACTGGGCATAGATCTCGGGGTTAGGGTTGTCGAATGTGTCGAGGAGTTCGCCCGTTGCGCCGGAGAAGACGTGGGCACGTCCTTGCGAGGCGCCGCCAGACGCATCCTCCCGTGTAGCGCTCACCGCGATCTCCGCCCGGCCATCGCCGTCTACATCGCCCATCGCCACCGTCCAGGCGAAGAAGATGCCAGCATCGGGCTCCGGGTTATCGAAGGTGAGGATGAGAACGCCGGTCGCGCCGGAGAACAGGTAGGCCCGACCCTGGGCGGGGTTATCGCCCACGTCCTCGAACGGGACGCCCACCGCGATCTCGGCCTTGCCGTCGCCGTCCACATCGCTCAGCGACAGCGCGTAGCCGAACTCGCCGAGCCTCTGAGGGTTGGGCGTGTCCAGCGTGTAGAGGAGCGTCGCGGACGGAACGTCGCCACCGCCACCGCAACCGACGGCCAAGGCCACCAGCAACGCGGACGCCCACAGCAGCAGCCATCGCGCAGGTACGCTTCTCATGCGACAGTCGACAGTATAGCGAGGTTGCGGCAGTAGGGGCGACCAGGCGGTTGCCCCCGCACAGTGCGCGCCCGTCGGGAAAGCGCTTCAGCCTCGCTACCCTACCACGAGTGATGCGGTAGACGCTGGCGATGCCGCAGCGTTCAAGCTGCGGTCGAGCCACGAGCAGCCAGCGACTAGCCGGGCCGCCTCCGCGCGTACCAGGCCGCGCCACCGAGCGCGAGCATGGCCGCCCCAACCCAGCACCCATCTTTTTACTCTGTCTCTTGTACTAGTCCTGGTATCCTGCCGGCCGATCATCCTATTGAGAGGTGGTCGCATTCGTGCAGGACAACTCATCAGCGAGCTAGACGACCTGATCCGAGGTAACGACGACCCTGGCCAGGTGCTGAGACGCCTCGCTCAGGAGCACGGCCTAGACGAGACGGCGCGGATGGCGCGGATCGTCTTTGGCTCCTGGCGCAGCCCGGATCGACCTGGTGGAGGAGACGCTGAACGAGATCGTGGCGGAGTAGCGGCCTCGGAGATCGACCGGCGTTCCGCCTCGGAGCGGGAGATATAAAGACCGTTCTGCTTCTGCCGATAGATTAAGAGGGAGGTTACCACAATCGTGAAGTCTCGTAAGGACTCCAACGGCGGCTCCGGCGAGGAGAGACCGATAGGCGATCGCAAGGAACCGTCCTCCGAGCAACATAGGACGGTATCGCCTGACCGGCTGGACCGGGCTCAAGCACCACACCTAGGCTACTACCGCTGGCTTCATCTGAGTCGCTTGGCCTTGGTCGCCCTGATCATGCTGTCGGCGGTGACCCTCCTCTGGTTGCTCCCCTGGCTCCCCTCAGGCCTCGATACGGCCGATTACACGCCGGAGCTATCGTTTACCGTCTATCTCCTTGGGGGTCTCGTGATCATGAATGCGGTGACGCTCCTGCTGCGGGAGGTGGTGCGGCGCAAGCGAGAGCGTCTGCTGGCCTGGTCCGCTGTCTACGACGAGACCTCGGGACTCCACAACCGCACGTACTTGTACGACCGCCTTTCTCTTGAGTGCGAGCGGGCAGAGCGCAACCGATCCACCTTCTCCGTCATCGTGCTCCAGTTTCGCATCGGCACTTCGGCAGCCGTTCCCCCGGCCGGTCTCTCCAGCGAGACGCTTCAAGAGGTGGCTGGCGTCATCGATCATCTGATTCACCCCACGGACCTCGTGGCCCATCTCAGCAACAAGGAGGTAGCCATCCTTGCCATCGGGGTGGGTCAAGAGCATCGCCAGCCGCTCCTGGAGCGTCTGCAGAACGCTGTGGCCGCCGAGTTGACTCGCGGCCGCGACGGTGCGGCCACCATCGACGTCAGGGGTGGCATCGCTACCTACGGCGTGGACGGCAACGACACGGAGGCCCTGATTAAGGTTGCGCGAGCTGCCGTGGTCCTCGGCATGCCTCGTCGCGGCGAGGCGGCCTAACGCCCCGCGGCTACTTGCCTCTCTTTCTCCAACAACTTCCCCCGCAGACCCGCCGGTCAGCGTGAGAGGCCATAGAGCAGCACGCGTGGAGCGTTGTGCCCGGAGATACACTCTACTTCGCCCACTGCCGAGCACGATAGCCACCAATGGTTCTGTGCCGTCACGGCGGTGGCAGGCTCTGAATGCGGCCAGCGACTAGCCGGGCCGTCTCCGCGCGTACCAGGCCACGCCGCCGAGCGCAGCAGCGCCTGCCGCAACAGCGGCGGCTGCGATGCCAGCGAGTGCGGTGGTGTTGGGGCCGGACGAGCCAGCCGTCTCCAGCGGCGCACCGCCTGCTTCAGGCAGTGCCGCTATGCCGCCGACGACTGCCACGAACTGATATGGCAAGTTGCCGGCATTGTAGCCTCCGGCACCACCGCCTGCCACGTGCACTGCCACCTTCTCGCCCGGGTCGACGCAGCGGTTGCTCCAGACAACGGTGAGTTGCACGCTGGCCTGCTCCTCGAACGTCGGCTCCGGGCAACCCGGCGCGTTCTCGATCAGCAGCGCTCCGCTGATGCCGTAGGTCAACGTGATGTCGATGGCCAAGGTATCGGCCGAGAAGCTCTTATTGTTCACTGCTGAGACCACCGGGGGACTGGGCGCAAAGAAGTGGGTAAAGACGATGTAGGGGGCGGGATCGATCGTATCGAGGACGATGCTCTCTCCGGGCCCGATGCATGGATCCGGCCAGATGAATTCGACATACTCAAAGCCTCCGAATTGCTCGGCTGTTCCGCCGCCAGCCGGCTGCGTCACGATGGTGGCGGGAACGGTGAGGGTTGAGATGATCAGAACGAAATGGCCGGCGGTCTGGCCGGTGTCATTCGTAAACGTTATGTTGAACGCGTGAACTTGGCTGACTTGCCCAACCACAGGCATGAAGAGCATGAGCCACGCCATTGATGCCACGACTGCCACGGCCAAACGACTTAACGTCATCTCGCCCTCCAGGCACAGCTATTATACCCGTGGCGCTACAGTTGTCAAGCGTGAGTCGCGCCGTGCGACGAGGCCTGCGAAGCATCTACGCCTAGGTCGCCCCGCTGCTGCCGCCGCCACCGCCGCCGCTGCCGCCGCCACCGCCGCGGTTGCGACGCCTGCCACCCCGGCGTCGCCGGCGACGCCTGCGCTGCGTTTGACCTTCGCCCGAAGCTGCCGTCGCCGGCGTCTGCTCGGCCTGTGGCTTCGGCGGAGCCTCCGGGGCCGGAGCAGCCTTCGCCTGAGGCGAATCGGCGGCCATCAGCTCCTTCTCGAATTTCTCGGTCAGCTCCTGCGGGCGGATAGCGGTGCCGTACATGAGGCGAAAATCTATGAGCGGCATCTCTACGGCATCGCGCGAATCCGCGAGGGCGAGGCTGATCGTCTCCTTTACCACGTTGATTTTGAGCACCCTGGCCGGGCCGGTAGGCGTCGAGATCCTGGCGCCTTCCTTGGGCAGGCTTCCCTTGATCTCTCGATACTGGTCGTATTCGTAGGTGAGGCAGCAGAGGAGACGACCGCAGGCGCCGGACAGCTTTGAAGGGTTGAGCGGCAGCGACTGCTCCTTCGCCATCCTGATCGATACGGTGGGATAGGTAGTGAGCCAGGAGCTACAGCAGAGCCGCTCGCCGCAGCGGCCGATGCCATCGACCAGCTTCGCCCGGTCGCGGTCGCCGATCTGCAGGAGCTGCACCCTGGTGTCCAGCTCCTCCGACAGGTCATGCGCTAGAGAGCGGAAGTCGACACGGTCATCGGCGGTGTAGTAGAAGGTGAGGCGGGAGCCGTCCAGGCTGTAATCTCCGGCCACCAGCCGCATCTTCAGCTGTTCTTCCCCCGCCTTCTCACGGGCCAGGGTTAGCTGCTCTTTTGCCCTTTTTTTTAACTCTGCGGCGCGCTCCAGGTCTTCCGGATTGGCTTGCCGAATGATCGGCTTGAGTGACTCCTTGATCTCGGTGACGATCACCTGCTCAGGAGAGATGACGACGCGGCCTATCTCCTGGCCATGCGAGGTCTCGACGACGACATAGTTGCCGACGTCCAGCTCCATGCTGCCGGCGTCGAAGTAGTAGATCTTGCCCGCTTCTTTGAATCGAATGCCCACCGGCACCCGCTGTTGGTCTGCCATCTCGACCCGCGGACTCCAGCCTCCACCCAGGCGGAGACGAATCGCGCGGCCTCCTTTCGTACTACGAGCCGCTCGCCACCACGGGCAGCTCCAGGAGCATCGCCTCCAGGGCCAGCGTCGGGCTGGCGTGCTCCTCCAGGTGCCGGCGGCCGGCGGCGATCGCCGTCAGCGCCTGGACGGCGCCTCCTACTCCGTATTGTGCCGCCTGCAACCGCAGCGTGTCCAGTCGCTCGGTATCGGCTACCAGCTCTTCCTGGCCGGCGGCGGTCAGCAGCAGGTCACGCCACCAGTCGCGCCAGAGCTCCAGCGTCGCGCGCACCGCCTGCGGATCGCGCGAGAAGCGAGCGCCCAGGCTCGCCGCGTAGGCGAACCGCTCGGTCAGGCCGCCCGCCAGCGCCGACTCGATGTCATCAACGATGCGTTCGCGGTCGATGAGCAGCTTCTCGTCCTCGAGCGCGGCGACGGCCCAGCCGAGCCGTCCCTGGGCCAGCCGCGCCAGCCGCGCCGCCTGCTCCGGTTCGGCGTTCCAGCGCTCGTGCAGCGCGGCCTCGATCGCCTCGCGTGGCACGCCGGAGAAGGCGAGCCGCCGGCAGCGAGAGCGCACCGTTGCCGGCAGCGCCTCCTCGCGGGCGGCGATGAGCAGCAAGATGACCTGGGGCGGCGGCTCTTCCAGCGTCTTCAGGAAAGCGTTGGCCGCCTCCCGCGTGAGCGACTCGGCCGGGTCGACGATAATCACGCGGTAGCGCGCCTCGAACGGGGTGCGGCTCACCACGCGCTCCAGCCGTCGCACCTGGCAGATGCGGATCTCGCGTGAGCCGTCCGCGCTGTGGTCGCGGTGATCGGACTCCTCGCAGATGCCGCCGACGCCGAACAACTCGACATCCGGGTGCTTGTCCTCGGCGATCAGGCGGCACGAGCGGCACTCGCCGCAGGGGTGCTCGCCCTCCGCGTTGCAGTTGAGCGCCTGGGCGAAGCGCCGCGCTGTCGTCGCGCGTCCGACCCGCTCCGGCCCGGCGAAGAGGTAGGCATGCGAGAGCTTCCCTTCGCCTGCAACGGCTCGCCGCAGCACCGCGACGGCCCGCTCCTGCCCGATGATGTCCCAGCTCATCGTCTGATACGACCTCGTAGGGACAGACCTTTAGGTCTGTCCGGCTTTGTCGTAAGGGACGGGCCGACCTGAAGGTCGGCCCCTACGGATAAGGTACTCATGCTTCGCCCCAGACGTCGGCGCGCATCAGATCGTCGTACGTCTCGCGACGGCGGACCAGGCGCGCCCGGCCCTCGCGCACCAGCACGACCGCAGGCCGCGGCGACATGTTGTAGTTGCTCGCCATCGACAGACAGTAGGCGCCGGAGGCCGGCAGCGCCAGCACATCGCCCGCCCAGAGCTTGGGCAGCTCGATGTCTTTGATCAGCACGTCGCCCGATTCGCAATACTTGCCCGCGATGGTGACCCGCTCCGCCGGTGGCTCCGCCGCCCGGTTCGCGACCAGCGCCTCGTAGCGGGCCTCGTAGAGCGCGGGACGGATGTTGTCGGCCATGCCGCCGTCGACGGAGACGTAGGTGCGGACGCCGGCCAGCTCCTTGCGCGCGCCCACGGGGTAGAGCGCGACGCCGGCGCGGGCGACGATCGCCCGGCCAGGCTCGACGGTCAGGCTCGGCTCGCCCAGCCCCTCGCGGGCGAGGGCGGCGCGCAGCGAATCGACGACGGCCTCCGCGTAGTCGCCGGGCGACGGCGCAGGCTCGCCGCGCAGGACCTGGACGGCGAAGCCGCCGCCGGGGCTGTACTCGCGCAGCTCCAGCCCGTGGCGCTCGCCCATGCGCGCGGCGAAGGCGATCATCACGTCGTTCGCCTGCCGGTAGGGGTCGAGTTCGAAGATGGGCGACCCGAGATGGCAGTGGAGGCCCAGCAGCTCCAGATTCGACCGGGCCAGCGCCTGAACCACCGCCTCCTCCGCCTGCCCGCCCTCGATCGCGAAGCCGAACTTCGTATCGAGCACGCCCGTGGTCGTCTTCACGTGGGTGTGGGGGTCGACGTTGGGCGACACGCGCAGCAGCACCGGCTGGCGCTTCCCCAGATCGCCCGCGATGTCGTCCAGCAGCGACAGCTCGTGGAAGTTGTCGATCACGATGCGGCCGATGCCCGCTTCGACGGCCTCGCGCAGCTCCTGGGCCGACTTGTTGCTGCCGTGGAAGAGCACCCGCTCCAGCGGGAAGCCGGCTGAGCGAGCGACGGCCAGCTCGCCGCCGGAGACGACGTCCATCCCCAGCCCCTCCTCGGCCACGAGCGCCGCCAGCCAGCGACCGAGGTACGACTTCGCCGCGTAGACGACGGCGCTCTGCTCGTAGCGCGATGCGAACGCCTCGCGATAGGCGCGGCAAGTCTCGCGCAGCTCCTCCTCGTCGAAGACGTAGAGGGGCGTGCCGAACTCGCGCGCCAGGTCGACGGCGTCGCAGCCGCCGAGGGCGAGGTGGCCCTCCGGCGTCAGCTCCGCCGTGCGCGGCAGCACGGGCGTCAGCGCGGGGTCGAGCGTGGGCATGGTGAGGATAGTATAGCGGGTCAGCTATCAGCGTTCAGCGGTTCAGCCCTCACCCCAACATAGGCCAAGATCGACCAGCCAGTCGCCTGATCGCCCCCGCGCCCTCACCCCAACTTAGGCTAAAGATCGAACGGCCTGTCGCCTAGTCGCCCCTCTCCCAGTGGGAGAGGGGACGGGGGTGAGGGCCTACCCTAGTTCGACCCGCGTCTCCGCGCCCTCACCCCGACCTGGACCAAGATCGACCGGCCAGTCGCCTGGTCGCCCCTCTCCCACTGGGAGAGGGGACGGAGGAGAGGGCCTACACCGGCGGAAGGATTGCGTCCTCCAGGCCGAGACCCTCGACGATCTGGGCGGGGGTGCTGGCGCAGATGTTCGGAGGGAGGGGCATCGCGAAGAAGACTTTGACGATCTCCCCCCGGTCGATGGCCACGGCGAACACCTGTCTCCTGTCCAAGACCTGGCCATCCGGCCTCACCCACTGCCGGGAAAAGACCGCGATGTACTCGGCTGGTATGTCGATCCCGATCGGTTGCCGTGCGATGCCAAGCGGCGTTTTGTAGACGCCGTAGAGTGCAGGATCGACCAATGCTAACCTCAGCGCCTCGTCGAGACCGTCTCGGCCCAAATAGTAATCCTTACAGTCGGATATCGGCATCACGTCAACAAGCGAGGGCTCCTCGGCATCCGGCCCGCAGTGAAAGTATGGCGGGTTAGACTGTCCGCAGAGCGTTGGCGTGAAGCGCAGGAGGGCGCTGACGCGGTCCGCGTCGCCAGACTCGACCGCGTCCAGGACAGCGTCGACCTCGGGGATGTCGGTCCGGCGGCTGGTAGCCTCCGCAACGAGCTGCGCGAGCTCAAGCAGGTTCTTCGTTGGCAAGCTGGATCCGCTAATGAACGTCTGTCCGAACGATTCAGGGAAGTACACGCCCGATCGTGCGCTGGCGGACACGCCTGATACGTGACGGCCATCCGGAAACGCCGGCTCGATCACCACCGCCTCTCGCCCCGCGAACACCGCCGTTTTCACACGGTTAGCGGTTACGTTATAGTCCGCCAGACGGAGGACGTTCCTCCCGATGATGACGTACGCAGACCCTCCATCGGCGAGCCTGAGGTCGTAGGACCAGGTCGTCCCAGTCACCGTACCGCCGCAGGCGAACGCACCCGTATTCAAACTGCCTTTCAGAGGTACATATTCAGGTGGCAGATTCAAATCCAGGTTCATCTCGCCGGCCTGCTCCCACGGAACCACCACCGACGGGGTGCCGGGTAGGCAGACGTCTCGGGGTTTTAGGAACGTATCAGGTATCGCTTCTGGTGATTCGACCAGATGTGGGCCGATGAAGATGCCGAGCAACTCCCCTTCAAACGGCGGCCCGAACAGCTCCGTCGGCGGCGTTTGTACGGCGGTTGGGGAAGGCTGAGCAGCCACCGTCGGTGTAGTTTCGCGCTGCTCGTCTCCATCGCCGCAGGCCGCGAAGCCGAGCGCTAGCCCCAGCAGAAGCACGAGCGGCAGCCTGCTCATGGCGAGAACAGTATAACAGAGGGGGCCAAGAAGCTGACGGCCCTCACCCCGACTTAGGCTTAGGCTCGACCGGCCAGTCGCCTGATTGCCCCCACGCCCTCACCCCAACTTAGGCTAAAGATCGACCGGCCTGTCGCCTGGTCGCCCCTCTCCCAGTGGGAGAGGGGACGGGGGTGAGGGCCTATCCACCGCCGCCTATCGCAGTACAATGGCGAGAGCCCACGATACGAGCGCCCGCTATTAGGGGAGGTGCAGCGTGCCGGAATCTATCGAGTCAGCCGTACAGTCGATGGCAGCCCTGTTCCAGGGCCGATCGCGAGAGGAGAGCATGCAACTCCTAGCCGCACTCGAGCGGGCCGGCGCTGCCGTCTATCGCTCCCTCGCCGACGACGAGGCAGACCCGTCCGCCCGCGAGGGGCTACTGCTCGCGGCCGCTCGCGAGGAGGAGAACGCTACGTTCTTGGAGGGGGCTGCGCCAGGCCAGTAGGGCGCGAGTGAGAGAAAGCGCCTGGCCCTCGCCAGCCCTCACCCCAACTTAGGCTTAGATTCGACTAGCCAGTCGCCTGATCGCCCCTCTCCCAGTGGGAGAGGGGACGGGGGTGAGGGCCTACCCTACTTCGACCCGCGTCTCCGCGCCCTCGCCCGACGTGCGCACGCGACCCTCGCGCTCCAGCTTCGATAGGTGGGAGAGCACCTGGCTCTGCGCCATGCCGAGCAGCCGCTTGTCCAGCTCCGGGTAGATCGCGCGCACCATCGCCTTCACCGTGTCGCGCCCCTCGCCGGCCAGCGAGAGGATCTGCTGCTCGCGCTCGTGCCGGTGGTCGATCAGCTCCTGCAGCTTGCGGTTCGGCTCGCGCACCACGGGGCCGTGGCCGCAACACATCAGCTCCGCCCCCAGCCCTTGCATCTTCGTAAGCGAGTCGATGTACTGCGTCATGTCGCCGTGCGGCGGCGGCGGGACGACCGTCGTGCCCAGGCCGAGCACGTTGTCGCCGGCGAAGACGACACGCCCCTCCTCGAGGAAGGGCGACAGGTGGCCCGCGGTGTGTCCGGGGCTGTGCACCATGCGCAGCGTCAGCCCGCCCACGCGCAACGTATCGCCGTCCGACACCAGCTCGTCGGGCGCGCCCTTCGCGCCGTCGCGACGGAAGCGGAGCGTCTGCTCGCGGAACTCCTGTCGATCCGGCGGCGCATCGACGTCGGACGGCAGCTCCTCCTCGGCGGCGCGCTGGAGCAGCGGCGCCTCGTCGCGGTGCATGACGATGCGCGCGCCCGTCTCCTCGCGCAGCCGGTGCGCTCCCGACGAGTGGTCGAAGTGGTGGTGGGTGATGACGATGTAGCGCAGCTTCAGCCCGGCGAACCCGCGCAGCGCCTCCAGCCGGCTGTCGATCGACTGGTCGTCCGAGAAGCCGGCGTCGATGAGTGCGCCCTCCTCGCCGTCGACGACCAGGTGGACGTTTGGCGAGTACGGCTGGGGAAACCAGTCGAGCTGGACATCGAGGCTATGGACGTGGGGCGTGATCTCTTCCATACGAACGTCCGCCATTGTACGCGCCCACGTCCACCGGCGCAACGAGCGCTATACTGCGCCCGTGCCCGCCGCCGAACCCACGCAAGCTATCCTGCGCCTGCCGAAGGGCGAACTGCCGCGCCTGCGCCGCGCGCTGCTCGCCTGGCACCGGCGGCACGGGCTGCGGGCGCCCTGGCGCACCTCCGGCGACCCCTACCAGGTGCTCGTCGCCGCGGTGATGGCCCAGCAGACGCAGATGTCGCGCGTCCTGCCCAAGTTCGACGAGTTCGTCGCCGCCTTCCCCACCGTCGAAAAGCTCGCCCGCGCATCGACGGCGAAGGTGCTGCGTCTCTGGGGCGGGCTGGGCTACAACCTGCGAGCGCTCCGCCTCCAACGGGCGGCGCGGCGCATCGTCCGCGAGGGCGGCTTCCCGCGCACGGCGGCGGAGCTGGAGCAGATCGAGGGCGTCGGCCCGTTTACCGCCGCCATCGTCGCCTCGTTCGCGTTCGGCGTGCCCGTCGCCGCCTTCGATACGAACGTGCGGCGCGTCGTCGCCCGCCTCCTCGGCGACATCGACGGCCGGCTCACCGAGCGAGAGCTGCGCGAGGCAGCCGGCGGGCGCTGGAACCAGGCGATGATGGACCTGGGCGGGCAGGTGTGCACCGCCCGCGCCCCGCGCTGCGGGAGCTGCCCGCTCGCCCGCTGGTGTCGAGCGCGACCGCAGTTCGCGAAGGCGGGGCATCGCGTCGCCGAGGGGCGGGCGTCCTATCGCGCGCAGCCGCGCC
>JACZYW010000042.1 GCA_022570885.1 Chloroflexota bacterium | reverse complement strand
CATTCGTGGACGTTGTAGGCCATATCGAAGAGGCCGTAGCCGTTGGGCGCGGAGAGGCCAACCGCCCGCGGCGCCTCCTGCGAAGCGTGGTCGCCACCCTCGGCAAGGTCGTCGCCCCAGGGGAAGCGGGCGCCCTCCAGGCCGCCGCGCGCCGCCTTCTCGCGCTCCGCCTCCGTGGGCAGGCGGTAGCGACGGTCGCGTTCGGCGCACAGCCACTCGCAGTAGGCGACGGCGTCGTTCCAGCTCACGCCGACCACGGGTTGGCCGGCGGCGTTGAAGCCCTGGTCGTCCCAGAACCGAGGCGTCTCGTGTCCCGTCGCCGCCAGAAAGGCGGCATACTCCCGGTTCGTGACCGGCAGCAGCGCCAGGCGTACAGCGCTCAGCCAGACACGATGAGCGGGGCGCTCGTCGGCGCGGCCTGCGTCGTCGCCCATGCGAAACGGGCCCGCCGGGACGAGCGCTGTGGGAATTTCGACGGGGTGTTCGATCGTCACAGCGAGATTCTAGCATCTCAACCAGGATGGATCGCTGCCCGCAATCGCGGGTAGTGGATCAGTTTGCAACTCTTGAATATCGTAGCCGAGCCTTTCCAGGCTCGGCGGCGGCAAGGCTGGAAAGCCTCGCCTACGGAGAAGCACGCGGCGTATTCAACTGACCCAGCACCAGATCGCGGCGTCGCTTGGCGCGAGGAGAGGCCATTGTTATACTGGGGCGTGCTCTGCGCTGGCAGGGCGTGTTTGGGGCAGCGTAGCTCAGGGGCAGAGCAGTCGGCTCATAATCGACGGGTCGCAGGTTCGAATCCTGCCGCTGCTACCATCTCCTCACGAAACTCAAAGACCCCCGCTGGTAAGCGGGGGTTCTGTTATTGTTCACCGCTTCTTTACGCTAGCCGGACTACGGCAGATCGTCATGTGCTACCACTG
This sequence comes from Chloroflexota bacterium, assembly GCA_022570885.1. Classification (GTDB taxonomy): domain Bacteria; phylum Chloroflexota; class Dehalococcoidia; order DSTF01; family RBG-16-68-14; genus JACZTE01. The sequence goes on along the minus strand of JACZYW010000042.1, from coordinate 14,506 downwards.
GACTTGCAATCAGCGGCCGTTCTGCTTATACTCCCGCTGGGCCGGTAACTAGGGACGTTGCCGGCGAGAGAGGAGCGAGCGCCCCGACCGACGGGGCGCACCGTATGTCAGCGTTCGTCGTCATTGGCGGCCAGTGGGGTGATGAGGGCAAGGGCCGCACGGTCGACCTCCTCGCGCAGGAGGCAACGATCGTCGTCCGCTACTCGGCGGGGAACAACGCCGGGCACACCATCATCAACCACCTCGGCAGGTTCGCCCTCCATCTGGTGCCCGCCGGCATCTTCTATCCGGAGAAGCTCTGCCTTATCGGCAACGGCGTCGTCATCGATCCCGAAGTGCTGCTGGAGGAGATCGAGCAGCTCGAGTCGCGAGGCGTAAGCACCAAGAACCTCTTCGTCAGCGACCGGTGCCACGTGCTCATGCCCTACCACCGGCTCCTGGACGAGCTGGAGGAGCAGGCGCGAGGCGACGCCGCCCTCGAGACCACTCGCCGCGGCGTGGGGCCTGCCTTCGTCGACAAGGTGGCGCGCCTGGGCATTCGCATGGCCGACCTGATCGAGCCGGACGCCCTGCGCGAGCGGCTGAAGCTGGTGCTACCACAGAAGAACACCCTGCTAGAGCGGCTCTACGAGGCCAAACCGTTCGACTTCGACGAGCTGTACCGCGCCTACGTTGAGTTCGGCTGCCAGCTCAAGCCGTACGTGCGCGACACCGCAGCTATCGTGATCGAGGCGCTGGATCGCGGCGAGAAGGTGCTGCTGGAAGGCGCCCAGGGCAGCCTGCTAGACCTCGACGCCGGCACGTATCCTTATGTCACCTCATCGACGCCCTCGTCGCTGGCGGCGGGCGCAGCCATCGGCACCGGCATCGGGCCGACGCAGATCGAGCGGGTCGTGGGCGTGTACAAGGCCTACATGACCCGCGTGGGCGCCGGGCCGATGCCCACGGAGCTGCTAGGCGAAACAGGCGACATCCTGCGCGGCGAAGGCCCGGAGCCCGAGTTCGGCGCGACCACGGGCCGCCCGCGCCGCTGCGGCTGGTTCGACGCCGTCGCCTCCCGCTATAGCGTGCGCGTGAACGGCGTGACCAGCGCCGTCTTGAGCCGCCTGGACGTGCTCGACAACTTCCCGTCCATCCAGATCTGCACCGGGTACGAGCTGGACGGACAGCCGGTGAAATCGTTCCCATCGGCGACGGCGGTGCTGGAGCGGGTCACGCCGATCTACGAGGAGCACACCGGCTGGCGTCAGAGCACCTCCGCCGCGCGCCGTTTCAGCGACTTGCCGAAGGAGGCGCAGACCTACGTGGAGCGCATCGAGGATCTGCTCGGCTGCCGCATCGAGTACGTCTCGGTGGGCCCGGAGCGAGAGCAGATGATCATCCGCTAGTCTGGTCGCTGGTCTCGAACGGCGCAACGCCGTTGGCGCGAATGGGTACCTGTAGGGACAGCGCAAATATTCTGTCCGGCCCCCTCGATGATGCACGCTGGCCGGCCTCGGCCCTTCACGCATTCGAGGCTGCTATACTGTCCCCGAAGAGTGGAAGGCTGACCGGCACAACGCGATACGCCGGGCCTCCAGCCTGGCACAGCGCGATACGTCGGGCCAATCGAAAGGAACCTCGCCGATGACCGAAGCGTTCAACCCCTGGCTCCACATTCTGGCCGCTACCATCTGGGTAGGGCCCCAGGTCTTCCTCTTCGTCGCCGCCGTGCCCGCGATCCGGACGGTGGAGGACGCGCAGGTGCGCGCCCGCATCATGCGAGTGCTCACCACCCGCTTCGGCTGGCTCGCCTGGGGAGCGATGCTGGTGTTGGTGACCACCGGCATCGCCAACCTCTACGAACATGCCCTGAGCGTCGAAGAGCTGTTCGAGCTGAACTTCGGCATCATATTCCAGGTGAAGATGACACTCGTGATTTTGACTGTCGCTCTCACCGCCCTGCACAGCTTCGTCATCGGGCCGCGCCTGCTCAGCCTGCAGGAGAGCGCTGCGGACCAGGCGCAGGTGGCCTCCGCGCGACGCGTCTCGATCATCGTCTCGGCCGGCAACCTGCTCTTGGCGCTGGGCATCCTCTTCTGCGCCGCCCTGCTGGGCTCGACGTTCGCGCTAGAGTAGCCTCGGCCTTTGACACGCCCCAATGCTGAACCTAAGCTGAGTCTGCGATGGATTTAGGGATCGTCGGGCTGGAGCGATCGGGAAAGACCTCGGTGTTCAACGCCGTCACGGGCGGCCACGCGCGCGCCGGCGCCTACGGCGCGACGGAAGCGAACATCGGCGTGGTCAAGGTGCCCGACGAACGGCTCGACCGCCTCTGCGCTCTGATCCAGCCACGCAAAGTCACGTACGCGGAGGCGCGCTACCTGGACGTGCCCGGCGGCCTCTCGTTCCGAGGCGACGGGCCGGAACCGGCGTACTTAGCCTCGCTCTCCAAATGCGATGCCCTGGTGCACGTGGTGCGCGCCTTCCAGGACGAGGCGGTGCCCCATCCGGAGGGATCCGTCGACCCCGACCGTGACATCGAGGGCGTGAACATGGAGCTGGCCTTCGCCGATCTGGCGCTTATCGAGCGCCGCCGCGACAAGCTGGATATCGCGGTACGCTCCGCCCGCCCTGGCGAGCGCGAGGCGGGCGAGCGGGAACTGGCGCTGCTCCAGCGGCTGCGCGAGGCGTTGGAGCGGGAGGAGCCGCTGCGCACGCAGGAGCTCTCGCCGGACGACCGACGCATTATCAGCGGCTACCAGCTCCTCACCAACAAGCCGCTGCTCATCCTCGCCAATATCGACGAATCGGAGATCGGCCGCGCAGAGGAGATCGAATCGGCGCTGGCGGCCCGCTGGGCGGGCCCTTCCGTCGAGGTCGCCGCGCTGTCCGGCAAGCTGGAGGCGGAGCTGACGGAGCTCTCGGACGAGGATGCGGCCGAGTTCCGTCGCGATCTAGGGCTGGCTGAGGGCGGCCTGGAGCGCATGATCCGGCTCTCGCATCATGTGCTGGGCCTGATCTCCTTCTTCACCGTGGGCGAACCGGAGGGACGTGCTTGGGCACTGCGCGCCGGCTCGACGGCGCTGGATGCGGCGGGCAAGATACACTCGGACATCGCCCGCGGCTTCATTCGCGCGGAGACGATCGGCTGGGATGAGCTGCTCGACTGCGGCACGCTTGGGGAGGCGCGAAAACGGGGCTTGCTGCGACGAGAGGGCAAGGGCTACATCATCCAGGACGGCGACGTGCTGAACATCCTCTTCAACGTGTGAGCGACGAAGCATGAACGACGAGCGATCCCAGATCGCACAGGAGGTGGTGCGCGCAGCACGAGGCGGCGCCCCCGTCGCCGTCGCCACGGTCATTCGCGGGCCGCAAGGGTCGCGCCCGGCGGTGGGAGAGAAGCTGCTGGTGCGAGCCGATCGCTCCCGCCTCGGCTCGCTGGCGGGCGGCGAGCTAGAGGAGGCCATCGCCGCCGACAGCCACGCCGCCCTCACTCGATCGCCCCGCAAGCAGATAGAGTCGCTCTTCTACCGCGCGGACGGCACCCGCCTCGATCGGCTGGAGGCCGGGGCGAACGAATTCGAGGTGATGATCGAGGTAGCCGAGCGCCCGGCGACGCTCCTGATCGTCGGCGGCGGGCACATCGGCCAGTCGCTGGCCGGCATCGCCTCGCAGGTGGGGTTCTCCGTCGCGGTACTGGACGACCGGGAGGCCTTCGCCAATGCGGAGCGCTTCCCCACGGCCGACCGGGTCATCTGCGGCGACTTCGCCGAAGAGCTGCGCCGCTTCCTGATCGACGCGCACACCTACATCGTGCTGGTCTCCCGCGGCCACAAGCAGGACGAGCTGAGCCTGCGTGAGGTGGCGACGTCGGAGGCGGCGTACGTGGGCATGATCGGCAGCCGTCGGCGTGTCGGCGCGGTGCTAACGCACCTTACGCGCGAGGGCCTGCCTCAGGAGGCGCTGGGGCGCGTACACACGCCCATCGGCCTGGACATCGGGGCGGAGACGCCGGAGGAGATCGCCGTCAGCATCATCGCCCAGATCATCTCCGTGCGCCGTGGCGGCAGCGGCGCCGCGATGTCGGAGCTGCGCCGGCCGAAGATCGTGGAGTAGGCTATGGAGCTCTACGTTCCCTACGGCTGGCCGCCGATGGTGATGTCTCCCTCGCCGAACGTGATGCCGTAGTCATGCTCAAGCGCCAGCTCTAGCTCCTCCTCCTGGTCGTTGATCAGGCTTTCGATGAAGCCCTCCACCAGGCCGGTCAGCGGCCCTGGCAGATTTCCCACCTCGAGCTCGTCGATCTCGATGTCCGGGTGCTCGCCGCGGAGGTCCACGGTGCCCCGGATGAGCACGTCCACGTCGCCTGGGAAGAACGGCACGTCCACCTTGCCAGAGGCGGCGCCGCTATCGACGCTGAAGCAGATCAGCAGGTCAGAGACGGGGACATCTCGTGCTTCCACCCACACGCGGGCGCGAGAGGTGAGCTCGCTCTCGCTCAGAACGACCGTGGATTCCTGGCCGGCTGCCAGCGTGTCGTTGAAGCGATTCCATTTGAGCTGGAAGGCGATGGCAAGCTCTGGTGTGTCCGAGATGGGGCGCGCCTCGTCCTCGCAAGAGCCAGGACTGCCCGTAACCGCGAGGAGGAACAAGCCGACGGCTGCCAACGGCACGCCGATGACGAAGAGGGCCAATAGCCAGGAGAGGAAGCGTAGAGGGCTGAGGATGATCGGCTCCTTCCGCTGGTAGCCCGCCTACCTAGGCGCAGCATACGCGAGCGGCTCGGGCACGGTCAACCCGGGGAGCGCACGCCTTCCAGTGGCGGCTTACTCCTCTTCTTCCTCTTCCTCTTCCGGCTCTTTAGAAGCGACTTGCCCTATGGTCACCGCGCCCCGCTCGTCGTTTCGGCTGCGGCGCGATGGCAGCCCATCGATCACACCGCGAAGCCGTCGCAGCGCATCGGCCGCGCCGCGCTCCCTCAGGTCGAGGGCGACGAGGGCGACGCCAGCCTCTCGCAGGCTGAGGAGCTCCTGCTCCTCGATGTCGGATTGCACCGCGAGCAGCAACGGCGTGCGGGCGAGGCCGCTCACGCGCCGCAGCTCCATCTGCCGTCGAATCGTCAGCGGACCGTTCGACCGTTCGAGATAGATCGCCTCCAGCGAGAGCGAGTCCAGCGTCCGCAGCTCGATATCGGTCAGCTCCTCATTGAGGTGGAGCAGCAGGGCCAGTTTTTCGTCCAGCAGAGCGCTCGCCGGGGCCTCTGCCCCGAGCGTCAGGAAATCGAGGCCTGCTTTGCGAAGCGCTGCGATTGCCTCGGCATCGGCCTGGGGATCGAGCAGGCCGCAGGGACGGCTATCCGCCGCCGCAACGGCAGCCGCGAGCTCTTTCTCGCCGGGCGTGCCGGTGAGGAGCACCGCGTCGGCCCCTGCGGAGACAGCCTCGCCCGTGCCGTTGGCCCATTGTTCGCCTACCAGGGCGACCAGCAGCATGGTGGCAGTCTTTTTCGGGGTACTGGCACCGAAGCCGAGCGCTCCGGGCGCTGCGCGAGCGCTGCTTTTGAGGAGATCAGCTAGCTTGCTCATGGTCTGTAATGGCCTTCCCGTCTGGACTCAAGGCCGGGCAAACCTGATTGGCTGCCCTCGCGCTCCAGCGTGGGGCCCTTAGCCGCCCTTTTCTCGCTGCACCGCCTCAGTCAACGGCTTGACCACCTTTGCGTAGTCCTCGACGATGCCGAAGCGGGATGCCTTGAAGATATTGGCGTCCGGGTCTTTGTTGATAGCGACGATGTTCTTGGAGCCGGAGCAGCCCGCCATGTGCTGGCTGGCGCCGGAGATGGCGATGGCGATGTACAACGTGGGGCTCACGACCTTGCCCGTCAGCCCAACTTGGTCTGAGACCGGCCGCCAGCCTAGGTCGCAGACGGCGCGACTGGCGCCGACGGCGGCGCCCAGCGCCCCGGCAAGCTCCTCGATGACGTCGAAGTTCTCGGGGCCGCCGAGGCCGCGTCCGGCGGAGACGACGACGTCGGCGTCTTCCAGGCGAACCCCCTCGGCAGTCATCCCTTTACGCTCGGTCACCTTCACCCGCACCGCGGCCTGGTCGATGCCGGCATCGATCTTCGTCACCTGGCCCTGGCGCGAGTCGTCTCGCTCCAGCGGATCTTGCGACTTGGCGCGCACGGTGGCGATCTGGGGGTCTGTGCGCACAGCGTTAACAGCGCGAGCGTTGCCGCCATAGCACGGCCGGGTAGCCATCAGCCGGCCGCCCTCCATCGTCATCTCCACGCAGTCCATGATGACGCCGGTCTCTAGCCGAAAGGCAAGGCGAGGCGCTAGATCGCGGCCCAGGTTGGTCTGGCCGAAGAGGATCATCGCCGGCGAGAGCTGCTCCGCTACCTTCAGCATCGCCTGCAGATAGACATCGCTGTTGTACTCAGTGAGAGCGGGGTCATCGACGACGAAGGCCTCGTCCGCCCCGAAGGCGATCGCCTCTTGGGCCACCCCCTCGACTCCCGATCCGAGGAGGACGCAGGCGACCGTCTGGTCCGATCCTTCGGCCAGCCGCCGCGCGCCACCCAGCAGCTCGGCGCTAATGGGCACTAAGGCCCCTTCCGCTACTTCACCAACGACAAGAATCGCGTTTGCCATGCCATCTACTCCTAAGGTTCCTGGTTCTCGGTTCTGATGCGAAGCGGCTAGATCAGTTTCGCTTCCGACAGCTTGCGAGCTAGGTTCTGCGCCTTTTCCTCCGGCGTATCGCCCTCGATGATCTCGCACTCGCTGTCCGATACGGGAATGTAGAGCCGCTCCAGCGTGAGCTTGCGCGCTTCCTCGCCAAGCTGACTCGCATCGAGGCCAAGATCGGCGGCGGACCAAACGGTCACCTGCTTGCGGGCGGCCTTCATGATCTGCTGGAGCTTAGGGTAGCGAGGCTCCCCTAGCTCGTTGCTGACCGTGGCCACGACGGGCAGCGGCGCCTCTACCGTCTCGAAGCCGTCCATCAGCACCCGCTCGACGACGGCGGTGCCATCGTTCACCTGCACGTCCTTGCCGATGGTGAGAGCGGGCCAGCCTAGCAGTTCGGCGATGCCGGTGCCGGTGACCCCCATATCCCAATCGACCGCCTGGCGGCCGCAGATGACGAAATCGACGGCGTCCAGCTTTTTCACCGCGGTGGAGAGCACCAGGGCGATCTGGTACCAGTCCAGATCCTCGAAGAGCGGATCCGTGAGGAGCAGCCCCTCGTCGGCGCCCATGGCCAGGCTGTGCTTGATGGCGTCCCGGGCCTCTTCCGGCCCCATGCTCATGATGGTGACCTTCGTATCCGGCGACTGGTCCTTGAGGCGCATTGCCGCCTCGACGCCAATCTCATCGAACTGGCTGCGGACGGGGGCGACGCCGGGGGGCGATACCACCCGCTTCGCCGCTTCGTCCACTTTGAAGCTGGACGGGGGGATGTCCCAGTCCGGCACTTGCTTCACGCATACGACGATATGCACTGAATGAGTCCTCCTTGTGCCTGCGAGTTACGCGCATCCAGCTTCGGCCCAACTCGATTGTGAAGCTAGACGCAAACCGATCATCAAGGTACACGACGGCGTGCGCTGTGTCTAGAGTGGGAGGGTTGGTCCGACCTCGTGTGCGAAGACCCTACGCGCAGGTGTGGCCGAATTGCCGCAGCAGCGAGAGGACATCGCCCAGGCCGATCGAGCCGTTCGCCGGCAGCTCGTCCCACGGATCGCCGCCTGGCGTCTGCCCGCCGCGGTCGGCCAGCGGCCAGTACTCACCTATCGCCGGCTCCGGCGCGTTCGGGTCGAACGTCGACGGGTCACCGGTAGTGCCGAAGTGCCGGAGGACGGCGAGGAAGTCCAGCAGGCCGACGGAGCCGTCCCGATTAGGGTCGAAGAAGTCCCACGGGTTCTTCGGGTCGCGCAGGCCGCCCAGGGTGGGGTTAGAGCTTAGCTCCTGCTCGTCGGTACAGCCGTCGTTGTCGGAGTCCGGCGGCCGTCCGAAGCCGAATACAGCAACGAGGGAAGTGCACACCTGGCCACAGCTCTGTCCGTCGCCCAACTGGCCATATTCATTATCACCCCAGCAGGTAACGTCGCCTTCGGAGAGGATGGCGCAGCTATGCCCGTCGCCCGCAGCGATAGCGACAACGCCCGTATCCAGCCCAGCCGTCTCCGTCGGGGCCGTGCAGAGAATCCCGCAGTCCTGGCCATCTCCGAGCTGGCCGACGAAGTTGTCGCCCCAGCATCGAACGCCTCCGGCCAGCGAGATGATGCACGTGTGGTTAGATGTGGCGCTGATCGCTGCCACGCCGCTCGGGAGGCCGAGCACGTCCACCGGCGTTGTGCGGTTTGTCGGCGTACCGTCCCCCAACTGGCCGAAGTTATTTCTCCCCCAGCACATCACCCCGTTGCCGATCGTCGGCGACCCCGCTCGCACGAGCGCGCATGTGTGCCCAGCGCCTGCGACGACAGCGACCGCGTCTGACAACAGCTCCGTGCACTGCTGGCTCAGGTTGTCGTAATTCCGGCACACAGGAACGGCGCTCGTGCTGTCCGCGGTCGTTCCGTCTCCCAGCTTGCCTACGTAGTTTTTACCCCAGCACGCGACGCCGCCCGATTCGGTCACGGCGCAACTGTGCTCGAGTCCTGCGGCGATCGCGACTGCTGCGCTCTCCAGTCCCGTGACATCCACCGGTGTGGTGCTGCAGAAAAACGCGACGACTCCACAGACTTCGGCTTTCTCAGCGCCCAGTTGGCCGAAGTGGTTCAGACCCCAACACTTGACCCCTCCCGTTTGCATCAGCGCGCACGTGTGGTGTCCTCCCGCTGAGATAGCGGCCACACCGCTGGTCAAACCCTGCACATCGACCGCGGTGGTACACACCGTCCCGCACGCCTGCCCGTCCCCTAACTGACCGAACACGTTCTTCCCCCAGCACTTGACTCCACCGGTGGCCGCCAGCAAGGCACAGGAGTGGCCAAAGCCAGCAGAGACCTTAGAGCCCACAAGTGGAGGGCCGCCCGGACCCTCCAGAACATCGAGCGGGACCGGGTTCGTGTCGGGTCCGCTCTCGACGCCGTTCCCCAACTGGCCGGATTGATTGAAACCCCAACACTTGATGCTGCCCGCCGCCGTCACCGCGCAGGTATGGTCGCGTCCGGCGGCGATGGCGCTGACGCCATCTGCCAACGCTGGTTTCGGCGACGGCCACAGCAGCCCGGTCGCAAGCGCCAGCAGGAAGAGGATGCCGAGTCGTGGAAATGTACGCATCTTCACTACTTTCATATCGCTCAACGCCGCGCACCCGCGAGTATACCACCGTGGTTATGTACAGTTGCGAAGTGACGCGATCGAGAGCATGGCCCGTGCCCCTGACGTGTCTCGCCTACCAGGCCCACTGGAGGAGCCAGAGCGCAGCCATCCCCGTCGCGACGGTCAGCCAGACGCTCTTCGTGAACCAGGCGACCGTCGCGGCGAAGCAGGCCGCCACAAGCCGCTGGTTGCCGAGCGTCAGCTCGAACGACTGGTCCTCGCCCACATAGAGCACCGACGGCAGAATGATCGCGAAGAGCACCGCCGGCATGACGAAGCGGAGCGCATCGCGAACGGCGCCGGGCAGATGTGTGTGGCTGACGAACACCAGCACCGAAAGTCGGATCGCGTAGGTCACCAGGCCCATGCCGACGATGGTAAGCCAGAGGTTCACGAGACCTCCACGTCGAACGCTCGCTCCTCAGCGCCACCGCCGAGCGCACGGTCCAGCGCGACGCCGGCGGCCAGGCCGGCGCCGATCGCGAGGACGAGCGCGATGCCGTAGGGCCAGTCGAAGCCCACCGCCGCGACCAGACCCGCTACTACCGACGCCGCGAGGGCCGGCCTGCTCGTCAGCACCGGCATGAGCAGCGCCAGAAACGTCAGCGGCAGCGCGAAGTCGAGCGACCAGCTATCGGGCAGCGCCGCGCCGAGGAAGATGCCCAAGCTCGTCGTGAGCTGCCAGGTCACCCAAAGCGCGAAGCCGGCTCCGAAGAAGAACCAGTGCTTGTGCGGCGATGCGTCGTCCCGGCGATAGCGCTGCATCGAGGTCGCGTACGCTTCGTCCGTGAGCAGGTACGCCAGGAGCCATCGCCAGCGCGCGCTGAGGTGATCGACATGCGGCGCGAGCGAGGCGCTGTAGAGCAGGTGTCGCAGGTTGACCAGCAGCGTCGCCAGCACCAGCATCGCTCCCGGCACGCCGGAGGCGATGAGCTGTACGCCGATGAACTGGCTCGCGCCGCCGAAGACGATCGCCGACATCGCCTGGGCCAGCCCGGCGGAGAGCCCGCTCTCGATGGCGTACGCACCGTACGCCATGCCGAACGGAGCGACGCCCAGCAGCAACGGGAGCTGAGCGCGTACCCCTGACACGAACTCGGCTGGGCGGGATGGCTGAGACACCACCGACCCAGTATAGCCGCCGAGGATTCACCACCGCAGCTTGAAAGCTGCGGTATCTGCCGATCGCGCGCAGCGCCATTCATGGTGCGGTGGTCCGGCCTAGGGTGAGAAGGATCTTACGCGCAGGTGTGGCCGAACTGGCGCAGCAACGAGAGGAAGTCGGCGAAACCGATCGACCCGTTCGCGGGTAGCTCGTCCCACGGGTCGCCGCCCTTACGACGGGACTAGGGTACTGATGCGGCCCACGATGAGCTGGGCGATGAGTTGTGCGTCGGCGATGGTAACACCGCCGCTCTCGTCCACGTCGCCGTTATTGGCGCAGGGCAGGCCGCTGATGCGGCCGACGATCAACTGCGCGATCAGTTGGGCGTCAGCGATGGTAACAGCCTTGCTGCAGTCAACATCACCGGACACAGACTCAAGGCCCAGCACATCCACTGGCGTGGTGCTAATGTCGTCAAACCCTCCACCAGCCCCGTCCCCCAGCTGGCCTTTGTGGTTCCACCCCCAACACTTGACGCCGCCGCTCGTGGTCAGGGCACAGCTGTATCTCACTCCCGTGACGATGGCGGTCGCATTGCTGGTGAACCCAACCACCTCCACTGTCGAGCAGGTCACGCCACAGGCTTGCCCATCTCCTAGTTGACCCTCGGTATTCAAGCCAAAACATTGCAGGCTTGAGGTGGTTAGGACGCAGATATGTCCAACAAACTGCTCATGTCGAGCTGCGGCGATAGCAACCGCATTACTAAAGGATTCGCCCTGAGCGTCGAGAATCTCGACAGGCGACGCTCCAAATCCTAGTCCCCAACATTTAGCGGCTCCGGATTCAGTGATTCCGCAGGTCTTGCTGCCGCCTGCGACTACAGAAACAAACCCTGTCGCAGGACTGCCATCCTCATCCAACACATCGACCGGAACAGTGCTACAACGCCTTGGATTAGAACCGCCGCAGTAGGACCAATTGGTATCTCCGATAATGTTCAGGCCCCAACACGCCACACGCCCGCCGTCTAGCAGTGCGCAGGTATGCCCGTATCCCGCCGCAATGCCCTGCACACCTGAAAGGGCCTCGCCGCTTTCATCCACTACATCTACAGGTGTGGGCCGAGGGAGGTTGTGAGGGTTGATAGTGCCATCCCCGAGTTGGCTAAAGAAATTCCATCCCCAACACTTGATGCCGCCCACTGTTGTAAGGGCGCAGGTATGGTACATACCCGCCGCCAACTCCTTCACGCCAGCGTCCAGGCCCACCACCTCCACTGGAGTCTTACTGCATGGTATATCGTCAGCGCTGTCCGGGAATTCGCATGTGTCAGTTGACGACCCCAACTGTCCCAAGTAATTTTGCCCCCAGCACTTGACACCACCTCCTACCGTGAGGGCACAAGTGTGCTTCCTGCCTGCCGCAACTGCGACAACGCCAGTCTGCAGGTCCGAAACGGGCAAAAGCGAGGTACTGCAAGGTCCCTCATGGCACGTTTCGGTCGTTGGCGCTCCCAGTTGGAAGCGAGAATTAGTCCCCCAGCACTTCACGGCACCGGCAGTGGTCACAGCACAGACGTGGAATCTGGCAGCGCTGATGGACATCATGCCGGCGGCCTCCACCGGCTCCGGCGCCGGCCAGAGGAGGCCAGCCGCCAGCGTCAGCAAGACGAGGATGCCGGGTCGTAGGAGTGTGTGCATGGTGCGCCGCCTCCAACGCATTGATTGCGGTCGCGGCCAGTATAGCAGCGGGGTCAAGACCCTGCCAGAACTCAGAACCGAGAACTAACAACCCAGTCATCAGACCGCGCTGGTTCTATGGTTCTGGGTTCTCGGTTCGGCGCGGAGCCTCTGTCTGCTATACTCTCTCCCGCACGTCAGATGGCCCCGACACGCCGGTCGCCCAGGGCGGGCAGCCGCCCGCCCCTACGAAAATCGACGCGCCGACACGAAGAGCCGACCATGACTACGACCACCGATCTTCATTACCTCACCCTGCACGAGCTGGCAGGCCGCATCCGCACGAAGGAGGTCAGCCCCGTCGAGGCGACGGAGGCGGTGCTGGAGCGCATCGAGCGGCTCAACCCCAAGCTCAACGCCTACATCACGGTCATGGCCGACCAGGCGCTGGCCGACGCCCGCGCCGCCGAGGACGAAGTCGTCGCCGGGCGCTACCGAGGGCCGCTCCACGGCGTGCCGATCGGCGTGAAGGACCTCTGCGCGACCGCGGGCGTGCGCACCACGGCCGGCTCGAAGTTCCTCGCCGACTGGGTGCCGGACGAAGACGCCACCGTGATCCGCAAGCTGCGCGAAGCGGGCGCGGTCATCGTCGGCAAGACACACCTGCACGAGTACGCCTTCGGCGCCACGGGCATCAACGAGCACTACGGGACGGCCCGCAACCCCTGGGACACCACGCGCATCGCCGGTGGCTCCAGCAGCGGCTCAGCCGTCGCCGTCGCCGCCGGCCTCTGCTACGCCGCCCTGGGCAGCGACACCGGCGGCTCCATCCGCATGCCCGCCTCGCTCTGCGGCATCGCCGGCATCAAGGCCACCTACGGCCGCGTCAGCCTCGATGGCGTCGTGCCGCTCGCCTGGTCGCTCGATCACATCGGCCCGATGGCGCGCACCGTGCGCGACTGCGCGCACGTGCTGACAGCGATCGCCGGCCGCGACCCGAAAGACCCTTCGACGACCGACGAGCCGGTCGAGGACTGGGCAGCCGAGCTGGACGACGGCCTGAAGGCCTCGCCGGGCTGCGCATCGGCGTGCCGACGGCCTACGCCTTCGAGCGGACGGAGCCCGACGTGGCGGCGCTGGTGCACGACGCCATCGCGACGCTGGAGCGGCTGGGAGCGGAGGTGCAGCAGCTCGACCTGCCGATCCTTGAGGAGTACTGGACGAACGCGACCTTTACGCTGCTCGGCGAGGCGGCGGCCTTCCACCGCGAGAACATGGAGCAGCGCCCCCAGGACTACGGCGAGAACGTGCGCCCGCGCATCCAGCTCGGCCTCGACATGAAGGTCACCGACTACGTCGACGCCGCCCGCTATCGGGACGAGGCGCGACGAACCTGCGACGCGGTGCTCCTCTCCGACGTAGACCTGCTGGCGATGCCCGCTACGCGAACCGCCACCGTACCCATCGACAGCGTGGCCGCGGACGACCCAACCGTCGGCCTCACCCTCTTCACCGCCCCCTTCGACCTGACCGGCCAGCCGGCGATCTCCGTGCCCTGCGGCTTCACGGAGCAGGGGCTGCCGGTGGGACTCCAGCTGGTGGGCCGTCGCTTCGACGAGCGGACGGTGCTGCGGGCCGCGCACGCCTTCGAGGCAGAGTCCGGCGAGTCATCGCGGCACCCGCCGGTGGACTAGCACTGTGACAGAGGCGAGCACCACCACACGTGCCCTCACCTTCGCCAACGGCGATCTGACGCTGGAGGGAGCGGTGCACCTGCCTGCCACCACGCCGGCGCCCGGCGTCGTCGTCTGCCACCCGCATCCGCAATACGGCGGCGATATGGAGAACAACGTGGTGCTGGCCGCCTGTCGGGCGCTGGCCGAACGGGGTTGCGCCGCGCTGCGCTTCAACTTCCGGGGCATCGGCCGGAGCGAAGGCGACTTCGACCCGGGGCAAGATGCCCAAGCCGACGCCCGCGCCGCTCTCGCCCACCTGAGATCCCTGCCCGAGGTCGACTCGAAGCGCATAGGCCTGATCGGCTACTCCTTCGGGGCGCTGGTGGCAGCCGAGGTCGCGAGCGGCGCGCTGCAGGCCCTCGCGCTCGTTTCGCCGCCCGTGGGCATGGCGGACCTGCGAGTCGCCTGGGGCTGTCCCGCGCTGATCGTCGCTGGCGACGGCGACGACTTCGCCTCGCCCGACCGGCTGCGCACGATCGCCGAGGCGCCGGGTGTCGAACTCCACCTCGTCGCCGGCGCGGACCACTTCTGGGGTGGATACGAGGACGAGCTGAGCGAACCGCTGGCCGAGTTCTTCGGCCGCCACTGCCTGCAGGCGACCTGACGATGAACGCCATGCCCGAACCGCTCACCATTCGCGACGTCACGCTCATCGACGGCACAGGCTCGCCGCCG
>JACZYW010000179.1 GCA_022570885.1 Chloroflexota bacterium | reverse complement strand
TAAGCTCCGGCCTGGGACGCGTGCCGAAGCTGCGGAAGCCTTCAGTGCCTCCATAGATGAGGAAGACATCCTCAGCGGCCAGCCCCTCCTGCAGCAGCGGCAAGGCGCGCTGGATCGCCTCGCCGGACGGCAGACCAGCGCCGACAAGCGCCGATAGATCGGTCAGCTTACGGATCGATGACATGTGTCACCCTCTATTGCAGTGCCCTATTTCTGGTTATTTTTAACTACAAGGATAGGATCGGTCGTTTTCGGTAAACCCTTAGGGGTCTATGCGGACTTATGTCAATGACGCGGGGAGCGCGCGTTCAGAAGCGCCGCTGTCAGCAGCGCCAGCCCTACGCCCAGCATGGCGCCCACAGCATCGAGGGTGATATCGGCCAGCGATGGCGTGCGGCCGGGCACGAAGGCCTGGTGCGCTTCATCGCTCACGCCATAGAGCACCGTGAGCGCGAAGGCGATCGGCGCCCAGCCGAACACCAGCCTGGGTCTAACCGCGCCCCCGGTCAGCGCCCACTGGAACAGGAACGCCAGGCCGGCATACAGCACCACGTGGGCGACGGTAGACTCAACGTTGCTCACAGTCACGCCCAGGGGCGCCGTCTGCTGCGAGAGGTAGAAGATCCCGCCCATCCACGTCGCTACGGCCAGCCAGCGAGCCGCCCGTCCCACCGACGCAATGGCGCTCACCTTGACCACCGTTCGACCTCGTGCTAGCATGCCGGACAGAAACATGGTGTAAGCCTCGTTAGAGAGGGGGGATTCTCCCCTCTCTCATTTTCTAACGGACTGAGACGAAAAACGTGTCCGGCATGAACAAACGGGAGCGAGTCACAGCGGCCCTCCACGGCCAGGAGGTCGATCGGGCGCCCGTCAGCTTCTGGGGCCACGACTTCCTGCGCGAGTGGTCTGCCGAAGGGCTGGCCGCGGCCATGCTCGAATCGGTACACACCTTCGATTACGATTACCTTAAAGTGAACCCACGCGCCAGCTACTACACCGAGGCGTGGGGCTGCCGCTACCGGCAATCGCACGACCCGACGCGCGGGCCGGAGGTAGAGCATTGGGTGCTGCGAGAAGCCTCGGACCTGGAGACGATTCGCCCTGTCGATGCCCAGCGTGGCCCGCTCGGCGAGCAGCTAGAGGCGCTGCGCCTGATCGCAGACGGGCTGGGCGGCGAAGTACCCTTCGTCCAGACGCTCTTCTCGCCGCTCTCCGTCATCGGCCGCCTCGCGAACGGGCGAGAGCCGGTGCGCCGCTGGATGACGGAGGCGCCGGAAGCGCTCCACGCCGCGTTGGCCGCTGTCACCGAGACGCTGGCCTCATACACAAAGGCTTGCCTCGACACCGGCGTCGACGGCATCTTCTTCGCTACGACGGAATGGGGTACCTACGATGTCTGTACAGCGGAGGAGTACCAGGCCTTCGGCCGGCCCTATGACCTGCGCGTGCTCGAAGCTGCACAAGGTGCGCCGATGAACATCCTCCACGTCTGCCGCCCGAACAACATGCTGGAGCTGCTGCTGGACTACCCGGTGGCGGCCGTCAGTTGGGCCGTCCATGCGCCGGGGAACCTCTCGCTCGCGGAGGGGCTGGCGAAGACCAAGCTGGCGGTGATGGGCGGCATCGACGAACTTCGCACACTGCTCGACGGCTCGCCGGAGGAGGTGCGTGCAGAGGTCGAGGAGGCGTTGCGGCAGACCGGCGGGCGGCGTTTCCTGCTGGCGCCGGGCTGCGCCGTTTCGCCCCAGACGCCGGCCGCGAACCTGCACGCCGCCGTGAAGGCGGCAAGAGACGCCTCCACATGACCACCCAGCTCGCCCGCGAGGAGCTGAGCCGGGTCGCACCCGGCCGCCCGAGCGCCGTCACCATCGGCAAGTTCGACGGCGTGCATCGCGGCCACCAGTACCTGGTCGAACTGCTGCTGGAGCAAGCGCGTGCGCAGGATCTGGCCAGCATCGTCATCACCCTCTATCCTCACCCCATCACCGTCCTCCGGCCGGGAACGGCCACCACGAACCTCTGCTCCCTTGAGGAGCGGGTAGCTCTCTTGCGAGCGCTGGGCGTCGACCGCGTGGGCGTGCTCTCCTTCACCTCGGAGCTGGCGCAGCTCTCCTACCAGGACTTCCTGGCGCTCCTCATCGAACAGCTCCAACTGCGCGTCCTGCTGATCGGGCCGGACTTCGCGCTCGGCCGCAACCGCGAGGGGAACGTCGAGGCGCTGCGCGCCCTGGGCGAGGAGCGCGGCTTCCGGCTGGAGGTGCCCCCGCTCCTCAGCGAGCACGACGCGAAGGTCGGATCGGGCGCGATACGCGAGGCGCTGGCCGCTGGCGATATGGAGACGGTGGCGCAGCTCCTGGGCCGCCCCTTCGCCCTCTGCGGGCCAGTGATACGCGGGGCGGAACGAGGCCGCCAGATCGGCTTCCCGACGGCGAACATCGCCGTGGGGCCGGACCTGGCGCTGCCCAGCTTCGGCGTGTACGTGACGCGAGCCTACCTGGGCGAGGTGGCGTATCGCTCCGTCACCAACATCGGGCAACGGCCTACCTTCGACGAGGCCCGCCCCACCGTCGAGACGCACCTGCTGGACTTCGACGGCGACTGCTACGATCGCGACCTGCGCATCGAGCTGCTGCACCGCCTGCGAGACGAGCAGCGCTTCGCCGGCGTGGACGAGCTGGTCGCGCAGATCCAGCGGGATGTCGCCGCGGGCCAGGCCTACTTCGCAGAACACGGGGAGCCTCCGCTCAAGGGCGCAAAGCCGTGACGCCCAAGCGGGACACCGGCAAACGAGACACCTCTGGGCGCGGCAGCCGCAACACACCCACGGCCAAGAAGAAGCCTCCAGCAAAGACGCACCGCCCCTCGGGGCGCGGACTGAGCCCCGAGCTCCGCGACATCGTCCGGCGCGGTGTCATCGAGATCATCCCGGAGAAGGAGTTCCTGGCGGAGCTACAGTCGGGCCGGAAGCTACGGCTCAAGCTGGGGCTGGACCCGAGCAAGCCGAACCTGCACATCGGCCACGGCGTGCTGCTGCGCAAGCTGCGCAAGCTGCAGGAGCTGGGGCACCAGGTGGTGCTCATCGTGGGCGACTGGACGGCTCAGATCGGCGACCCCAGCGGCCAATCGGTCACCCGCCCCATGCTCACCGCCGGCGAGGTGCGGGCCAACGCCGAGACCTACCTGCGCCAGTTCTTCCACGTGGTGGACAAGAAGCGCACCGAGGTGCGCTGGCAGAGCGAGTGGTTCGATTCGTTCCGGCTGGATGACATCGTGCGGCTGGCCGGGCGCTTCACGGTGGCGCAGATGCTCCAACGCGAGGACTTTCGCCAGCGCTTCGAGGCGCAGCGGCCCCTGGGCATCCACGAGCTGCTCTACCCGCTGCTCCAGGCCTACGATTCGGTCGCGGTCGAGGCCGACGTGGAGTTCGGCGGGTCCGACCAGCTCTTCAACCTGCTGCTGGGACGCGAGCTCCAGCAAGAGATGGGCCAGCGCCCGCAGAGCGTCTTCATCATGCGCCTGCTGGTGGGCCCGGACGGTGTCCAGAAGATGGCCAAGAGCCTCGGCAACACCATCGACTTCGAAGACCCGCCGAACGAGCAGTACGGCAAGGTGATGTCGGTGCCGGACAGCGTCCTGCTCGACTACCTGGAGCTGGCCACCGACATCGCGGAGGAGGAGCTATCGCGCATCCGCCGCCGGCTCCAGCGCGGCGCCGGCAAGCCGATGGAGGTGAAGAAGCGGCTCGCTCGCGATATCGTCGCCCAGTTCCACGGCGAAGCGGCGTCGCAGCAGGCGGAGGCGGAGTTCGAGCGCACGTTCCAGCGCCATGAACTGCCGGACCAGGTGCCGGAGGTCGCCGTACGGCGGGCCTCAGGCGCGGCGACGGGCGAGCTGGTGATCGACGTGTACACGTTGCTGGTCGAAGCCGGCCTGACGGCGAGCAAGGCGGAGGCGCGGCGGCTCACCCGCCAGGGCGCGGTCGAGGCCGACGGGCAGAAAGTGCGGCCCGACCAGGCGGCGAAGCTCGCAGTGCGGGCCGGCGCGATCATCCGCGTGGGCAAGCACCGCTTCCTCCGCATCGTCGAGAAGTAGGAGCGACCATCCGGTCGCCCTGGGCGGGCCGACACGTCGAGGCATTGCGCTGCTGACTCACGAGCGGGAGACGGCCTCGTAGGGCCAGACCCTTCGCTAACGCTCAGGGTGACAGCGTAGGGGCGACCATCCGGTCGCCCTGGGTGGCCCGATGGCCACCCCTACATCGCCCGGCTCATGAACGGCAGTTGCCCTGGTTGAGCTCCCTCGGCGGCCGCCACGACACCCAGCCCGACGGCCGCCACGGCTCGCCTTTC
>JACZYW010000041.1 GCA_022570885.1 Chloroflexota bacterium | reverse complement strand
GCTTTCCGCATCCCGGCAGAAGAAGCGCGGGGTGTCGGGGCTTGACATCGCCAAGCGCCTGCTCGATTTCGGCATTCATGCGCCGACCATGTACTTCCCGCTGATAGTTGAAGAAGCGCTCATGGTCGAGCCGACAGAGTCGGAATCGAAGGAAACCCTCGATCATTTCATCGCGGTGATGCGGCAGATAGACGACGAGATCGACTCGGCCCCGGAACTGATCCACGAAGCCCCGCACGACCTGCCGGTAACCCGCCTCGACGAGGCCACCGCAGCCCGAAAGCCAGTGCTCCGCTGGACCCCGGACGAATAGGACCTGCCAGAAACACAACGGGGCCGCCCGCTTTGCGCAGACGACCCCGATGTGAGTTCAGAACTCGTGACGATACCTGAAACTACGGCAGCGTCACCAGGATCCAACCGGCATCTGACGACTGCAGGTGTGCGGCATCTGTCCAGCCCTTATCCGTCTCGTCGGCATCCCAGTAAGCGAGGGCGATCTTCACGGTCGCACCCGGGACGAATATTGCATCGTCAGGGTCTCCCGTATCGAGCGGCCTCGACATCTCGAAGATCCAGGTGCCGTCGGCTCCGTTGCCCAACGCCCTCGCAGTGTGGTCCCACACGCCGATCAGCGAGTTCTCGGCAGCTACCGAACCGTCGTCTTCACGTTCGGTCGGCGTAGTCGAATACTCGTCATCGAAGTTGCACGGCGGGTCGTTCCCACCTGTCACTCCACCAGCCTGAATCGCTCCGCCACCGGAGAGCGCCCCCGGTGCGCAGTCGAGTTCCCAGTGCCAGATGTCGACCTTGCCAAGACTGGTGTCCTGATCCTCCTGCGTCGTGCCCATGTGAGGGGCGGCAGCAGGGTCGATCAGGAACATCACGGCGTTGGCAGCCGAAAGCTTGTGGTTCTCGGGGTTGTAGTCGTAGTCGTCGGGGACTTCAAGCAGGACGTAGATGTTGTCCGAGTCGGTGGCGACCCTGAGGGTCACGTCGACCGGCGCTACTTCGGCCATCTCGAGTCCGGGTATCGGTCCGATCTGCTGGAGCCTGACCTGTGCGCCCGCGATGTCCTGCCAGTCGGAAGTATCGCCATCGACGGCTATCGTCGCGGCGCTTGCCGTGAACGAGACCTGCGAAGTCGATGCAGCCGCAGCTTCAACCGCACTCGGCAGCGTTACCTCGATCCAACCATGCTTCGAGGCCGACTGAACGTGCCCGGCATCGGTCCAGCCCTTTTCGGTCTCATCGGCAGCCCAGTAGACGATCCTCTGCGGCGCCTACGAGGGCGCCCTGCCCGCTGGCTCCGGCGCCGATGCGCTCGTCGCCGATAGCGCCTGGAGCCGCCTTCGCGATCGCTTTCCTCATATCGAGGACGCTTCGCTCAGGCTGGAGCGGGCGCGGGAGGCGGCCGGCCGCGCCGCAGCGAGCGCGGGCTCCGGCACGCTCGTCTGGTCGTCACCGCTGCACGAGGCCGGCGGCGTGCGCGAGTACTACCCGTCGCACGTCATGGTAGAGGCCGCTCGCCGGAAGGACGAGGAGCTAACCACGGCCTCGAAGCTGCGCCAACGGCCGGCGGCCGGCTGGCTGCGTCGCGGGCCCTCACCGCTCGGACTGCAGCTCGCGGGGCCGATCGTCGACGTGTCGGAGTTGCGCCTGCGCGACGCCGTCTCGTTGCGGCGGAGCGGGCGCGAGGTGGAAGCTGACCATCAGCGCTGGCTCCCGGTCGCTATGCTGCGAGCCCGCCGCAGTTCGCGCTTCAGCGAATGGGACGGCAACCTATCGACGCTGGCCGAGCCATCCTGGCTCGAACTCCAGGCGGCCGTCTCGCCGACGTCCCTCGAGCACTATGCCGTCTGCGGCTTCCGCTATCTGTGCCGGTCGCTGCTGCGCCTGAACACCGTCGAGGAGCCGGAAGAGCGCGAGCTGATGGACCCGGCGGCGCGCGGCAGCCTGATCCACGAAGTGCTCGAAGCGTTCTTCAAGGATCGGCAGCGTGCCGGGCGTCCGGCGCTGGATGAGTCCTGGACTGAGGATGATCTCGCCTTCCTGATCGGTCTGGCCGAGCGGCAGCTCGAAGAGTCGAAGCGCCGCGGCCTGGCCGGACTCGACATCTACAGCGAGCACGAGATGCGGACGATGCGGGCCGATCTCGCCGCGTTCCTGGAGGCGGACACCGCGTTCCGCCGCCGGACGGGGGTCGTCCCCGCCGACTTCGAGGCCGCCGTCCCCCAGGTGACGATCGGCGGCGCCGTGCTGCGCGGCTTCGTCGACCGCATCGACAAGAGCCCGGACGGGAAGATCGTCTGGGTGATCGATTATAAGACCGGCAGCGCCAAGCAGTTCAAGGATGTTACGAAGGAGGACGACCCGTTCGTGGGCGGCACGAAGCTGCAGCTCCCCACCTATGTGCAGGCCGCGCAAGGCGCGGAGGAGGTGCATGCGGCGTACTGGTTCATCACGCACAAGGGCGAATTCTCGTTCGTCGAATATGAGCCGACGCCGGAGCGGCAGCAGCACTTCGAGCGAACGGTTGGCGCGATCGTCGACGGTGTGCGGGGCGGCGCGTTCCCAGCGGTCCCAGGCAAGGAGGATGAGTTCTACGGCGGCTTCGATAACTGCACGTACTGCGACTTCGACCGCATCTGCTCGCGCCGCCGGGACGACGAGCTGCTGGAGAAGCTGGGCGACCCGGATCTCGCGCGCTGGGCCCGTGTCGCCAAGGTGGCTCGCCAACAGGAGGCGCCGTGACGGAGCCGGCGTTGCTCACACAGGCGGAGGACGACCGGCAGCGTGCGGTCATCCGCGAGGCGCTCGACGAGACGCTCTTCGTCGCGGCCGGGGCGGGCACGGGCAAGACCCGCGCGCTCGTCGATCGGTTTCTTGCGCTGGTGCTCGCCGGCCGGCCGATCGACCGCATCGTCGCCATCACCTTCACCGAGAAGGCCGCTGCCGAGCTACGCGACCGCGTGAGGGCTGGCCTAGAGGAGACGCAGGCGGAGAACGCCGAGCAGCAAGAGCTCATTACCGCCGCGCTCGCCTCACTCGACCGGGCAGAGATATCGACGATCCACGCGTTCGGGCGGGGCCTGCTCCGCTTCTTCGCCGCTGAGGCCGGGATCGACCCGGCGTTCATCGTGCTCGATGAGCTCCAGGCCGAGCGCCGCCTGCAAGAACGCTGGCATAGCTACCTTGAGGAGCTGGCAGCGGACCAAACGGCGGTCTCGGCCATCGACCGAGCGATGGCGCTTGGGCTAACGACGGGAGACATCGGGAAGCTGGCCCGCGAACTCGCCGGCGGGGCCGAGCTTCTCGACCTGCTCGAAGGAAGCCTGCCCGAACCGCCGGCGCCTGACTGGCCCGACCTCGCGCAGGCACAAGGGACGCTCGAAGAGCTGCTGCCGCTCGGGCCGGCTGACGACAGGCTACGGGCGCACCTCGACGAGCTGCTATCGCTCGTGCGGCGGCTGGCGAAGGAGGGCGCTGACCGGGAGGCGCTACTCGCATCGGGCGCGGCCGTCCTTGGCAAGTCGGTCAAGGTCGGCAGGCAGGACGATTGGGGCGGCAAGGAGGGCATCCAGCATGTCCGCGAGACGGCGAGCACGATCGCAACGCAGCTAGAGGAAGCGCTGGCCGCCTGCCGCACGAAGGCGCTCGCGAACCTCCTTCCGTTCGTCGTCCGCTTCGTGCGGGAGGAGATCGAGGCTCGCGGCAAGGAAGGGATGCTCACGTTCGACGACCTGATCCTGCGCGTGCACGAGCTGCTGCGGACGAACGACGTGGCCGTGCGGACGCTCCGTGAGCGCTACGATGCCCTCCTGATCGATGAGTTCCAGGACACGGACCCCCGCCAGGCCGATATCGCCCTGGCGTTCGCCACCGACCCGGAGACCGGGCGGCTTGAGCCAGGGCGGCTCTTCCTGGTCGGCGATCCGAAGCAGTCGATCTACCGCTTTCGCGGCGCCGACATGGCGATCTACTCGCGCACCCGCGATCTCCTGGAGGAGCAAGGTGGCCGGTTCCCGAGCCTATCGTTCAACCAGCGATCGCGGGAAACGGTGCTCGAATGGGTGAACCACGTCTTTGCCGGCGTCATCGGTACTGGGGCAGACACGGCCGTGCAGCCACCCTACGTTGCGATTCACTCAGAGCGCAGCGGCGAGCTTGCCGGGCCCGGTGTCGCTTGGGTGGGAGACGAAGTGACGGGTATGCTGGCGCGTGATGTGCGCCAGCTCGAGGCCCAGAGCGTGGCGCAGCGTTGCCGGGCCGTGCTGGAGGAGGGCTGGCAAGTGACCGAGCGGGACGGCACGGTTCGTCTTGCCCGGCTGGGTGATATCGCCATCCTGATCCCGACCCGCGGCATTCTCGCTCCGCTGGAGCGCGCCTTCGCGAACGTGGGCGTGGCGTTTCGCGTGGAAGGGGGAAGCCTCCTCTATCGCACGCAGGAGATACGAGACATCATCAACTGCCTCGCAGCGATCGACGATCCGGCAGACGAGGTGGCGATCGTCGGCGCGCTCCGGAGTCCTGCCTTCGCTTGCTCCGACGTCGACCTCGCGCGCCATCGGGCGGTTGGCGGCCGCTTCAACTACCTAGCGCGCGATCTGGACGGCCAGGAGGGCAGGGTGGCGGAGAGCCTCCAGGTTCTGCAAAGCTTCCACCTCGTTCGGCACGACAGCTCGCTCGCGGCCCTCGTCGAGCGATTCGTTGCGGAGCGGGGCCTGGTGGAGGTAGGCGTGCTGGATCAGGCAGACCGCAACAGCTTCCGGCGCATGCGCTTCATGGTGGAGCAGGCGCGCGCGTTCGAGGCCAATGGCCCGGAGAGCCTGCGAGCGTTCGCCGGCTGGATGGAGCAGCGCGCGAACCAGGCGATACCGGATCATGAAGGCGGCAGCCTGGACGACGATGAGGATGCCGTGCGCGTGCTCACGATCCACGGCGCGAAAGGGCTGGAGTTCCCGATCGTGTTCCTCGCCGGCCTCGGCGCGAAGCCCCGCAATCAGCCGCCTACCTACGGCGCGGATTACGCGAACAGCCGCGTCGCTGTCGCTATTGGACCGAAGTCGGGAGCGAAGTCGCGGCGCGCCCGCTTCGAGCTGGGGCCGGTGGACGAGATCCACGCGCTCGAAGAGGCGCACACCAAAGCGGAGGCTGCCCGCCTGCTCTACGTCGCGGCGACACGCGCTCGCGACCACCTCGTCGTCTCGCTCTACCACACGACACGCGCCAAGGGCAGTTGGGCGCGCCTGCTGATCGAGCACGGGGCGAGAGAGCACGCGAGCCCGCTCCCAGAGCTACAGCCGCGCGAGCGCCTACGGGCGGCGCCGTTCGCCGATCTCGAGGTCGAACCGCTGGAGAGGCCATCGGAGGCGAGCTTCCTGCAAGCGCGGAGCGACCTCTTCGACACGGCGCAGCGGCAGCGGTATACCAGCGCTACTGCGCTCGGCCGGAAGCCTAAGGACGAGACGACGGACGAAAGCGAGCGCCCTAAGGAGGAGAGGACAGACGAAAGCGAGCCGTGGGCGCGTGGCCGCGGCGCGACTCGCCTGGGACGTGCCGTGCACGCGGCGATCCAGAGCCTGCCTTGGGACGCCGACGAGGCGCTCATCGACGCCTTCGCGCGCGCCCAGGCCGTGGCCGAGGCGATCCCGGATCGCAGTAGTGAAGTGGCCGATCTCGTGCGGCGAGCGCTCCAGTCCGACGCCGCCGGCCGAGCGCGGAGCGCCGAACGCGCCCTGCGCGAAGTGCCGTTCGCCTTGCCCCGCAACGGGACGATCCTGGAGGGGTTCGTCGATCTCATCATCGAGACTGAGAGCGGCATTGAGATCGTCGACTGGAAGACGGACAACGTGTCGAAAGCCGAGATCGCAGAGCGGCTGAAGGAGTACGAGCTGCAGGCCGGGCTCTACGTGCTGGGGATCGAGGAGGCGACGCAGAAGACGGTACGCCGCGTGACCTATGTCTTCGTCCGGGCGGGCGTGGAGCAGTCGCCTGGCGATCCGGCGTCGCTGCGCGCCTCGGCGCTGGCCCGCCTCGACGAAGAGGCGCGGGGCGTCGAGCGCGAGTAAGACCGTTCGGCCGGCGGCTGGCCATGGCGCGTGACTGCGCCAGCGCTTATTCTAGGCCGAGAACTGGAGTAGCTGCACCAGGTTTCCCTCTGGGTCCTTGAACGTTGCGACGCGGACGCCGCCGTCGCCGCCTGCATCCGTCGGCTCCTCGATGAACTCCACGCCCTGGCTCTTGAGGCGCGATGTCTCGACCACGATATCGTCGGTCTCCAGCCCCACCATATGGCGCGCCGGGTCCCGCGATGGGCCGTGCACCTCGCTATGGGTGCCCAACGCCAGGGAGGGCCCTGCCGGATCGCCCAGAATGACGAAGCCCGGCGTCTCCAAGCCCGGCGTGAGACCGACCACATCGCGATAGAACGGCAGCAGGTTATTCAGGTCTTCGCTCCAGATCGTGGCTAAGCACAGCCCTTTGATCATCGTGGAACCTCCTCGCTCCCTAGCATCTCAGTCCAACACCACCCGACGGAAGCCCTCGGCGTACGTGTGCGGGCTGCCTTTGGCGCTGTCCTTCGCCATCTGCGGAATGAATTCATCGAGGTCCATTTCGGCCAGTTGGCTCTCGTGTTTCTTTAACGCCGCGATCTTCTTCGACAGGACGGGCTCGATATCGACCCAGTGGTTCGCCCGGGAGCCGGCCCCCAGCCAGACCTCCCGTACCTTATGCGGCGTCAGGCCTTCAGCGAGCAGCTCGGGGAAGGTGAGGCGATCGCGGGCGGCAGGGAACACCGCATCGAGGGTAGCGTCGCCGGTCGCGCGGTGGTCGGGGTGGTTCGGGTAGTTGTCGGTAATGAAGCGAACGGTCGGGTCGAAGGTCACGACCGTATGCGGGACGTGCGTCCGGATCACGCGCGCGAGGTCGCGGCGGAGATCGAGGCTGGGCTCCAGCATGCCATCCTCGTAGCCCAAGAAGAGCACCTTGGCGACGCCCAGACCATCGGCCGCTTGCTGCTGCTCCACCCGCCGAACGGCCGCGAGCTCCTCGCTTGTGATGTCCGGGTCTTCCGAGCCCTTGTCGCCGTTGGTGACGATCACATAGATGACCTCTTTGCCATCGCGCGTCCACAGCGCGGTGGCGCCTCCGGCCAAGAACTCGGCATCGTCAGGGTGGGCGACGATGACCATAACGCTATCGTTTGCCATGTAGCGATCCTCCGAGTGGAACGATGTTATCGCTGCTCACGCAGCCACGGTTAGAGAGCTGGATCGGTCGTGAAACGCCGGCTACCCCGTACTCGCCACTGATGGGGACGGAGCTGAGCTGTAGCGCTTCGGATCGGCGACGAACTTACGCAGGCAGTCGTCGGAGCAGAATGCCCGCTCCTCGCCCTCCAGCGACAGCCTGGCGGCGACTTCCCCCGGGCCAATCTCCATACGGCAGACAGGGTCGAGCACCTTCTCTGCGCTGGTGGCTCCCTCAAGGCGCACTTCGAACAGCACCTCTTCAGTAGCGAGTCCCTTAAGCCGACGCTTACCCAGGCGCACGAACTCTAGCCCGGCGAGCCCTGCCGCGGCTTGGCGCACCGCCGAGGTGACCAGCACCGTGTGCGGCTCTGCCACGCTGACCAGCCTCGCCGCAAGATTGACCGTCGCGCCCACGTAGTCTCCTTCGCGATAGAGCACCGAGCCCCAATGCACGCCGCTCCGCAACGCCGGGAACTGCGTCTCCTCCTGCGATTTCGTGTCGATGTCCAGCGAGCAAGCGATGGCGGAACGCGCATCGGGAAAGACGAGCATGAAGCCATCGCCTATCTGCTTGACGGTTCTCCCCCGATGTTGCTCCGCGGAGATGCGAACCAGCGATGCGAAGCGCTGCAGCACTTCGGCCGCGGCGACGTCGCCCATCGCCTCAGCCAGCGGGCTAAAGCTCGACAGATCGACGAATACGATCGCCGCCTGGAGCTGCCCGGGCACATCTCCGTGCTCGTGGCGCCCCAGCTCTTCGGAAAGATGGAGCAGCGTGTCTTCTCTATCAGCGCGGGCCATGCCTTTGCGGAAGAAGTAGAGGATCGCCGGTTCCACCAGCGGGTCCAGCGTCTCGCCGGCAGCGTCTGCTTCGGCCTCTGAAACGCCGGCGGCGAGCATCCGGTCGTACATGTAGAAGTGGGTCGTCCGCTGTGTCGCATCGGCGGCCCTGTCGAGCGTATCGGCCCACACACGCAAGAGCTGCAGCAGGCCGTCTTCACGGTAGCCCGTGTCCAGAGCTATCTTGCTACCCCGGAGCATCTCGATATCCTCATCGTCCAGCACATTGCCCGAGCCGTGGATGCCCATCGCCTCCATCAGCCGGCGCAACTGCTCGATCTCCAAGCCGGTGAGCTCAGCGGCCTGCCCCACGGAATAGGTGGGCCGGCTGAAGTCGACCGCGCAGCGCTCAAGAAAGTGCCTGACCTCGGAGTCTGGTTGCTCGAACACCTTAGCGATGGCGTCAAGTTCGATGCCCCTGCGAAGCAGGTCGCGGATCATCTCGGCGCGCGCTCCGTCGCGCTGATCGAACTGATCGCCGTCACCTTCGCCGATGAGGCCGCGCGCCTGCCAGGCGCTCAGCCGCTCGATCGACTCGCCGGTGAGCTTGCTCAGCTCCTCCAGGGTGAACTCAGTTGCCACCTGACCCCTTTTCGATGTCGTTGAGCCTGCCGTAGATCTCGTAGTCAACCGTTATGTGATTAAGGATCTGCATCGCCAGCAGCCCAACGGCAAGAACGACCCCGCCAACGATCGTTAATACATCCGTGTCGTTCGCAGCGCCGATCCCCAGCAGTACGGCGCCCACACCGCCGAGAAGGGCAGCGGGCAGGGGAGCGCCGTGGCCCTCCTCGCCTTCCGAAACGATCTTCGTCAATGTCCGGCGTACCATGGCAAACCTCCATCTATAACTGCTTACAGCTACTATTGTAGGGTACGGGTCAAGGCGAAAGAAAGCTGCGGGCGCGACTCGCGTGACGGAGCCTGCTTGCTAGCATCTAGCCATCGGGCGGCTTGACCGCAACGGCCAGGCTGTTACCTTCAGTGCAGGATGAGCGCCTCGCCACGCCGGCACGCTGCTGCAACCAGTACGCGCGAACACGCTCCAGACGAGAAGCTCCGGCCCATGCTCGCCAGCGTGTTCGAGGAGCCGTTCGACTCGTCGGACTACATCTTCGAGGTGAAGTGGGGCGGTGTGCGCGCCATCGCGCATCTGGACGAAGGCGAGGTGCGGCTGCACGGGCGCAACCTGCGCGATCTCACGCCCGTCTACCCGGAGCTGGCCGCGCTCGCCGATTGCCTGCGCGCCGAACACGCCATCGTCGACGGCGAGATCATCGCCTGGGGAGCCGAGCGGCTGCCCTCGCCGGAGCTGCTGCGCCCTCGCCTCCTGCGACCCGACGTCGCCGTCTCCCGGCCGCGACGCTCGCCCATCAGCTATCAGGTCTTCGACCTGCTGAAGCTGGACGGCCGCTGGCTGCTCGAGCGGCCGCTCTCCGAGCGCCGGGCCCTGCTGCACGAGCGCCTGACGCCGAACCGGGTCGTGCAGGTGGCTGACTTCGTCTCGGACGATGGCATCGCCTTCTACGATGCGGTGGCGGGCCAGCAGCTGGAGGGGATCATCGCGAAAGAGAAGCAGAGCACGTACCTGCCGGGCGAGCGCTCGACCGCCTGGCGGGAGATCCGCGCGACGCAGGCCGACGATTTCGTCGTGGGCGGCTACAGCTTCGGCGGCGGACGGCGCAAGGACCCCATCGCCTCGCTGCTCCTCGGCGTCTACCGCGACGGCCGGCTCGAGTTCGCCGGCCAGGTAAGCGTGGGCTGCAGCGATCGCGAGGCGCGGCTCCTCCTCGATCTGCTGACGCCGCTGCATGCGGAGCAGTGCCCGTTCGTGGAGCTGCCCGCGGTGTCCAGGTTCCTCTACTGGTGCCGGCCGGAGCTGGCCTGCCACGTCCGCTACGCGCAGTGGGACGCGAGCGGCCGGCTGCGCTTCCCCGTCTTCGTCGCGCCACGGCCGGACGTGCCGCCCGAGGAGTGCGTGCGGGCGGACGGGCGAGGCTAGGGCGACTACTCGTAGATATACTGTACGATTTCGACCGTCTCCGTTCCGACCTGCGCGGTGAACTGCCAACAGCCCGCGCTGGGGATACTGACCCCGGTGCGGTGCTCGTACGAGTGCGGCAGGACCAGCACCAGCTCTGTCCTCTGCCACTTGAAGTTTTCGGGGTTCCCCGACCCGCCCGTTTCGTAGAAGCCTTCATCGCGTTCGTAGATAGGGAATACGACGGTGCCCGGTCCATCCAGCCGCTGGCCTGTGATCTGCACCTCATCGACGATGCCTTCAGCAACGATCCAGATCGTTTTGTATAGATGATCTCGCTCAGGCTCAAAAAACGAAACGTGTGCCGCGACCATCCACACAAGTGGACCTCCAATCCCAGGAGCTATGCTTGATCGAATGGTTACAGGCCGGCTGACCGGGCAGGAGGGCGGAGGCGGACGCCACGTCACCGCGCAGTATCGTTCGCTCATCGGAGGTCCGCATTGCGTCATTACATCCCATGATGGAGTCGGCTCCACGGTGGCGGTGGGCGTTCGCGTTGGGGTTGGGCGGGGCTCGACCGTGGCAGTGGGCGTACTTGTAGCTTCCTCTTGCTCCGACCGGCCTGCACCGCAGGCTAACAGCCAAGCGGCTAGCACTATCATGGACAGGGTTACGAGGGCTCGGATCATTTGTCACCAGCGCTCGCTTATGGGCACCGAATGAGGCAGGGCAGGAAGATAACCAGCCCCTACTCCACCGCCACGCCCTCGCCAGCCTCGACGCGGCCGATGCGGACGCCTAGGTCGCCGTCGGCCGCCAGCGCGCGGGCGAGGGCGTCGGCCCGCTCCGGCGGCACGGCGAGCAGCAGCCCGCCCGAGGTCTGCGGGTCGAAGAGCAGGTGCTCCAGCTCCGGCGCGAGGCCCTCGGGCAGCGAGACCTTGCCCGCCAGCCCCTCGCGGTTGCGGCCCTCGCCGCCCGGCACCAGCCCCTTGCCGGCGTAGGCCAGCGCGCCCGGCAGGGCCGGCGTTTGCGCCGACTCGATCACCAGGCGGACGCCTCCGGCCCGCGCCATCTCCTCGGCGTGGCCGAGCAGGGCGAAGCCGGTGACGTCGGTGCAGGCGTGGACGCCCGCCTCGAGCGCCAGGTGCGAGGCATGGCGGTTCAGCCGCAGCATGCTATCGATGGCGGCCTGGAGGTGGTCTGGCTCGCAGGAGTCGGCGCGTGCGGCGGTGAGGACCAGGCCGGTACCCAGCGCCTTCGTGAGCAGGAGCACGTCGCCGGGCTGGCTGCCGCCCTTGCGCAGCAGTGCGTCGGGGTGGGCGGTGCCGGTGACGCACAGCCCGTACTTCGGCTCGGCGTCGATGATCGTGTGGCCGCCGGCGATGACGCCGCCCGCCTCCGCCACCTTCTCGGCGCCGCCGCGGAAGATCTCGGCCAGGATCTCCGCCGGCTGGTCTTCGGGGAAGGCGGCCACCTGTAGAGCGAACAGCACCTCCCCACCCATGGCGTACACGTCGCTCATGGCGTTCGCCGCCGACACCGCCCCGTAGGTGTAGGGGTCGTCGACGACGGGCGGGAAGAAGTCCACCGTCTGGACGATGGCGAGCTCGTCGCTCAGCCGATAGACGGCGGCGTCGTCCGCCCGTTCGATCCCGATCAGTAGGTCCGGGAAGTCGGCGTCGCGGAAGGTCTCTCTAAGGGGGCGCAGCACCTGCGCCAGCGTGGCAATACCCGCCTTGCCGGCTCAACCGGCGCAGGACGCCAGGCTCGTGAGCCGCACCTGCTTGCGCGTCATACCATCACCCCCTCTCCGGCTTGTCCATGCTGATTCTGATTATACGCCCTGCGAGTCGTAGCCAGTGACGGGCGAAGAGATGTCGCACTTCTGAAACGACTTTTTGGCTCTGCGAGGTTAGTCTGATACTAGAACCGCTAGCGGAATGTTTCGACAGGAATAGCAGAACGGAGGAAGTAAATGAAGTTGTGGAAACTAGGCATCATTGTCCTGGCCGGCGTGATGTTGGCTGGAACGGTGGTGGGCATCGGCGCCGCCCAGACGGACGGTGACACGCCAACCACCGACGCGGACGTAGCGCCCCATAAGGTGCGGGTGTTCGCGGATCTGCTGCCGCGGCTGGCAGAGAACCTGGGCATCAGCCCGGAAGAGCTGACAGCGGCCATCCAGCAGACCCAGCTACAGATGGTAGACGAGCGCGTGGCCGCTGGTGATCTCACGGAAGAGGAGGCCGCCCGCATCCGAGAGCGCATCGAATCCGGCGAAGGGCCGCTCTTCGGCGAAGGCAAACGACCGCGGCACGGGCCCGACCGAGGCATGCAGGTGGTGCAGCAAGTGGCCGAGTTCCTCGGAATGACGCCGCAGGAGGTGTTCGAGGCGAAGAAGGCCGGCCAGAGTCTGGCCCAGATCGCCGAGGCGAACGGCTCCAGCGCGGAAGAGCTGGCAGCGTTCCTCCTGTCGCAAATCGAGGCGCACGTCGCCGAAGCGCTGGAGGCAGGCAAGATCGACCCGGCGCGCGCCGAGGAGATGTTGCAGAACGCCCCGGAGCACATCGACCGGCTGATCAACCATACAGGGAAGCCGGACGAGGACGGTCTGGGACGGTTCCAGCCGTCTCGATTCCCAGCGCTGGCTGGAGTGGAGGATGGACCCCTGCTCTAGCTGAGCTGAAGGCGGGTTATGGACGGAGAGGGAGACTGCAACGTCTCCCTCTCCGTCCTAATTGTTACACTTCGGAAACAACTTTGGGCGAGGGGCTGGGTATACTTCACGTGTATTGACACGAGAGGAAGGTAACGCATTATGCGAAAGCCATGGAAACTCGCCATCGTCGCGATTGCCGTGCTCGCCCTCGGCGGCGGCATCGTTGTCGCGCAGACGGACAGCGACCCAACCCGGCCAGTCTCGAACTTCCTGAGCCTGCTCGCCGAAAACCTCGGCATCACCGAGGAGCGGCTTCAGGAGGCGATAGACCAGACGTCGGTAGACATCGTGGACGAGAAGGAGGCCGCCGGCGACCTCACCACGGAGCAGGCGGACCGTCTTCGGGAGCGCATCGCCTCGGGCGAGAAGTCGCCGTTCTTCGGCGGTTTCGGTCGCGGCTTTGGCCATGGCCGGGGGTTCGGCCACGGGTTCGGAGGCTTTAGCCGGGGCTTCGGCCACCTTGGCGCCGGGCCCGACGATCTAGCGGCCTGCCTCGGGGTGGCGACCGCCGACGACCTGCGCGCCGCCTTCGCCGACGGCCAGAGCCTGGCCCAGATCGGCGCGGACAATGGCATGAGCCGCGACGACGTGAAGGCTTGCGTCACTGCCCCGCTCCAGGAACGGCTCGATCAGGCTGTCGCAGACGGCAAGATCGACCAGGCGAAGGCCGACGAGATCACCCAGCGCTTCACGGAGCGGCTCGATGATCTCATCGACGGCACGGGCATGGGAGGCTTTCACTCCGGCAAGGATGGCTTTCACTCTGGCAGGGTGGCTTCTCCCATTCAGGGGGGACGACTTCGTCCCTGGAGCCTGCCTCCACCGCATACTAGGATGTCCACTCGTTTGAGTGAGAGGACAGGAGGCCCCGCGGGGCCTCCTTCATCTAACGGCTAGGTATATCGAAGGATCCGAGTAGATATGAGAATCATCAAACGCGCGTTCCGGACGATCATACGCAGCCCGCTGCGAACAGCCTTGCTCGTCGCCGTGCTCGCGGTGAGCTTGGCCCTCACGCTGATCATGATCACCGTCAACGCGGCGTTCGGAGAGCGCTTGGACGAGATCAAGAGCCAGGTGGGCAGCAGTATCACCGTCACTGAGGCTGGAAGCTTCGGCGGGGGGTTCTTCGGCGGGAGGATCTTCGACGGGGCGCCGGGACAGAACACGGATGCCGATGCCCAGGCCGATCAAGAGTCCAGCAGTGGACTGGACCAGACGGCCATCGATCAGATCGGCTCGATCGAGCATGTCGATGGCCTGACGCAGACGCTCACGGTGCCCTATACCGGGGACGACCTGGTGTCCGCTCCGCCGCAACTGCCGGAGGGCTTCACGCCGCCGCGGGGCTTCGGCAATTTCACCCGTCCGGTGCTGGTGACGGGCACCGACAACCCCAATTCACTAACGACGCTCGGTGTCAGCGACCCGGAGATCGTCGCAGGCCGGACGTTCAACAGCGACGAGGCCTCGGCCAACGTGGCTGTGATCGGCTCGAGCGTGGCTGAAGCGAACAGCCTCTCTGTCGGCGATTCCTTCGAGATGGAAGATGCGAGCTTCGAGGTCGTGGGTATCTTCACGACAGGAACCCTGTTCGGCGACAACTCCGTCTTCCTGCCACTGGAGACAGCGCAGCAGGTCTTCGAGCGTCAGGGAGAGATCGACCAGGCCATCGTCCAGGCCGAGAGCGTCGACTACGTCGCGGAGATAGCTAATGAGATCCGCGAGATGCTGGGCGAGGACGTCGTCGATGTAACCACGCAGCTCTCGGCCTTCGACGCGATCAGCGGGACGGTCGCGGATGCGGAACGGAGCAGCCAGATCGGCATGTACGCTGCGCTGGCCGCAAGCGCCGCTGTCATCCTCTTCTCCGTCGGGCTGGTCGCGCGGCAGCGGATCAAGGAGATCGGCATCGTCAAGGCCCTGGGCGCCTCGAACTGGCAGGTCACCGCCCAGTTCGGCGTGGAAACTGCGGTCGTGAGCGTCGTGGCCGGGCTGTTGGGCGCGCTGGCGACGTTTCCGCTGGCGCAGACCGTCGCCAACGGTCTCGTGTCGGATCCTTCAGGGCCCGGCGGCTTCGGAGGTGGCGGAGGGCCTGGCGGCCCGGGTGGCGGAGGCGGACCGGGCGGCGGCTTTGCCGGAGGCTTTGGCGGTTTCGGCGGTGGTGGCGCTGGCGGCTTCTTGGGAGACGTGGATGTCGTGGTCTCGCCGGAGATCTTCCTCTTTGCCCTTGCGATTGGGCTGGTCTTGGCTGTCCTGGCGGCCGTGGTACCGGCCTGGTATGTGAGCCGGGTACGGCCGGCGGAGGTGCTTCGTTATGAGTGAACTGGCCGGCGGGAACGGCCTAGCAGTGGCCGAAGGCCTCGTCAAGCATTTCAAGAGCGGCCCTGTTACCGTGAAGGCCGTGGACGGCGTTAGCTTCCAGCTACCGAGGAGCGCTGTTGTCGCTCTTCGCGGGCCGAGCGGGTGCGGCAAGAGCACGCTGCTCAATCTCATCGGCGCGCTGGACAGGCCGGACTCAGGACGGCTCACTGTCGACGGGGTCGATGTCACCACGCTGAGCGGGAGAAGCGAAGCGGCCTACCGGCGGCGGAAGGTCGGCTTCGTCTTTCAGCAGTTCAACCTGGTTCCGTATCTCTCGGCTCTCGAGAATGTGACGCTCCCCATGGAGCTTGCGGGCGTTAGCAGCAACGGCTCGGCGAACATGCGAGCGAGAGAGCTCCTCGGCCAGGTCGGGCTGACGCAAGATCGGCTTGAGA
>JACZYW010000178.1 GCA_022570885.1 Chloroflexota bacterium | reverse complement strand
TCAGCATCAGAGGCGTCGGAACCGCGTTGTTTCAACTTTCTCAGCTCTTTCCGTTTTTCTGTAACACGCGCGTACCAGACATCGGACGATTCTGACTGGGGAAGCCTTAATGTTGCCGCGAGCAATTCATCAACGCGTTGTTGCCTCGCGCGACCAAAGCCAGCGCCTTTCAATTCCGCTGTCGTCTGAAACGATACGGCCAGTCGCCGCTCGCCAAGCATCTCGTTGTAGGCAGTTGAATGTGGGCTCGATTTAGTCAGATGGGACACTACTGTGGTATCCGCTACGACGTACTCCGCCGCCATCGAGCTTGTGCCTATGCCGTCTCCGCCTGTCGGATCTGGCGCACATGCTCTTCAAAGCTTTCAATATCTGCTTCCGTTTCCCAAATGGCCGATGCCAGAGCAACATAGTCAGGCCGTTCCTTCGGCAGGTTCTGCTCACGTTCAAGTTCTTCGATAGACTTTGGAGGTTGATCACTCCCCGGACCCGACGAAGGAAGAACCTCAACGCTTTGAGCTATACGGCTGATTGTAACGTCTCCTTCCAGTTCCTCCTCCACCACAATTTCTACTATCCGATCAAGCGCATTCCGTATTCGGCTTGTCAGCTCTTCGTCGGCATCCAACGTAGCGTCTCGCCCATCTGGCAACTTAATCCGTATACGCTGTCGCCCCGGCTCGACATCGACCATGTAAGCATGACCTGAAATGCGCCGTATGCGTCTCGAGCGTTCAGGCGGCTTCTCCGCCGGCATTCTTCGCGTCTGGATTGTCGCTTTGAGAACGTCCCCCGCTGGGAAAGTAGGCCTGCGAGCTACTGGACGATAGACGATCTCAGCTGTTGAACCAATTTCGGCCGCATCCTCAATAACTGCCCTAACACGTCGGCGGATGTCCCAGCGACCCTCCGGTGGCTGGCCATTTGCTTCAATGCTCCGAACCTCCTCATAGAACTCCAACGCCACATCATCAGCTGTTGGCTCTTCAAGTATGGGGAGCTGAGCTTGACTTGCCGCGGGGGGCGGTTCCAGTTCAATCGTTGTACTGCCCGGCGATACCCGCACGAGTCTCACGCCTGCAAGTGCTTCTTCGGCGATTCTGCGACGCCCTGGACGCGGACCACCGACTCCAATCTTGGCGCGTGCTATCGCATAGAAGGTCGAAGAAATATCTTCAAGGAGTTTCGCAAGTTTCGGGACCTCGACACCGGTCCCGCCGGTGTCTCGAACGGTAAACGTGAACCAGGGATGTTGTTCGTCATGCGTCGTCATGGGTCTCATACTGTAGTTTATCGGTTACCAGCTCGTCAAGCCTCATCGGCACCCTCACCTTCACGCACGCGTACTCCTGCGCTACAATAGGCGCGCACGATGCATCGATTCGAATACTTCGCCCCCGAGTCGCTGGACGAGGCGATAACGCTGCTCAAGGAGCATGGCGACGGCGTGAAGCTGCTCGCCGGCGGCACCGATCTGCTGGTGCAGATGAAGGAGGCCGGGCTCCACCCCGCCGCCGTCGTCAGCCTCCACGCGCTGACGGAGCTGCGGGGCCTCGAGTTCGACGAGGCCGACGGGCTGCACGTGGGCGCCGCCACCGATATGGCCACGATCGAGGCGTTCGCGGTCGTGCGAGAGCGCTTCGCCGCGCTCGCCGACGGCGCCGGCGTCCTCGGCTCCGTGCAGACGCGCAACATGGCGACGCTGGGAGGCAACATCGCCAACGCCGCCCCCTCCGCCGACACCGCGCCGCCGCTGGTCGTGCTGGACGCCATCGCCGAGATCGCCGGGCCGGACGGTTCGCGCCGGCTGCCCGTCGGCGAGATCTTCGCCGGGCCCGGAACGAGCACGTTGGCCCCGGACGAGATCCTCGTCGGCTTTCACCTGCCAACGCCGCCCGCGCGAACCGGCAGCGTCTACCAGCGCCATACGCCTCGCAAGATCATGGACATCGCCGTCGTAGGCGTAGCCGTGCAACTTACATTGGCGACAGATGCCGATACTATCCGCGAGGCGCGCATCTGCCTGGGCGCCGTCGCTCCCACGGTCATTCGGGCGCGGGAGGCGGAGGAGGCGCTCACCGATCACGAGGCATCGGACGAGCTCTTTGCCCAGGCTGCGGAGATGGCACAGGCTGCCGCCAGTCCCATCTCCGATGTGCGCGGCTCGGCCGAGTTCAGGCGCTACCTGGCCGGCGTCATGACCAAGCGCTGCCTGGGCATCGCCCTGGAGCGAGCGAAGGGAGCATAAGGATGGCCGAGAAGCGCACCGTTCGCTACACGATCAACGGCCGCTCCCACGAAGCGTACATCGAGCCGAACCGCACGCTGCTGGAGGTGCTGCGCGACGAGCTGCGCCTCACCGGGGCCAAGGAAGGCTGCGGCACCGGCGACTGCGGCGCCTGCTCGGTCATCGTCAACGGCAAGGTCGTCACCTCCTGCCTGATGCTCGCGCCACAGGCGGACGGCGCCGAGCTCATCACCATCGAGGGGCTGGCACACGGCGGTGAGCTCCACCCGCTACAGCAGACGTTCATCGAGAAGGGCGCCGTCCAGTGCGGGTTCTGCATCCCCGGCATGATCCTGGCCGGCAAGGCGCTGCTGGACAGCAACCCCAAGCCCAACGAGCATGAGATCCGCCAGGCTATCGCCGGCAATCTCTGCCGCTGCACCGGCTACACGAAGATCGTCGAAGCGATCGCCGCCGCGACGGGTGGCGTCGCCTAAGTGACGGCACCCACCGCATTTCGCTGGCTGCTGCTCGCGATCGCCACGGCCGTTCTCACCGGCTGCTTCAGCGGTAGCGCCGAGGCCCCGCCGCTAGACGCAGCGTCGTTCCAGGAAGCGTACGACCGGCTAGGAACGATGATCGAGCAGGCCCAGGCAGGAGACGCTGACGCCGCCGAAGAGGAGTACCTCCAGGCACAACAGATCACACAACGCGTAAGCGAGGCGCTGGAAGAGCTGCCCGTCACGGTGATTATCAGGAGCGAGATGCTCGACGTGGCTCTCCTCATCAGGCAGGAGTTAGCGGAGTGGCGTCGCGCGGACTTCTTAGCCGCACACGCCGAGCGCCTCCGCGGGATCCTAAGAGACGCAGCGGTCGCCCTCGACATCGACCCGCCACAGGGAGATTAGGTACAGTAAAGGCCGATGCTTCGTTCGCTCAGCGTGACGCTGCCTCGGTGCGCCCGGACGCAGACGCGCCCCGACGGGCGCGTAGCGGGCCCGTCTGGGGAGCGAAGGGTCTAGCGAACACGGTAGGAGCGCCCGCCGGGCGAGGGAGAGGGCAGTACGATGACCGAACGTAGCGCAACCGAACGCAGCGCAACCGAACGTAGCGCCGTCGGCAAGCCGATCACCCGTATCGAAGGGACGCACAAGGTCACCGGCCAGTCGATGTACGTCGCCGATCTCCAGATGCCCGGCATGCTCCACTGCAAGCTGTTGCGCAGCCCGCACGCACACGCCCGCATCCAGTGCATCGAGACGGCCAAGGCGAGCGCGCTCGCAGGCGTGGAGCGCGTGATCACCGCCGCGGAGCTGCCGAAGTTCGACCCCAAGCGGCTATCCAACCGCGCCTACAGCCTGCTGGCCGACGACGAGGTCGTCTTCTACGGCCAGCCTGTCGCTGCCGTCCTCGCCGACGACCTCGCGACGGCGGAAGAGGCGCTCGACCTGATCGACGTGACGTACGAAGAGCTGCCACCCGTCCTCGACCTAATCGACGCGATGCGCGAGGATTCGCCGCTGGCCCGCAAGCCCATCTCTGAAATCGACCGCTCGGAGGCCGAAGGCCACGTGACGGTGGACGTCAAGGAGGAGGAGACGAGCAAGCACAGCAACGTCGGCTCCCAGGTCAGGTTCAGCCGCGGCGACATCGAGCAGGGGTTCGCCGAGGCGGACGTCGTGATCGAGCGCACCTGGCGCAGCGCCATGATGCACCAGGGCTACATCGAGCCGCACGCAACGATAGCCGACTACGACGCCACCAGCGGCGAGCTCACCGTCTGGTCCGCCACGCAGGGGCAGTTCCACGTTCGCGACCAGCTAGCCAAGATGCTCAAGATTCCGGAGACCAAGCTCCGCGTGATCGGCATGGAGCTGGGCGGCGGGTTCGGCGGGAAGATCTTCCTCAGCCAAGCGCTGGTCGCGGCCTTCGCCCGCATCGTCGGGCGGCCGGTGAAGCTCATCTTCACCCGCGCCGACGACCTGGTGGGCGCGACGCCTTCGCCGCAGTGCATCGTGGAGCTGAAGACGGGCATGCGAAAGGACGGCTCGCTCACCGCCATCCAGGCGAAAGCGGTCTACAATAGCGGCGCCTTCCCTGGGGGCGTGGCGACAGTCATCGGCGGCATCCTCATCGGCGGCTATTACCGCTTCCCGAACCTGGAGATCGAAG
>JACZYW010000177.1 GCA_022570885.1 Chloroflexota bacterium | reverse complement strand
GACGCAGGTGCCGATGCCGTCTTCCACCGTCGGGTACTTAGGCGCGAAGCCAAGCTCCGCCCTCGCTCGCGAGGTATCGGCCCAATAGGGTACCGTCGCCATCGTGATCACATCTTGCGTGAGCGCGGGCGGCTGGCGAACGATTCGCGACGCCAGCGAGGCGAACGTCGCAGCGGCCCGAAAGGCGAGCACCGGCGCGGGCCACGGATGCCAGACGCCTAGCCGCTCGGCGAGCAGGTTGACGAAGGTGCGATGCGGCACCGGCCGGTCGTCGCAGATGTTGTACACGCGGCCCGCCGACCGCTCGCTCGTCAGCGCCAGCAACAGCCCCTGCACAACATCCTCGATGTGGACGAAATGGGTGAGGTAGCGCCCCCAACCGAACGTCGCCATCACGCGTAGCCTCAAGAGACGCCGGTACAGCTCGATGATGCGCATGCCGGGCCCGTATACCGTGCCCAGGCGCAGCACCGTGACGGCTAGCTGTCCCTCTCGATGCAGCGCCAGCAGCAGCTCTTCCGCCTCCAGCTTCCAGCGAGCGTGGTTCCCCACAGGCCGGGCCGGCGCATCCTCGGGTGTCGGCTCGAAGGTAGGGCCGAGCACCTGGGGAAAGCTGGTGAAGATGAACCGGCGCGATTCGCCGTTAGCGCACTCCTCCCCCAGCCAGCGCGCGCCATCGACGTTGGCCCGCCGCAGGTAGGCCTCGTCGGCCGTCCAGAGCGCGCCGCCCAGATGAAACACGGCATCGATCCCATCGGCGACACCCCGCAGGCTCTCGCGATCGGTGAGGTCGCCCCGGTGGAGCTCCACGCCCCAAGCCTCCAACTGGTCGCTGCGGCTCGTGGGCCGCACGAGGCCGCGGACGGTGTGCCCGCGTTCGAGCAGGCGCGGGATCAGCGCGGTGGCGATGTTGCCGCTGGCGCCGGTGACGAGGACATGCATATCGGATCACGATACACCGATATGGCCTGAGCGAATAGTGCGGCCGGCTGCGATTGGTAGCTACGGACTGGAGAGATGAGGCGCTGCAGAACGCAGTCCGCGCTTACACCTTATGACAAGCGACCCAGTGCTCCGGCGAGATTTCGCGCCACTCCGGTATTTCGACACGGCATTCGTCTCCCGCGATGGGGCAGCGGGTGTTGAAGACGCAGCCGGGCGGCGGGTGCATGGGGCTGGGGACATCGCCGGTAAGGATGACGCGCTCGCGCTTGGCCTCCACCTCGGGGTCAGGAATCGGGACGGCGGAGAGGAGCGCTTTCGTGTATGGGTGCAGCGGGTTCTTGTAGAGCTCGTCGCGGTCGGTGAGCTCCATCAGCTTCCCTAGATACATCACCGCCACGCGGTCGCTGATGTGGCGCACCACCGAGAGATCGTGGGCGATAAAGAGATAGGTCAGGTTGAACTGCTCCTGGAGATCCTCCAGCAGGTTGATGATCTGCGCCTGGATCGACACATCGAGGGCGGAGACCGGTTCGTCGGCGACGATGAAGTCCGGCTCTACGGCCAGCGCCCGGGCAACGCCGATGCGCTGCCGCTGGCCGCCGGAGAACTCGTGCGGGAAGCGATTGGAGTAGTAGGGGTTGAGGCCGACGACGCGCATCAGCTCCGCCACGCGCTCGCGACGCTCCTTGCCTTTCGCCAAGCCATGGATCGCCAGCGGCTCGCCGATGATGGCGCCGGCCGACATGCGAGGGTTCAGCGACGCATACGGGTCCTGGAAGATCATCTGCATCTTTCGGCGCATTCGCCGCAGCTCGCCGCCCTTGATCTTGGTGAGCTCCACCTCCCCGAACCGGATCTCGCCTTCCGTCGGCCGGTAGAGCTGGAGGATGGCGCGACCGGTGGTCGATTTGCCGCAGCCGCTTTCGCCCACCAGCCCCAGCGTCTCGCCCTTGCGAATCTGGAAGCTGATGCCATCCACCGCCTTCACGTCGGCCACCTTGCGCTGGAAGATGAGGCCTGCGGTCACGGGAAAGTAGACTTTTAAGTCGCGCACATCGACGAGGACCTCGCCCTGCGACGCCGAGCCCTGTACCTGATCCCGAGTCTCCGTCGTCATTCCGTCACCACAGCCTGGGCGGCCCCCACCTTCTCCCACTCCCAGCAGGCGACGCGGTGCTTCTCTTCGACGTCGAACAGCGGCGGCGTCTCCTGGGCGCACTTATCGACGCGATAGGTGCAGCGCGGGTAGAAGGAGCAGCCCGGCGGCATGTTGATCAGGTCAGGAGGCACACCCTCGATCGGGATCAGCTTGCTCTTTCGCTCCTGGTCGAGCCGAGGCACGGACTTCAGCAAGCCCAGGGTGTACGGATGCTTGGGGTTGGCGTAGAGCGACTTGGCAGTGGCGGTCTCGATGATCTTGCCCGCGTACATCACGTTCACCCGGTCAGCGTAGCGGGCGACGACGCCCAGGTTGTGGGTGATGATGATGACGGCGGTGCCGAACTCGCGGCTGAGGCGGGCGAGGATCTCGAGGACCTGGGCCTGGATCGTCACGTCCAGGGCTGTGGTAGGCTCGTCCGCGAGGAGGAGCTTCGGGTTGCAGGAGAGCGCCATCGCGATCATCACGCGCTGACGCATGCCGCCCGAGAACTGGTGCGGGTAGTCGTCGATGCGAGCAGCGGCCTCCGAGATGCCCACCATATCCAGCAACTGGATCGCCCGCTGCTTGGCGGCGCCGCCGTCCAACTTCAGATGTAGCTCCAGCGCTTCGGTAAGCTGGCGGCTGATGGTAAGCACCGGGTTAAGCGAGGTCATCGGCTCCTGGAAGATCATGGCGATGCGGTTGCCGCGGACGTGCCGGATCGCATCGTCGCTCACCTTCAGCAGGTCCTCGCCCTCGAACAGGACTTCGCCGCTCACGATCCTGCCGGGCGGGTTGGGGATAAGGCGCAAGAGAGAGAGAGCGCTGACGCTCTTGCCGCAGCCGCTCTCTCCCACCAGTCCCAGCGTCTCGCCCGCCTCGACATCGTACGAGATGCCGTCGACCGCCTTTACCACGCCATCGTCGGTGAAGAAGTAGGTCTTTAGGTCTCGAACTTCCAGGAGTGGCGCCATAGGTGTTGCTTCCGCCCTCGCTTCCTTGCTACCGCCCCGCGCGATGCCACGCCGGCGGGACGATGCGATCGGTGGTGGGGAAGAGGAGACTCGAACTCCTACGCCTTGCGGCACATGATCCTAAATCATGCTCGTCTACCAATTCCGACACTTCCCCAACGCGAGAGACGGGAAGCTGATCGTGGAAGGCGCTGCTCATGGTAGCGGACGCATGCCTTCTTGTGCCTCTTTTCTCCCACGCGAACGTTCAGGTATGGTGAGCCGCACAGGAATCGAACCTGTAACCTGCTGATTAAGAGTCAGCTGCTCTGCCAGTTGAGCTAGCGGCCCAAACGTGGCGGAAGTGTACCACAGAAGCGATTTGACAGGCAACCGGAGCGGCCCAGCGCGCAGTGACCGAGGCTGCTGCCCGCTTCTTTCGAGAAAATGCTAGGGCTTCAAGTTATAGTCCGTGTAGTCCGCCACAGCATCATAATCGGCTTTCGCTAGCCGATGGCACCAGAGACGTTGACCCGCAATCGATAGGCCCTTCTTTACGGAGCCGTGCCACGCTACTACCTCTGCGCTAACCCCCGGCCTGTTGATCACGTACTCAAGCGCTGGGCGTAGGTCGGTGTCCGTCGACGCGATCACGCCGATGTCGTACTCACCCTCGACAGCCATCACGACGAAATCGATTGCGAGGGCCACGTCGATGCCCTTCTCTTCGGGCGGTTTAGCCGGCCAGTCATGCGGATACCTTAGCGTCCGTGGCCTGACTACAACGCCCTTGTTCTCCCAGGCAGCGCACTGTCGCATATGTGCACCGTAAGTGCGGGGGTCCTTCGAAGATTCAGGGCGGCCCGTGTACACCCGGACCTGACTTAACTGTCTCACGCTGCTCTCCTGGCCGAAGGGCTGCTTCTTGCAGATGAACTCGCCGAGCTGCAGTGGATCGAACTGACCAAGGGTGTGCGGCCCAGATCTGCCGAAGAACGCTTCGCGGGCGCCCTTGTACATGTTCTGCGCATCGATGAAGAGGACTACGCGGTACGGCATGGCGTCTTCCCTGACGAAGAAAACCCCGGCAGTTCACCTCCGGGGAGGTGGACACCGGGGAGCATTGCACTATAGTATCGCCAACATGGGGCCATTTGTCAACCCCCTTTAGCACAATTTTTACAGCAGATAACAAGGCCGTTTTCGCTCGGCTTATCAGTCGTGGGGCACAGCGCTAAGGGGGAAATGTTGTAAGAGTCAGCTGCTCTGCCAATTGAGCTAGCGGCCCAAACGTGGCGGAAGTGTACCACGGATGCGGTTTGACAG
Source organism: Chloroflexota bacterium (assembly GCA_022570885.1). Classification (GTDB taxonomy): domain Bacteria; phylum Chloroflexota; class Dehalococcoidia; order DSTF01; family RBG-16-68-14; genus JACZTE01. Next base: position 84 of record JACZYW010000177.1, on the reverse strand, counting down.
GCAACCGGAGGGCCTGTCTCCGTGGCCGAGGCTGCTGCCCGCTGTGCAGCATGGCGGCTTCGACCCTTTAGTCCTGGGCCTACG
>JACZYW010000176.1 GCA_022570885.1 Chloroflexota bacterium | reverse complement strand
TTCGCCAACTTCAGCGGGCAGCCGATCTACACGGGCCTCATCGCCGACTACTCGCCGCAGCGGGCGCTGGGCCGCAGCTACGGCATCTCCTTCTTCGCCGCATTCGGCATCGGATCTATTGCGGCGACGATAGCCGGCTTCTTCGCCGAACGCTGGGGGACGGACTCGGTGTTCCTGGTGCTGGCCGCGCTCGTGGTGGTGACGGTGGCGTTGGCGGTGGCGATCTGGCGGCTGGGCGAGCAGGCCGCTGCTGAGAGGGAAGCGCAGTCGGGCTAACGACAGGCTGAAGGCCTGTCCTGCTAACCTAACGACAGGCTAAAGGCCTGTCCTACGAGCGAAGCAAAGGAGCGAGTCATGCCGCACAAGATCATCGTCGAACGGAACACGCTACGCTTTGCCGCGGCTCACTTCACGACTTTCGCCGGCCAGTGCGAGCCGCTGCACGGCCACAACTACGACGTCACCGTCGAAGTGGAGGGCGAGCTGACGGAGGACTCGTGGGTGGTCGACTTCTCAGAGCTGAAGTCGATGACCCGCGCGCTCTGCCAGGAGTTGGACCACAAGTTCATCCTGCAGCGCGAGAGCCGGGCGCTCCAGATCGACGAGGGGAAGAGCAACTGGAAGGTGCGGTTTCAGGAGCGCGGCTGGGTCTTCCCGAAGTCGGACGTGGTGGCGCTGCCGATCGACAACAGCACGGCGGAGCGGCTGGCCGAGTGGTTCGCCGGCCGCCTGCGCGAGGAGCTGGCGTCGCGCGGCGCGACGAACGTCTCCTCCATCGCCGTCGGCGTCGAGGAGATGCCGGGGCAGTCGGGCTGGTGGCGGGACGCCGCCGGCGGGTGAAGCGGCCCACGGTCATGCTGAGCGTGGCCTGCGTCCCCACCTCCGTAGGACAGGCTTCAGCCTGTCGGGGCAACACGGAGCGCAAGACTCCGGACAGACCTGAAGGTCTATCCCTACGAGCCTGACTCCAACCGTCATGCTGAGCCTGTCGAAGCATCTGGGTCGTACTTCCAGGCTCCACGCTCACGGACAGACCTTTAGGTCTGTCCGTACGAGGCTGACTTCCGCAGGGCAGAGCCGGTCTGCGCTCCCACCTCCGTAGGACAGGCTTCAGCCTGTCGGGGCGACACGGAACGCAAAACTCCGGACAGACCTAAAGGGTCTGTCCCTACGAGCCTGACTTCCGCAACGCAGGGCCCAGGTGAAGCATCTCACGCGCCCCAACACGCTGGTTGACGCGCTTCCCGATCTGTGGTATACATTAGTGTACTTGGTACACTAATTCGCTCACCGGAACAGGAGGAGCCCATGGTTACCATATCCGCGCCCGACCGCATCGCCATCCTGCCGGGCATCGCCTGCGAGAGCGATAGCATCGAGACGGTGCCGCTCAGCGAGGAGCGGTCGTTCGGCTTCTGGCAGCAGGACATCCCGCAGGAGTACGGCAGCCTGGGCGCCGAGGAGATCATCGAACGCATCCGCGCCGCGCGCGAGCGGCTGGGCCAGCGCTGCATCGTCCTCGGCCACCACTACCAGCGCGAGGACATCATCCAGTTCGCCGATGTGAAGGGCGACTCCTTCAAGCTCGCCCTGTGGGCCGCCGAGCACGACGAAGCGCAGTACATCGTCTTCTGCGGCGTCCACTTCATGGCCGAGGCGGCGGACATCCTGAGCGCCCCGCACCAGCAGGTGGTGCTGCCGAACATGGCCGCCGGCTGCTCGATGGCGGACATGGCCGACCCGGAGGACGTCTACGCCTGCTGGGAGGAGCTGGAGCAGGCGGGCATCGCGGAGGAGACGGTGCCGATCACCTACATGAACTCGGCCGCCTCGCTGAAGGCGTTCGTGGGCGAACACGGCGGCGTCGTCTGCACCTCCAGCAACGCGCCGAAGGTGCTGGAGTGGGCGTTCGCGCAGAAGCGACGCGCGCTCTTCTTCCCCGATCAGCACCTGGGCCGCAACACCGGCATCAAGCTGGGCATCTCGCTGCAGGAGATGCCGCTCTGGGACTACACCCGGCCCTTCGGCTCGCTGGGCGGCATGAGCGACGCCGACCTGGAGCGGGGCCGCGTCCTCCTCTGGAAGGGCCACTGCTCCGTCCACCAGCGCTTCACCGTCGACCAGATCCGCAGCGCCCACGAGCGCGGCGCGAAGGTCGTCGTCCACCCGGAGTGCCGCATGGAGACGGTGCAGGAGGCCGACTGCGACGGCTCGACCGAGTTCATCGTGCGCACCGTGACCGATTCGCCGCCGGGCAGCGTCTGGGGCGTCGGCACCGAGATCAACCTGGTGAGCCGGCTGGCGAAGGAGAACCCGGACAAGACCGTCTTCTGCCTCGACCCGGTCGTCTGCCCCTGCTCCACCATGTACCGCGTGCACCCGGCCTACCTCTGCTGGGTCATCGAGAGCCTGGCCGAGGGTCGAGTGGTGAACCAGGTCGTCGTGCCGGACGACGAGAAGCGCTGGGCGAAGGTCGCGCTCGACCGCATGCTGGAGATCGTCTAAGCAGGCTATCTCTCGTGCGCACGCTCGGAATCGATGTCGGCGTCAAGAGGGGCCTCGATCTCGTCCTGATTGAGAAGCCCTGGTCGGTAGTCGAGGTTTGCTCCCATGTCACCACGGCTGAGTTGCCACGCCTGATCGCAGACCTAAGGCCCGACACGATTGCGATTGACTCACCGCCCCGTTTCGCCAACGGCGGGCCGCGAAGGACGGAAGCCGCGCTCCGGAAGCGCGGGATCAGCCTCTATGCCACGCCATGGGAAGAGGAGAAGATGACACGCAGCTTCTACGACTGGATGCGGGTCGGCTTCCGAGCCTTCGAGATGTGTGCGGCTGCTGGATACCCGCTGTTCAGAGGCGACAGCTACACCGGCTCGGCGTTTGAAGTCTATCCATACAGCGCCGCGGTGGTCCTGAGCGGCGGTCTCAGGCCGAAGGGCACAAGCAAGAAGATCTGGCGTCGAGGCGTCCTCAAGGAGCACGGCATGGAGACGGCCAGCCTGAAGAGCCTGGACCACATCGACGCGGCGCTGGCGGCGCTGACCGGTCTGCTGGCGCTGGACGGCCACGCTTGCTGGCAGGGCGAGCCCTCAGAGGGTGTCATCGTTCTGCCTTGTCGCACAGAAGACCTCAAAGCGAAATACCTAGCGCCTTGATGCTGCTCGTATGACCTAACCCCTACTCCCCCAAGCCAGGCTGCCAGCCTCGCTTGACGCCATCAATAAACCCCGCTCCCGCCAAGGCCAGAAAGCCTGTCCCACATGGCGTGACCTGAGCCGGACAATCGTCCGGCTCTTCGGCTATACTGGCCCCACGAGCGACAAGCTGAGGAGGCGCGACATGGTGCAGAAGATCGTCCCCGAAGCCTGGGTGCGGATGCCCAGCGAGGAGGAGCTGCGGGCGCAGATCCCGCAGGACGCCGACTTCCCGTACGACTTCGGCTTCTACCCGGCGATGATGCGGCTGATCCGCGCGCACGGTCGCATTGGGCAGGCGTTCGGCGCGCTGTTCGCGCAGATCATGTTCTCGCCGGAGGGCGAGCTGGACCGGCGCGAGCGCGAGATGGTCGCCGCGGTGGCGGCGGCCGCGCAGGATTGCCGGTACTGAACGCAATCTCACGCAGAGTTTCTGCGTGTCGAGGGCGGGAACGCCGAGCTGGTGCAAGCGATCGAGGAGCATCGCTGGAGGGAGCTGTCCGATCTCTCGGAGCGCGAGCGGGCGCTCTGCGCGCTATCCGAGAAGCTGAGCGCGCAGCCGACGCGCATGGTGGAGGAGGACTGGCAGCCGCTGCGCGACCTCGGCTTCGACGACGAGGCCTGCCTGGAGGTGGCGCACGTCGTGGGCATCTTCAACTACCTCACGCGCATGGCCGACGGCTTCGGCCTCCAGCTCGACGCCGCCACGGAGCGCGCCGCGGAGACGGGCGAGGGGTTGCAGCGGCGGGGGTAGGGGCATGACGGCAGCCTTCCACTAATCCCCGAACCCGTGTAACATCCACACTGGTGGTACCGCCAAGCGCAGGCGGAGGACGTGCTTATACCGACATGTTCACTAACATTAGGCTCGGTAACTTCAAGAGCTACGCCGATAGCGGAGATATACCCCTTCGACCTCTGACTATCCTTGTTGGGCCGAACAACGCTGGTAAGTCAACGCTGCTACAAGCCTTACTGCTGCTCAAGCAGACACTTGAGGATAAGGCAAGCAGAGAGGCGCTCATAACATCCGGTCCATTGATTCAGATGGGCATCTTCAACTACCTCACGCGCATGGCCGACGGCTTCGGCCTCCAGCTCGACGCCGCCACGGAGCGCGCCGCGGAGACGGGCGAGGGGCTGTGGCGGCGGGGGTAGGCACATGAGCGTTGATCCCAAGAATACGGCACTACTATCGTTCCTGAAATCCAACCACGACCAATACTTCGGCAAGATCGTGGAATTGCGAGATGCCGTC
>JACZYW010000040.1 GCA_022570885.1 Chloroflexota bacterium | reverse complement strand
GATGCTGCCGCCATAGAGAAAGACGGCGGACAGATTCATCCGGGCGATCCCCATCATCATCCCGGGCAGGCTCTTGTCGCAGCCGGCGATGGCGGCCAGACCATCGTAGGCGTGGGCCATCATCATCACCTCCACGGAGTCGGCGATGATCTCGCGGCTCACCAGCGAGGCCTTCATCCCCTCGTGCCCCATCGCCATGCCATCACCGATAGCGATGGTGGCGAACTCGCGCGGCGTGCCTCCGGCCGATTGCACGCCGGCCTTCACGTGCTGCGCCAGCCCGCCCAGGTGGATGTTGCAGGGCATCGCCTCGTTGCCCGCGTGGCCGACGGCGACGATCGGCTTGGTGAGATCGTCGTCGGTGAGGCCCATGGCGTAGAAGTACGATCGGTTCGGGGCGCGCTCCGCCCCCTCGGTCACCTGCCAGCTACGCGGCTTAGCCGAGGTCCGGGCGCGTGTGGTCTTAGTCGTCATGGAGGTTCCTCCTGCGATGCGGCGGACTGTGGGCAAAGCCTACCGCAGAGAGGGATCGTTCTCAAGGGCCGGTAGCGCTTCAGTTAACTGAAGCACTACCCAAGAGTCATGGTGGTTCGCTACCCTGCGGACTCCTGCGTCTCCTCGTCCGCCGCGGCGTCGATGGCATCGGAAGCGGACGTGGGCGCCGGTACCGGGACTGCGTCGGCGGGCGGGGGATCGTCGGCGCTCTTGGCCCTCTCCTCCTGGTCGCGGCTCATCTTCGACGCCCGGGTGAAGACAGTGTAGATGGCGACGGCGAAGAAGGCGAAGAGGACGATCTCGAAGACCTGCACGTTGCGGTCGGAGTCGCTTGCGTCCGCTAGATCGAGCCCGAGGATGGCCGCCAGCACGAATCCGCCCGTCACGAAGGTGAGCACCCACAGCACGACGCCTATGTAATCGAACAGCATCCAGCGCAGCATCGGCATGCGCAGGAACCCCGCTGCGGCTGGGCCGACCAGTCGCGAGTAGCCGGCGAAGTGGTAGGTGAGGATCAGCCACAGGCTATGGTGCAATAGCGGCTCCCGCATCCGCTCCGCCCAGCGGCCCACGCGCGACTCCGGCCCAAGCCGCTGCCTGCCGAAGCGGCCGATGCCATAGCTGATGGTGTCGCCGATGATCGCGCCGGCGATGCCCAGCAAGACGGCGGGGAAGAACGGGATCAGCCCGTTCTCGGCGGCGACTCCGGCGAACAGCATCACCAGCGTCCCCGGGATGATCGCGCCGATGAAAAGCGTATTCTCCAGCAGCGGACCGAGGAACGCGACCCAGAGGCCATGCTCCTCGAAGAGATTGGCGACGATGTCGATCGCCTGCTCAGTCAGCCAGGTGAACGCGCCGAAGAAGCTCTGCACGGGGCCGAACGGCGTCACTCGCCCGATGAAGATGATCGCCGCGATGATGACGGCAAGTATCAGGCCGCGTCGAATCGCCGCCTCTCGCTCGGCGCGTTTCTCCTTCTCGCTGACCGTCCCCATGCCGAACCGCTGTGCCTCCATACAATGCGAACGTACGCGTCACGGTGTGAGGCGTACACATCATTATCGGCGAGAGGGCGTCACCTCCGCAAGGAACGCGCGTTCGGGCGGCCGCTAGGATGCTACCATGCCCTCGTGAGCGATAGCCCCTTCTTGCCGGAGCATTTCCACCGCCAGGACGAGCGGGACGACCGTGACTTCTACAGCGTCCCCCGGCTGGTCACCCACATCGATGACGACGCCATCGCGGCGATAGGGCGGCTGTATGCGGAGGTGCTGCCACCCGACGGCGCGATCTTGGATCTCATGTCGAGCTGGAAGTCGCACCTCCCCGATGAGCTCCCCCGGCAGCGCGTCGTAGGCCTGGGCCTCAACGAGACGGAGCTACGGGAGAACGGCCAGCTAGATGCCTGGGTCGCGCACGATGTGAACCGCGACCCGCGCCTCCCCTTCGACGACGAAGCGTTCGACGCCGTGGTGATGGCGGTCTCCGTCCAGTATCTCACCCGTCCCATCGACGTGTTTCGGGAGGTGCGGCGCGTCCTGCGGACGGGCGGCCCGTTCGTCGTCAGCTACTCGAACCGGCTCTTCCCCGAAAAGGCGGTGGCGATCTGGTACAGCAGCACGGACGAGGAGCGGGCGCGGCTCATCACCGCCTACTTCCACTACGCGGGAGGCTGGGAAGCGCCCACCGCCCAGGACCGCAGCCCCCGCCCGGGCCTAGCGAGCGATCCCTTGTTCGCCGTTTGGGCGCACAAGGCGCCGGGCGAAGCCGCCGGCTAGCGGGTAGCCGTCGCCCCAGCGCGACCGCTGCTCCTCGATGCGCCGCGCGAGCAGGCGGCGGAAGAGCGAGGAGCGCAACGGTGGCGTAGTCATGAGGACGGCGTCCTCCTGGTTGTCGCTGTAGTAGCGCGCGCGCACCCCCATCTGGCTGAAGCCGTACTTTTCGTAGAGGGCGCGGGCGGCCTGGTTGGAGACGCGGTACTCCAGCGTGACCACCTCCTGGCCCGCCTCCATCGCCGCCTCCAGCACTGCCACCAGCAGCACCTCGCCGATGCCCTGCCGCCGCAGCTCCTTTTGCACGGCGATGGTGACGATGTGGCCTTCGCCCATCATGCACCAGAGGCCGACCATGCCCAGGATAGGCTCGCGGCTGGGCGGCCCACCCCCCAGGAACCGTCGCACCAGCGCGCCGATGCCGCGCTCGGCAGCATCGGGAGGCTCTTCCGGCGCTGGATCGTCTTCGATCGGCTGGTAGATGACCAGATAGCGGGCCATCTTGTTCTTCAGCTCGCGCTGGTAGGCGATGCGCGGCCACATGCTGGGGAACGACTGGCGCTCGATATCCAGCACCATGGAGATATCATCCGGCTGCATCGGACGAATCCGGCAGCGAACGGCGGTGGCGCGCATCCTGCTCTCCTCCAAATGCCTGGGTTCACTATGTTAGCACAGGCGACGCGTTGTTCAGCGCGAGGCATCGCCCTTCGCGAAACTGGTTCACAGTCGGTGGGCTTGTGTTCAAACCCTGCGGGATGAATCCCGCAGCATGTGTCATGCGATCGTGATTCACGTAGGGGCGACCGTCTGGTCGCCCTGCGCCGCTCAGGATGATGTAGGCTATGCCCGAAGGCCCGGCTTAAGCCTGGCCTTCGGATTGATAGCGATGCGCTTGCAGTACAAAGCCGCGGGTTTCAACCCGCGGGAGTGGATTCCGTCACGCTTCGGCCTATTTTGACGTTAGCGTAAAGATTAGATACACTGCCTTATCACATACGCTCTCGCTATTCCGTAAGGCTGTGCCCCATGCGACGGCGCTCAGCGCCTATCATCCTACGCCTCCTCTCCTTCGCGTTACCCTACTGGCGCACCATCCTCTTAGCATGGCTATGCGTGTTGGGCGCGAGCGCCTTTGTAGTCCTCATGCCCCTGCTGATCGGTTGGGCGATCGACAACGGCCTGAACATAACGACCGGCGACGACGGTGTCGCCGTCGCGCTTGGCAGTAAGAGGCTGATCATCATCTTGGGCTTGCTCATCGCCGGCACGGCGTTGGGGCGCGGCATCTTCGCCTACGGCCAGACGTACCTGGGCGAGTGGATCTCCCAGCGCGTCGCCTATGACATCCGCAACGATATCTACAACCACCTCCAGAAGCTCAGCTTCGCCTACCACGATAAGGCGCAGACCGGCGAGCTCATGTCGCGCGCCACACAAGACGTCGAAGGCGTGCGCATGTTCATCAGCATGGGCGTGCTGCGATTGCTCTACCTGATCGTCCTGCTAGCGGCGGTCATGTTCCTCATGGTGACCACGAACTGGAAGCTGGCGCTGGTCGCCTGGATCTTCCTGCCCATCGTCGCGGCACGCTCGATCCAGGTCAGCATGAGCCTGCGACCGATATGGATGGAGGTGCAAAAGCTCCAGGGCCGGATGGGCGCGGTCCTGCAGGAGAACCTCTCCGGCATGCGCGTCGTGAAGGCCTTCGCGCGGGAGCAACGAGAGAGCGTGAAGTTCGCCAAGGAGGCGAAAGACCTCTTCGAGCACAGCTTCGCCACCAGCCGGATCCAGGCCTTCAACATGCCCATGATGACCGGCATCTGGATGCTCGCGATGGTGGCGGTGGCGTGGTTGGGCGCCTACGAGATCAATAACGGCGCGCTTTCCCTCGGCGAGCTGACGTCCTTCATATGGTACCTTACGCTCCTCCAGCTGCCGGTTCGCAGCCTGGGCTGGATCGTCATGCTCTTCGCCCGCGCCCAATCCTCAGGCCAGCGCATCTACGACATCCTGGACGCCGAATCGGCCGTCCAGGAGAAGCCGGGCGCGCCAGCGTTAGAGGACGTGCGCGGCCACGTCCGCTTCGAGAACGTCTCCTTCGCCTACAACGCCGTCAGCCCCGTGCTGCATGGCATCGACATCGATGTGCCAGCGGGCAAAGTAGTCGCGCTCCTCGGGCCGACGGGCTCCGGCAAGAGCACCGTCGTCAACCTGATGCCACGCTTCTACGACCCGACCGACGGCCGCATCACGATCGACGGCATCGACACTCGCGACGTCACCATCGACTCGCTCCGGCGGAACATCGGCATCGTCCAGCAGGACGTCTTCCTCTTCGCGGCCACCATTCGCGACAACATCGCCTACGGCGCCGTCGGGGCGTCCGCCGGCGACGTCGAGCGGGTGGCGAAGATGGCGCGCATCCACGATTACATCGCCGGCCTGCCCGACGGATACGACACCTGGGTGGGCGAACGCGGCGCCACGCTCTCCGGCGGCCAGCGCCAGCGCATCGCCATCGCCCGCACGCTGCTGATCGACCCGCGCATCCTCATCTTCGACGACTCCACCTCCAGCGTCGATACGGAGACGGAGTATCTGATCCAGCAGGCCCTCGCGGAGCTGATGCGCGGACGCACCACGTTCGTCATCGCGCAGCGGCTGCGCACGGTGAAATCGGCGGACGAGATCCTCGTGCTGCAGGAGGGCGCGATCGTGGAGCGTGGCCGCCACGAGGAGCTGATCGAGCAGGAGGGCCTCTACCGCCAGATCTACGACCTGGAGCTGCGCGCGCAAGAAGAGGCGTTCGAACGGGCCCAGGCCGCCGCCACGCACCCGGCGAGCGCGCAAGCCGGCGGCGCCGGGTAGCGGGAGCGCGAGATGGCCTACTGGGGCGGAGGAGGAGCGGGAGGCTGGAGCGGCCACGGCCACGGAGTCGGCGGCCAGCGGCTGCGCAGCAGCTACGACGGCTGGGACGACGAAGAGTTCGGCTCCGTCTACAGCCACCGCGTGGTGCGCCGGCTGCTCCCCTACCTCAGGCCGTTCCGCCGCCGGGTAGTCTTCGCCCTCCTGGGCATGATCGCCTACATCGCCACGCGAGAGTTCCAGCCGCTGCTCATCGGCAATCTCATCGACGCCGCCGAGCGCGGGGACATGACCGCCGTGAACTGGAACGGCGTCATCTTCGTCCTGCTGGCCCTGGGCGCCTGGGCTGCCTACACCACCCAGCTCATCAACACCGGCTGGATCGGCCATCGCGTCCTCTTCACGCTGCGCACACAGATGTTCAACCATCTCCAGAAGCTCTCGCTGCGCTTCTACGACAACAACGAGGTGGGCCGCGTGATGTCCCGCGTCACGAGCGACGTCACCACCCTGCAGGAGCTACTCACCACCGGCATGCTCACCATCCTCGCCGATTTCGTCGGGCTCTTCCTGGTGATCGGGATCATGATGTACAAGGACGTAGAGTTGGCGTTGATCTCCTTCGCCGTGGTGCCGTTCCTGGTAGCGGCGATGACCGTGTGGCAGTTCTACGCCCGCCGCGCCTTCATCCGCGTGCGACAGGCGATCGCCGTCGTCAACGCGAATCTGCAGGAGAACGTCTCCGGCGTCCGCGTCGTGCAGAGCCTCTCGCGGGAAGAGGAGAACAGCCGCCTCTTCGATGACGTGAACCGCGACAACTTCTCGGCCAACGTCAACGCGGGGCGCGTCACGGCCGCGGTGATGCCCCTGGTAGAGCTCACCGTCGCCACCGCCACGGCCCTGGTCATCATCTACGGCGGCTTCAGAGCGCTCGATGGCACGATGTCGGTCGGTACCGTTGTCTTCTTCGCGCTCTCCGTCCAGCGCTTCTACGATCCCATCCGCGACCTGGTGCTGCAGTACACCCAACTCCAGCGCGCGATGGCCGGCGGCGACCGTATCTTCGAGGTGCTGGACACGAAGCCGGATATCGAGGACGCGCCCGACGCCATCGAGCTCGAGGACGTCCGCGGCGAGGTGGTCTTCGAGAACGTCAGCCACGAGTACGTCGAGGGCTTGCCGGTGCTGCGCGACTTCAACCTGCACGTCCAGCCAGGCGAAACGATCGCGCTGGTGGGGCCCACCGGCGCCGGCAAGACGACCGTCACCGCCCTCATCGCCCGCTTCTACGATGTCTCCAGCGGCCGCATCCTGGTGGACGGGCACGATATCCGCGATGTGAAGCGCCAGTCGCTCGCCCGGCGCATGGGGCTGGTGCTCCAGGAGCCCTACCTCTTCTCCGGCACGGTACTGGAGAACATCACCTACGGCCGCCTGGACGCGACCGAAGAGGAGGCCGAGACCGCGGCCCGCGCCGTGGGCGCCCACGACTTCATCGTGCGGCTGGAGCACGGCTACCTGACCGAGCTGCACGAGCGAGGCCAAAACCTCTCCGTGGGCCAGCGCCAGCTCATCAGCTTCGCCCGGGCCGTCATCGCCGATCCACGCATCCTCATCCTCGACGAAGCGACGGCGAACGTCGACACGCGCACCGAGGCGGTGATCCAGCGAGCGCTCTCGGAGCTGCTGCGCGACCGCACCTCCTTCGTCATCGCCCACCGGCTCTCCACCATTCGCAACGCGGACCGCATCATCGTCATGGACGAGGGCCGCATCGTCGAGGAGGGCACCCACGACGAGCTGCTCCGGCTGGGCGGCCTCTACGCCCGGCTCTACCAGATGACCTACGAGGAGCGCGACGGCGGGGGAGCGAGCCCGTCGCAGCCGGCAGCGCGCCCGGCCACGACGTAGCCCCTCGCGACGGCGGTGACGTCCATTTCTTGACAGGAGTTCCCGCCGCTTGCTACCTTTAGATCAGATGAACGAGAAGTCTATCCACCGAACGAGTATTGCTGTATCCCCCATAGCGGGGACTCAGCGACATGCCGGCATGGGTCGCCGGAACTGACGCAACCCAACAGCGTCCGCTCTCCAGCCCACTGCTGGCCAGCAGTGGGCTTGTTTGTATCTGTAAGGAGACACCCGTGACCACCCTAGAGACGCAGCTTGAGCGTCCCATCGTCTTACCAAATATCGACGCCACGTCGCAGGCGGAGCGCTGCCCCACCTGTGGCGCCCAGATGCCAGAGGGATTTCGCTTCTGCGGCCAGTGTGGACGCGCGCTAGCGGCCACGCTGGCGCCCGCGCTCGGTGGCTTGGTCACCATCATCTTCACCGACCTGGAGGGCTTCACCACCTTCGCCAGCAAGGCCGCGCAAGACGATGTGCTTACGCTCATCCGCGCGCACCATGCCCTAGTGCGGGAGCAGATAAGCCGCCACGGCGGGTTCGAGGTGAAGCAGACCGGCGATGGCTTCATGATCGCCTTCGCCGACCCGGCGCGGGCCGTCCAGTGCGCCGCAAGCATCCAGCGGGCGATGGTCCTGCAAGCGCAGCAGCAACCCGGCCACCACACACGGGTGCGCATCGGCATTAACAGCGGCGACGCCATCCGCGAAGGGGGCGACTTCTTCGGCCACACCGTGAACATCGCCTCGCGCATCGCCGATCGCGCCGATGGCGGTCAGGTGCTCGTCTCCGAGGCCACCCGCGTCCTGGCGGGCCAGGTGGAGGGCGTCCATTTCGTCGACACCGGCCGTCGCCGGCTGCGCGGCCTGCGCCGCCGCCCCCGCCTCTTCGAAATCGTCTGGTGGGAGTAGCGGGCGAGGCGGTCGCGGGCGCCATCGCCTTCCTGCGCGAGCGTGGCGTAGTGGCGTAGGGGTTTCTACCTTACGCAGGCGAGGGTCTTCAGACCCTCGCAGACTCACTCCCAGCTTCGATCGGGACCGTCGGTGGCGCAGGACATAAAGATTTTCAAGAAGACCTAACAGATATATCAGAAACCTCTTGACAACTTACGCCCCAAGCGTACAAAAAGGGCCGAATGGCCTATTGTCAAAGGGCCGAATGGCCCATTGTTTCCCAGCAACAATGGAAGATAATCCACCATAACTGGTGGTGGAATAGCTCCACCTATCAACGTATAACCCCGCTGCTGTTCTAGCCCCGCCGCTAGGAACACGATGGCTTTCTGTGCTGGCTCCGGGGGGCCGCCGCCACAGTATCGACTAGCGGACTCACAGAGCCCGCTAGGTAGTCGTGGCTCTGTTCCCTTTTCGACAACAGAATATGGCCCGGGCAGCGTACCCCTCCTAGGGTCTGAGAAAGGGGGATGCGCTGGTCTCAAGGCGAAACGAAATCGGAAGTGATCACTTATCGGTAGGAGGTTACCCGTGAAGACAATCAACATCCGTCAATTCAAGGTATTGGCAATCCCGTTCCTGGCGCTAGCGGTGGCGCTGCTGCTGTTGCTGAGCTGGGGCCACCAGAACGCCCAGCAGGCATCGGCTGATGCGACCACTGAGATCGAGTTCTCCATTGCCGCCACTGGCTGTAGCACCGCAAACTCCCCCGAGGAGGACAAGTGCAGGTTCGACCCTGGCTCCAGCTTCACCCTAGACATGAACTGGGATGGCTTCAGCGGGGGCCACGCAGGCGACGCCACCAACGTCCTGATATTCGTCGGCTGGTCGGGCGCCGTGTCCGGGCCAAACATTGCCAACGGGAAGTCACTCACCAACTCATCCCCCGCGGGCTGCGATATCCCGGTGGTGGCGCTGGAGCCGAGCGGGGACGCGACCAGATTGGCTGTCGCTTGTAGCGTATTGTTCGCGTCGGACATCGCCACGGGCCAATTAGGCACCGCGGAGTTCAACTGCGACAGCGCGGGTGGTACGGGTACCATCGTCCTAGAGAACAACGTCGCCGCGACGCTCGCGACGGACGATCAGATCAGCCCCCATTGGGAAGACAACGCCGTTGACACACTGACCATCAACTGCGAGCCGGCCCCCGTAGGCGGGCTCGTGGTCGACCTGGACGGAGACCTAGGCGACCTGCCGCTAGAGACGGCGCAGTCTTCGAGTAGCAGCGCGGGCCTGCTGGTCGGCACGGTCGCGGGCGTTGCCGCGCTCGCTGCGGCGTTGACCGGCGCGGCCTGGTACGGGCGCAGGCGCGTGAACTAACGCTCAATCACGGCGGGGCGTGAAGAGGGGGCCGAGCAACTTGCTCGGCCCCTCTACAATACAGTCTATCTTTGAATCCAGTGAGCAGCCCAGTCTTCCCACTGCGCCATTCCGCCGTTCGGGCGAGCGCTAGGGTACAGCCGTCTCTTCGCGACAGGCGGCAAGTAGCAGGCCTAGCGTGAGGAAGACAAGCCGCCTCACGGCGCCTGCCCTTCGTCAACTATTTTCTTCCACTCTTCATACCGCTCACACCACGGCTCCGGCGTCCCCAGCTCACAGGGTTCCCAATCGGGCGTCGGCTGGGGCCCGCGCTCGCGCGGCAGCAGACCGAGCATAGATGAGAGGCCTTGCTGTAGCGCATCACTGCTCGCGGACGGAATGTAGATGCTGCCGGTCACAGCCGCGCACACATCGCCTGAGCAGAGCAGCTCGGAGGTCCCCACCGCATAGGGATCGCCGCCGAAATAGGTAGTGTATGCCTCTGGGGGCATGACGTAGATGAACAACCTATGTGGACTAGGTGAGGCAGGAAACCATATGTACACGGCCTGCTCTAAGATACGGTGACGCTCGACCGCATCCTCCGGAGGCCCGCCGCTCAGGGCGCTAGGCGCAGGGCATCCCTCCACAGCCTCCGGCTCACCAAACCCCGGCCAGTAGCGGGGTGAGCTACGTATCTCAGACAATGCCTGACGTACAGCGGTCAGCGCCGTCTCGGAAAGAGTGGCACCAGCCGCCCCATCTATGCAGACGCTCAGGTGAGTGCGATTGCTGCTCGCCAACATCCCATTGCCTACGGTCACCCGGCTCCCCTGTGCGGGTGTCGGGTCAATCCCGGCGGTGGGCTCCTGGAGCTGAACAGCCGCCGGCTCCTGCTGCGCCTCTCCGCCAAAGCGGCCGGGCAAGAAGAGCAAAGCCGCCGCTAGCACCAGAAGCCCCGCTACCGCGAGCGCCACCGGCGGTAGCCTCAAGGCGAAAAGCTGTCGAAGGAAAGACTTGGGCAAGGCGTTACCCCCGCACCCATTGTACAATCGCTGTCAAGTCGCAGAGGTAGGACGTAAGACGAAGGCGGATCGTTCCCGCCGCGTCGAGTGGCGCTAGGGTACGGCCGTCTCTTCGCGCTCGATCAGCTTGAAGTCGGCGTCGTCCAGGGGGATCAGCTCGCCCTTGCGATAGGAGTCGAACAGGGTGAAGAGGTCTCGCTTGTGGGGGCGCTTGCGGCCGATGGGGCAGGCCTCCCACGCCTCGTAGTCCTCGTCGCAGTAGCCCGCGCGCAGCTCGCCGCACTTCGGCTGGAGGTACTTGCCCAGCTCCGGGAAGCGACGGTGCACCTCCGCTCGCATCATCGACGCTACCCTGCGAAACTCCCACTGCGCTCGCGTGCAGAGCCGCAGGTCGCAGATGTGGAGCAGCTCCTGGAAGTTGACAACGATCTTGAAGTTGGTACTGGCGGCGTTGGGCAGGAGAAAGCGCGCATCCTCCGCCGGCACGCCGGCATCGAGCAGCTCCTGGTAGAGGCTGCCTAGCTGCGCGAAGGCCGCCTCCATCTTGCCGGCCATGCCGGCCCGCTCCACCGACTTCGGCACCGTGAACGGAAACTTCGCGTCCTTGAACTTCACGTAGCGTTGGCTCTGCTGCTCGAAGCTGATGCCGATCCGGTGTCGAACGAACTGGTGGCTGAAGGCGCGGCTCACGCCGGAGATGCCTATCTCGAACCAGACCTGCTCCAGCGGCGAGGCGTGGCCCGTCTCGAGCCGCTTGTCGATGAACGCGGCCATCTTCTCGCGCGAGATGCGCCCGTCCTCGATCCGGCGGTCGATCTGCATCGGCGTCAGCGAAGAGTACGCCGTCCGGTACGCTACGTAGAGCGTCCTGATCGGGTCTCGCGTGTGGTCCAGCAGCTTAACCTGTATCGCCATGCGAAGCCTCTCGAAGATGCGCGGTCGGGCAGCTCCATTGTAGCGCCCTGGCCGCTAGAGCGGCGCGATTCTTAAGTAAACTTCGCGCTGCCTCTCCCGCGCGAACCGCCACGGCCCGGCGCGGGTTTCCACGGCAACCCAGACGCGCTAAGATGGCCATGCGAACCACGCGCATGCACGGTCGGAGGAGAGTACCGACGTGAAGTATTGCACCCTGGGCAACACCGACCTTGAGATATCAACGGTAGGCTTCGGCGTCTGGACCGTCGGCACCACCTGGTGGGGCATCACCGACGACGACTTCGGCGTCAATCTGCTGCGAAAGGCCTACGACGCAGGCATCACCTTCTTCGATACAGCGGACACCTACGGCAACGGCAAGGGCGAGACGATCCTCGCCCGCGCCCTCGGTGACGTACGCGACAAGATCATCATCGCCAGCAAGTTCGGCTACGACACCGAAAGCGGAGGCAAACGCGAGGGCCACACGGAGCTGCCGCAAGACTTCTCGCCCGCCTTCGTGCGGGGCGCCCTTGAGCGGAGCCTGGAGCGCCTCCAGACCGACCACATCGACCTCTACCAGCTGCACAACCCGCGCCTCCCGACGTTCGAGAGCGACGAGCTGTTCGCGACGTTGGAGGATCTCAAGCGCGAGGGCAAGATCCGGCACTACGGCGCCGCGATTGGGCCTGACATCGGCTGGGAAGAGGAGGGCCTGGCCGCCATGCGGGATCGCCAGATACCCAGCATTCAGATCATCTACAGCCTGCTGGAGCAGGATCCGGCGCGCGTCTTCTTCCCTGTCGCGCAGGAGTGCGGGACGGGGCTCCTCTCGCGAGTGCCCCACGCTTCGGGCTCGCTGGACGGCAGCTACACGCCCGGCATGACGTTCGCCGCGGACGACCATCGCGCGCATCGCAAGCAGGAGTGGCTGGAGAGCAGCCTGCGCAAGGTCTCGAAGCTGGACTTCCTCTATGGCGAGGGCACCGGCCGCACGATCGGCCAGGCGGCGATCCAGTTCGTGCTGGCCCAGCCCACGATCGGCTGCGTGCTGCCCAACATCCTCAACGAAGCGCAGCTCCAGGAGTTCATCGCCGCCCTCGATACGCCGCCGCTGACGGCGGAGGAGCAGTCGCGCATCGCCGATCTCTATGACCACGACTTCTACGAAGACGAGGTGCTGGCCGCCGACGCCAGCGTGAGCGAAAGCCATGGCTAAGATGGCTGACCGTCACGAGACGAACGAGGGCCAGCCGACGAGGCGGCAGTTCGTCAAGTTCGGGTTCTACAAGATCGA
The DNA here is from genome assembly GCA_022570885.1 of Chloroflexota bacterium. Lineage (GTDB taxonomy): Bacteria > Chloroflexota > Dehalococcoidia > DSTF01 > RBG-16-68-14 > JACZTE01. The sequence continues at coordinate 3,398 of JACZYW010000040.1, read as the reverse complement.
CCCTGCCTGGCGACGGCTCCAGCCAGAAGAGCGAGCGCAGGGTAAGCAGGAGCTCTGCGCCGCGGTCGATGCCTTCGGCAGCCGAATGCTCATCCACAGCTACAGCCTGGTCGGCATCCGCGCCGACGCCGATCTCCTCCTCTGGCAGATCAGCGACCGGCTGGAGGACTTCCAGGAGCTCTCAACGAATATCTTCAGCACCGTCATGGGGCCATACCTATCCACGCCCTACTCCTACCTCGCGATGACGCGTCGCTCCATGTACGTCAGTAAAGAAGAGTCGAAGGACGCGAGCCGCCTGATCATTCAGCCCACGGACGCCAAGTACCTCTTCGTCTACCCGTTCGTGAAGACGCGGGCCTGGTACCAGCTCTCGAAGGCGGAGCGCCAGGCGATGATGGACGAGCACATCACCACAGGCCGCAAGTATCCCTCCGTGAAGCTGAACACCACCTACTCCTTCGGCCTGGACGACCAGGAGTTCGTCGTCTCGTTCGAGACGGACGAGCCGGGCGACTTCCTCGACCTGGTGATGGAGCTGCGAGAGGCGGAGACGAGCGTCTTCACCCTGCGCGACACCCCGATCTTCACCTGCGTCGCCATGAGCCTTCCCGAGGCGCTCGACAGCCTGGGCGCGCCAGGCGACGCCCGGCAGCGCGACGAGCGCGAAGATGGCGCAGCCGGCGACGGCTGGACGCCGGTCGCCCAGCTAGGCGAGCTGCCCGAGGGTGGCGCGAAGGTGGTCCACCTGGGCGGGGAGCAGGTCGCGTTGTTCAACAGCGGTGGTCAGGTGTACGCCATCGGGAACCGCTGCTCGCACGCGAACGGCCCGCTCGCCGAGGGGCGGCTCGAAGGCACGGCGGTGACCTGCCCCTGGCACGACTCGCAGTTCGACATCACCACGGGCGAGCCGCTGCGGACGCCGGCACGAACGCCGGTGCCCTGTTACCAGGTCAAAGTGGAGGACGGTACGGTCTTCCTCGCCCCGCGAGAGCTGGCAGCCCAGCCCCAACGATAGCGGCTACGCCAATCGCACGAAGGCGGCGCCCTGCCAGAGCAGCGTCGCCAGCACCCCAGCCGAGATGAACGGCGCGTAGGGGATCGGTTCGCTTCGTTTGCGCAGCCCGCTGACCAGCAGCACCGCCGCCACAAGGCCGCCGCCCAGCGCCATGAACAGCAGCGCCGGGGCAATGTTCGTGAAGCCGAGCGCCAGGCCGGCGAAGGCCACCAGCTTCACATCGCCCATGCCCATGCCCCGGCCGCCCGTGAGCAGCGCCGGCAGCAGCAGCACGCCGCCCGCGAGCGCTCCGCCCGCGAGCACCTCGTAGATGTCAGCGCCGGGCATCGCCGCGCCCACGACGAGCGCGCCGACGATCGCCGGATAGGTGACGACGTTGGGCACGCGATAGCTCAGCGCGTCGGTGCCGGCGCAGATGAGCAGCACGCAGATGTAGGCCGTCACCACCGCCAGGTGCGAAGCGTCGTCGTAGCGGGCGGCGGCGGCGGCGAAGAGCCCCGCCGTTGCGGCCACCACCAGCAGCCGTCGCGTCCAGGCCGCCCGCGAGCCGTCGAGCGCCAGCACGAGCGTTCCCGCCTCGGCGTGTGCGGCCGCGAGCGCCCCGCTGGGAGCGAGTTCTGCCGAGTCTTCTTCGGCGACGTCCTCTTCGTCCACGTCGGCGTCGTCGTCCTCGTCGTCTTCGTCGCCAAACGGCGATACCGCCAGCCGCACGATGAGGGCGTCGAGCGCCAGGCCCACGGCCAGGCCGATAGCGGCGAGGTAGAGGCTAACCATCCTATTTAGGATACTCGGCTGCGAACGCGCGCGGCAGCAGGCGGGAGGCCCTCACCCCCAGCCCCTCTCCCCAAGGGAGAGGGGTGACCGCCAGATGGGGAGAGGGCTACGCCCGAAGGCCAGGCTTAAGCCTGGCCTTCGGATTGTTAGCGATGCGTTTGTGATACACGTAGGGGCGACCATCGGGTCGCCCTGGGCGGGCCCGCCGCCCGCGAAGATCAGCGCCGCGACGGCAGCGACACCGGCAGCAGGCGGGAGGTTAGCGCCGCCGGGCAAGCAAGCGACTGCCGCCCGCCAGGAGCAGGCCCGTCGCGAAGAGGGCGGCGATGAGCGTCGTGGCGACGCCTCCGCCGGATGGCTGCGGGCCGCTGCCGGCTTCCGGCAAGCTAGAGGCCAATGTGGCTGTCGCCGTAGCCTCCAGGGCGGCTGTTGTGGGGATCGGCGTGGGTGTAAGCTCGGGGGAGGGCGCCGTGGTTGACGTCGGTGTCGGAGTGGCATCCGAGGGTTGGTGGGGCACGACCAGGTCGATCCGCTGGAGGCCCTGCTCCCAAGCGACGGTCGTCTCGCTCCTGACACCGCCCACGAGGAAGGAGACGGTGGCACCAGGGCGGCCGCAGCCAGGATGGATATCCTCCGACGGCACGATCAGGCGCGAGAAACCCGTAATGTGCCCCGGTCCCGGGAAGTATCCGAGGACCGGTGGGTCGGCCTCTATCATCGCTTCACCACACACGACGCCGCCCACGAGTGCCTGGACCGGTATGTCACCCTCCAGCAGGGCGTCCGGCAACGCGTCAAACCACACCTCGAACCAGTACCAAGCATGCCCTTCCGTCGCCGAAAGCGAGTGGAACCACTCCTGTGGGGTGCTTGACGGCCACGACAAACTCCCCGCGGCCGACCGGTCGCCGACACGGAACTGCACGAAGTCGCCGGGCGCGGCGCAGCCCGGACGTTCTCTGCCACCAGCAACTCGAAGCTCGAACCACCCGACGACTGGGACACCCTGTACGGTCGCGACGCCGCATTCCTGGCCGTTTACCACTGCCTGGACGACGGTACCGGGCGAAGCATAGCCGTTTTCCAAGATCGCCCGCCCGTGCAGGTCAATTACGTCGGGGGGTGACGCAGCGATGTCGATTTCCACCGTAGCGCCGCTCTCCAGGGTTAGCGCGACCGAATTGCCGTACCACCGAAGAACACCAAACTCCTTGTATATGGGAAAACCCCGGGCCAGTGGGTTAAAGGTAAAGTTAGGGTCTATCGCTATGGGCACGACGACCTCGTCGTCGGCTCTGGGTACCTCAGTGTAATACACGACCCCCGATTTGATGAGGTACCCACCTGGGGGTATACCCTCAATTAAATACCTTCCCCCAGTGATGCTAATAGCATCAGCGATGACGGCGTCCTTCTGGCTAAGACGGACTCTCCAACCGGATAGTGTCGGCTCACCCTCATCTCGAACCCCGTCGCCGTCGAGGTCGTGGAAGACGACGCCCGAGATGGCGCCGGGCTCCTCCTGCGCCGCGGCGGGAGCGGCCGCGATCACCGCAGCGGTCACGGCGAGCAATACGAGCAGAGCTGCCTTCATGTGATTAGCCCC
>JACZYW010000039.1:14918-15972 GCA_022570885.1 Chloroflexota bacterium | reverse complement strand
CGCCTGTCTTGTGGATGAGCGCAGTATGCTTCAGCGCGTCGAAGATCCCCTCCATCGAATCGTCCACCGGCAGGACGAAGCAGGCGGCGAGCTGTTGCAGGGGCCGGCCGGCATTGCCCAGCGTTGGCGAGTTGGGCAAGAAGCGAAACGAGGTCATCAGCGCGTAGAAGCGCTGTTCCATCGCCGCCACCTCTTTGGCAGAGGCGCCGTACCGCTCCTCTGCCAGCGCCACGTTGTGAGCCACCCGTCGGAAGAGCTGCTCCGGCGTCTCGACGACGCGGCCCGCCTCGTCCTTCGCCAGATAGCGGCGTTCCAGGACGGTACGGGCGTTCGGGGCCAGGTCGATCGGCTTCTCTTGGGTGTGAGGCGTGGCGGGCCTCCTGTATTGCAGCGTCTCGGGTAAGTGTAGCACAGGGGCGCTGGCCAGAACAGGTGTCCTATTTAGGCGTTGGTCAGAATCGTGGGAGGCCGATAGGGAGATCACGTAGGGAAATATTTTCGAGAAACATAGGGAATACCCTTCAGGGTTTGGCTCCTCCTTCCGATGATGGTGGTAGGGAACAAACCTAGTGGAATCGCCCGGCGACTAGTGGCCGGCTCGGTCGCGCCGGAGCCTGACAGGGAAGGAGAACAACAAATGAGTTTTATTAACGAAGCAATCCTGCGCGCCATGGTTGGCCTGAACGGTATCGAGGCCCGCCTCACGGATGTAGAGACTCGCCTCAACGACGAGAAGGGTCAGACGCTGGCTGAGTACGGCCTGATCATGGCTGTCATCGCGGTCGCCGTGGTAGTGGCTGCGGTGGTCGTGTTCCGGGACGCCCTCACCGCGGCCTTCGACAGCGCTACCGCCTGCCTCGACGGCACCACTTGTGGCTAAGCGCTGCCTGAGCAGGAACAACCGGTAGGGGCCTCCCAATTTGGGGGGCCCCTACCCTATCCCCGCTGCTCGGTGGGCAGCGCTACGAAGGGTTCTGTCGGCCTTCGGCGGAGATATTCTGTTTCTTGTACATCGATGACGTAAAGCTTGACTGACACTGACCGATACATCCCT
>JACZYW010000039.1:0-14910 GCA_022570885.1 Chloroflexota bacterium | reverse complement strand
CAGACGCTTGCGGAGTACGGCCTGATCATGGCCGTCATCGCGGTCGCCGTCGTGGTCAGTGCGGTGGTTGTGTTCCGCACCGCCATCGTCGCGGCCTTCACGGCCGCGACCGACTGCCTCGACGGCGCTTGCTAAGCGTCGCCTGAGCAGGAACAACCGGTTGGGGCCTCTCCGATTCGTCGGGGGGCCCCTACCCTATCCCCGCTGCTCGGTGGGCAGCGCTACGAAGGGTTCTGTCGGCCTTCGCCGGAGATATTCTGTTTCTTGTACATCGATGACGTAAAGCTTGGCTGACAACTGACCGATACATCCCTTAGATGGCTCTTGGCCGTCTCAATCCCGGCTTGCCGGGGATCGCTCGTTTACGAAGCATGACAAGGGAGATAGACCGATGGCCCGAATATCAACCGCAGCCGTTGCTAGCCAGGTGAACCGACGGTTCCTCTTCCTGGCGCTCATTCTGGGCGTCCTTAGTGCTGTCCTCGTCTACGTCGCCCTCTCGAGTTCGGATGATGGGGGAAGCGTAATGGACGCGGGCGTACCCGTGGTGGTGGCCAAGGAGGCGATCCCGGCCGGCCAGCTCATCACGGCTGACATGCTGGAGACACGTCAGGTTCCGGAAGTGGCCCTGGGCTTCCAGGCGCTCCAGAGCACTGACCTTGCAATCGGGCAGGTGACGCGTTTTCCTATCGCCCCGAACGAGCAGCTGCTGCTCTCCAAGTTCGTCGGTGACTCAGCCGGTGACGGAGGCCTGAGCATCATCGTGGAGCCGGGAATGCGAGCCATGGCGATAGAGACGCAACCAGTTGTCGGCGCCGGTGGCCTGGTTCTCCCCGGCGATCGTGTCGATATCCTCTGGATGCCTGCGGAAGTGCTGGAAGACTTCGAGGGCGCCATGCTACTGGCGGAGAACGTGGAGGTGCTGGCCATAGAGCAGACACTCGAAGAGCTCGCTCCTGCCGCACAAAGTGAGGAAGGGGCGCCGGAATCCACCGCCAGTGAGCGGGTGCGAATCTCCAATGCGGAGCCGCTTCCTGAAGCGATTACAGTAACGTTGCTGCTGACGACCGAGCAGGCGCGCCTCATCTTTTGCTCGGAGCTGTCCGGCACCCTGCGGCTGACAGTGCGGTCCTTCGGCGATGGGTCGCTGACCGGCGCGTCGCCAGCGACTTGCGTGCTCCTTGCTGAGGAGTAGCATGCGACACCGTAGCTTTGTCGCACGACAAGAGGCCAATGAAGAGAGGCAGGTCACAGCGTGGCGCGAACCCCTGAGATAGTCATCGTCGATCCGGACCTGAGCGTTCGGGCTGACCTCACACGCATGCTCACCGCCGGGCAGTTCACGGTGGTTGGCGACTCTGACTATGGGATCGATGCGGCTACTGTTGCCAAAGAGCACTCGCCGGATGTCTTCCTGATCAACCTGGAGGAGCCCGTAGCCCGAGCGTTCCAGACGATCGAGATGTTGGCGGCTGCTGCGCCCCAGGCGGCCATCATCGTCTACTCCTCGCAGTCCGATGCGGGATCAGTGCGGCGAGCGATGGTGGCCGGTGCTAGGGATTACCTGGTCAAACCGCTCAAGCCGGAGGATGTGGCCCGTGCGATCTACGGCATCCTGGAGCAGGAGGAGCGGAAGCGGCTGCACCTGGTAGACGGCGCCGACCAGCAGGTCGCCCGCGGGACGATACTGACCATCTTCGGCGCCAAGGGCGGCATCGGTAAGACCACCATCGCTACTAACCTGGCCACCGCTCTGGTGCGCATCACCAATGCCAACGTGGTGCTGGTTGATATGGACACTCGCTTTGGAGATGTGGCGATCATGATGGACATCGCGGTGGAGAACAGCATCGCCGACATAGGACGCCGCATCGACGAGCTAGACCGGGAATCGATCAAAGACGAGCTGGTGCGCCACCACAGCGGGGTGGCCATCCTGCCTGCTCCGCTCCACCCGAATGAGTGGCGCGATCTGACGCCCCAGCACATCGAGAAGATCATCGACCTGCTGGCGCAGGGCCACGATTACATCATCATCGACACGCCCGGTACCTTCAACGAGATCATCGCGACGACGCTGGAGCTGGCCAACATAATCATGCTGGTCACCAGCATGGATCTCGCCAGTATCAAAGACACGGCGCTGGCGCTGGAGATGCTGCGGGGAGCGAACGTGTCCGAGGACAAGGTGAAGCTCACGATCAACCACTCGACCTCGGCGAACAGCCTGCGCGAGGAGGACGTCGAGCGTGTGCTGGAGTACCCGGTGACCTGGCGCATCCCCCACGATTACCACGTGGTCAACTCGAACCAGTTGGGCATCCCGATCGTCATAGCCAAGCCCTACGCCCGCGTCTCCCGCGCGATCACAGATATCGTCCACGCCCTCTCTGGTGCGCCGCGAGAGCGAAAAGGGTTCCTAGAGCGCTTCCTTGGACGAACCGGCTAGCCTCCGATCAGATCAAGGAGTGAACCTACAATGAGTCAGTTCTCCTGGCAATCTCGACAGACAGAAAACGGCGCCGAAACGCCGGATCGTCCAGTTCAGCGGCGCGGCCAGAGCGCTGAGGCGGTGAACGAGCTCAAGTACACCTTGCACCAACGCCTCATCGAGGAGCTGGACCCCTCTAAGCTGGAGGGTCTGGAGCCCGGTCGAGCGCGGGAAGCCGTCGAGAGCGCCGCGCGAACGCTCATCGTCCAGGAGATGCCCGGCATCGTCGGCGCGGTCCGCGACGAGTTGGTGGCCGCCGTGTCTGATGAGGTGCTTGGCCTGGGCCCGATCGAATCGCTGGCTAGGGACCCGGCTATCTCGGAGATCATGGTGAACGATATCGACCAGATCTTCTACGAAAAGGACGGGCGGCTGTACATGAGCTCCGTCCGCTTCCGCGATCACGAGCACATCATGCGCATCATCGAGCGCATCGTGGCGCCGCTCGGCCGGCGCGTGGATGAGTCGTCTCCCATGGTAGATGCTCGTCTCGCGGATGGCTCACGGGTGAACGTGATCATCCCGCCTGTCGCGTCCAAGAGCCCGACGATCACGATCAGGAAGTTCCGGGCGGACAAGATGACCATTGAAGACCTCATCGGCACCGGCACGTTGACGCGTGAGTTGGCGGAGTTCCTTCGCGCTTGCGTCCAGGTGCGGCTCAATATCCTCGTCTCCGGCGGTACGGGTACCGGCAAGACCACAATACTCAACGCCCTCTCGGGCTTCATTCCAGACACAGAGCGTATTGTCACGATCGAAGACCCGACCGAGCTACGGCTTCAGCAGGGCCACGTCGTGAGCCTGGAGGCTCGCCCGGCGAGCTTGGAAGGCACGGGCGAGGTCACGCAGCGAGATTTGGTGCGAAACTCTCTCCGCATGAGGCCCGACCGGATCATCATCGGCGAGGTACGTGGCTCTGAGGCGTTCGACATGATGCAGGCCATGAACACGGGTCACGAGGGTTCGCTGAGCACCGTTCACGCCAACGCGCCCCGCGATGCGCTGGCCCGAATCGAGAACATGATCCTCATGTCTGGGCTAGACCTTCCGATGCGGGCAATTCGCGAGCAGATGGCCTCGGCCATCCACATGATCATCCAGATCTCACGCCTGTCCGATGGGAGTCGCAAGATCACCCACGTTACCGAGATCGTCGGTGTTGAGGGAGACATAGTGACGATGCAAGACATCTTTCGCTATGAGCAGCGAGGCATCGATAGCGATGGGCGAGTGCTCGGTGAATTCAAAGGCACCGGCCTGAGGCCCGGATTTACCGAGAAGTTCGAGGTTGCCGGCATCCATCTGGCGCCGGACCTCTTTGCTGTGTTGGAAGGCTGATCGATGGATCTGTTGGCGCTGGGCGCATCCGCGTCTATCCTCATCACTATCATGACCGTGGCGCTGGCCTTCCACAGCGGTGTTGCTGTCCGCGCTCGCGTAAGGAATCGGCTAGAAGCAGTGCTGACGGGTACTGCCTCCGTCGTGGAGGGCGACGCGGGCGCGCCGCTGCGCGGGACACCAACGGTCGCTGCCATCTTTAAGTCTGTCGTCTCCGGCGCTTGGCTGGAGCGGATGGGGACGAAGCTTGAGCGAGCCGACAGCAAACTGCAGCCGGTCGATTTCATGGTCATCCGCTTCGGGCTGGCCTGCCTGGCCTTCGTCGTGCCGTATCTCTTCCTTGGCGGCGTGCTTGGCCTCATCGCAGCTCTCGGCGCAGCGGTAATTGGTTTTCAGCTACCTGAGATGTGGATAAATTCGCGAACGGAAGCTCGCAGCAAGAAACTAGAGGAGCAGCTGCCGGAAGCGATCACACTCGTCTCTAACTCACTCAAGGCAGGGTTCGGCCTCCTGCAGGCTCTGAGCCTGGCCGCCGATCAGATGGAGCACCCCATCTCGACTGAGCTGGGCCAGGCGATCCATGAGATGAACGTTGGCTCCCACCCGGACGAGGCGCTGACCGCCCTCAGCGAGCGCACTGGCAACTACGATCTAGACCTGGTGGTCACCGCTATCCTGGTGCAGCGGTCGGTCGGCGGCAACCTGTCCGAGATCTTGGACACCGTGGCGGCGACGATGCGTGAGCGAGTGCGCATTCGCGCTGAAGTGAACACGCTTACGGCCCAGCAGCGTATGACTGGCTACGTCCTGGGTCTCATGCCACTGGGCGTGGGAATCTTGTTCCTGCTGATGAGCCCGGACTATATCATGGTGTTGTTCACGGAACCGGTAGGGAAAATGATGCTAGGCGTCGCCGTGGTGATGGAGATAATCGGCATCGTGATCATCCGTCGCATTCTAGATATCGAGGTGTAGCGACCATGGAATATCTCGCCGCAGTCACAGCGTTCGCCGCCGTCTTCCTCCTACTTCTCTCGCTGCAAGGTGGCCAAAACAATGATGTGCGTGCCCGGCTGGAGGAGTTGCGGCAGCAGCCGCAGCCGGACCAGATAGAAGAGCGGCTGACGCTATCGCAGCGAATATTCGCGCCGCTAGCGCAATCGTTGGTGCTACAGATGAAGCGGCTGCTGCCGACGAAGATGCTGGACGGGCTTCAGCAAAAGCTGATTGTGGCGGGCGAACCGATGACGTTGAACGGGTTCCTCACCTTTCAGCTGATTACCGCCAGCGTGTTCTTCCTCCTTCCCGCGCTCCTCATCGGTAGCGGCGCGATGCCGGTGGGCATGATGAGTCTCGCCTTCTTCGCTGGCTTTAGCCTGGCGGGTGTGGGGCTCCCGCAGTATTGGCTCCGATCGCGTATTGGCCAACGGCAGAATCGGATCATAAAGAGTCTGCCTGACTCGTTCGATCTGATTACGACTTGCGCCGAAGCTGGCCTGGGGCTGGACGCGGCGCTCGCTCGAGTGGCGGAGAAGGTGGAAGGGCCTTTCGCCGACGAGCTTCGCCGGATGCTGCGAGACATTGCCTTAGGCAAGATGCGGCGCGAGGCCTTGCGCGAGCTGGGAGATCGGACGGGTGTACCAGACCTCGTCTCCTTCGTGAACGCCATCATCCAGGCTGAGAGCATGGGATCCAGCATCGGCACCGTCCTTCGAGTGCAGGCCGACCAGCTCCGCGTGCGACGCCGGCAGCGGGCGGAGGAGCAGGCGTATAAAGCGCCGATTAAGATGCTCTTCCCGCTTGTGCTATGCATCTTCCCCACCCTCTTCATCGTGATCCTTGGGCCGGCCGTTATCACGATTATGGACGGCTTCGGCACCGGCTAGGTCGAGATTGGTGCGAATCCATAACGTAACGCGGGGCACGGAGTTGGCGAACTTGGCCCGCGCGGCCCGTTCCTATTGGCCGCGGCTCGTCGGCCTGCTCGGACGCTCGTCGCTCAAGCCGGGCGAGGCGCTGCTGATCGAACCCTGCAGCTCGGTGCACACCTTCTTCATGCGCTTTACGATCGATGTCGTCTACCTCGATAGATCCCATCGGGTCGTCAAGGCCGTCTCCGCCCTGCGGCCGTTCAGAATGAGCATGGGAGGCAAGGGCGCCCACGCCGTCATCGAGCTTCCCAGCGGCACCATCGCCAGCACGCAATTGGCCGTGGGCGACGAGATCGCCTTCGAGTCCGCCACCGCAGCCTAACGCTGGATCCCTCCGGCAGGGCGTCGCGGTTCCTTGACGTTCACCTCTGCGATATACTTGTCTCCGCTCGTGGTGGCATGCCGCGCGCAAGGAGGCGAGCATTATGGAGTACAGGAACCTGGGCCGTTCTGGGTTGCAGGTATCGACGGTTGGGCTGGGCTGCAACAACTTCGGGCGGCGCTGTGACCAAGAGCAGACGACGGCCGTAGTTCATCAGGCGCTCGAGCTCGGGATCACCCTCTTCGATACCGCCGACATCTACGGCCCGGGCGGTCTCTCCGAGGAGTACCTGGGCAAAGCGCTGGCGGGCCGGCGGCAAGAGGTGGTCGTCGCCACGAAATTCGTCGGGCCGATGGGCGAAGGGCCGCTCCAGAGCGGCGCCTCCCGTCGCTACATCCTCCAAGCGGTCGAGGCGAGCCTGCGACGGCTGGACACCGACTACATCGATCTCTACCAGATCCACTTTCCGGATGGCCGCACCCCGATCGAGGAGACGCTGCGTGCCCTGGACGACCTGGTGCGCGCGGGGAAGGTGCGCTACATCGGCTGCTCGAACTTCGCCTCGTGGCAGGTGGTAGAGGCGCAGTGGCTCACCCGCACCCAGCACCTTACGCCCCTCGTCTCGGCCCAGAACCAGTACAGCCTGTTGGACCGCCGGATCGAGAGAGAGCTTGTGGCAGCCTGCGATGCCTACGGTTTGGGCGTTCTGCCGTACTTCCCGCTGGCCAGCGGCTTCCTGACCGGCAAATACCAGCCCGGCCAAGACGCGCCGGAGGGCTCGCGATTGGCTGACGGCCCCATGGCGGACCGCGTTCTGACAGAGCAGAACTTCGCGATGCTTACCAAGCTGGAGGCCTTCGCGCAGTCGCGAGGGCATAGCATGGTGGAGCTGGCGATCGGCTGGCTGGCCAGCCAGCCCCACGTGGCGAGCGTCATCTCCGGCGCGACGAAGCCGGAGCAGGTGGAGCAAAACGTGCTCGCCGTCGAATGGAAGCTGACGGCTGAGGAGATGGCGGAGGTGAACACCATCAGCCGCCGGCGCGAAGGGCGCTAGCGTTCGTCGTGACGGCGGAAACGCTGATCATCGTCGTCATCCGCCTGCTCGTCCCGCTCACGATCCTTCGCTGGCCGCTTGTGGGTGGTATCCTATCGATCCTCGTCGATGCGCTGGACGTTGTCCTGGCGACGCTGCTCCATCTCGGCGGCCTCTGGAACTACCATAGCCTGGACAAGTACCTGGACACCTACTACCTCGCCCTCGAGCTCGTCGTCGCGCAGCGCTGGCTGGGGCTGCCGCGCTGGACCGCGACGGGCCTCTTCGCCTTCCGAGCCGTGGGCGTGGTGCTGTTCGAGGTGACGAACACCCGGATGTTCCTGTTCATCTTCCCCGCCCTCTTCGAGAACTTCTTCCTCTTCTACGTCGCCCTCTTGCGCTTCTTCCCGCGCTACCTGCTCACACCGCGAAGACTCGTTCTCTGGCTGGGCGTCCTGCTCATCCCGAAGATGGCGCAAGAGTACGCCCTTCACTACGCTCGCCTGCTGGACGACGTGGTAGCGGTAGATGTGATCAAGGACGTCAGCCGGGCCATCATCGACTGGTTCCGCGGCCTCCCTGGGCTGCTGGGCTGGTTGCGCTGGCCCCTGCGTCCGGGCGGTGCACGAGTGTGACGGCTCGCGTCAGGAGCGGGCCTGCCTGCTGCGGAGCGCGGCCGCCGCGCCGAGGACCGCAACGATCGCGAGGCCGGCTATGCCCAGGCCGATGAGCAGCCCCATGCCTCCTCCTTCGTCCGAAGCCGGCTCCTGCGCGCCCGGCGTGGGCGTGGCCTGAGCGGGGCTGCGGAACCCCACGGTCACCTCCCCGTTGACGATGCTGATTGTCAGGTCGTTGCCCTCATCGTCGATGAGGCTGCTCTGGCTGATATCGAGCAGCGTCAGCCCTTCGCCCCTGGGCTCGAAGGTGATGCTCGCCAGTAGCTGCGGCTCGCTGGCCTGGGCGCCGGGCCCGGACGAGATCTGGTTTGTGAAGCAGAAGAACTCCAGTCGCCCAGCATCGTTGTCTATCCCGCTCTCCGGGCAGGTCGTCGGGCTTCCAGCGCTCGCTAGGAAGCCGCTGTCGTCGACGGCGAGCGCGTGTACGACACCGGGATCGTACTGCACGACCAGCGTGTAGCCGCTCAGGTCGAGGTCTGCTGCCAGATCGTCGACCATGATGCGCACCTCGAACGCGCCATCCTCTGGCTCGATCGTTTGGCTGGCCGGATCGACAAGGAGCGACGGCTCCTCCTGGGCTTCGGCCGCTCCTGCCACCGCGAGCAGCAGAGCCAGTGCGAGGAGAACAGGCCAGCGTTTCCGCATGCTAGAACCGCCGATCCATCCAGCGGTGCTCGATCTCCGCCTCGACGAAGATCTCCCCGCGGGCGGCGTAGCCGAGCCGTTCGTAGAAGGGAATGACCGGAAGCTGCGCCGCCAGGGTGATCCCTGGATAGCGACGTCGCCGAGCCTCTTGCTCCAAGGCGATCATCACCGACCGGCCGTAGCCGTGGCCCCGATATTCGCGAAGTACGGCCACCCGTCCGATGCGCGAGTTCTCGCTGGGCCCGCCGGCGAGCAGCAGGCGTCCAGTCGCCACCGCTCGCCCGTCCAGGTAGGCGATGACGTGGACGGCGTCCGTCACCTGCGCAGGGTCTTCGTCATAGCCGTCGATCTCCTCGGCTTCAGCGACGCCCTGCTCGGCGATGAAGACGGCGCGCCGGACTGAGAGCGCATCCGCCATCTCGGATTGCGTCCGAATCACGCGCAGATCTAGATCGCTCACGCTGCTCCCTTCTGGGCGCATCTTACAAGCACTGAGGTTCATGGTAAATGGCGGGTCGTGCGTGAGGGAATTGGAGGAACCGGTGTGAGGTTGGTCAGCCGGCGCGCTTCGCAGGCTCTCTGCTGCCGTTTCGCTTGTCCGTTAGCGGCAGGAGCTCTTCGCGGACAATGCTAACATCGGTGGGGGCTTCGATGCCCAGCTTTACGCGTCCTGCGCTGACGCTGAGCACATGGATGACGATATCGTCGCCGATGCGGATCGATTCCATCAGCTTTCTGCTAAGGATCAACATCCGTGTCCCACCCCACCCCGTCCACCGATGCGCTTGAGTGCGACGGCGGACTACTATCCAGCCTACTTTACATAGTACCACGTCCTCAGGAAGATCGAAAGACCAGCAGCTTGAGATATCGCGGCGGTATCGCCTCGCTCGGCGCTGTATACTAAGCCCCGCAGGAAGCAGGGCGGTCGATCCCTGCTTAAGCGAGCATGTAGCTGCTAGGGATTCGGCACGAGAAAGGATGGAAGGGATGTCCAACGACAAATCTGGAACGGCCAAACGAGCGCTGATCACCGGCGCATCGGCCGGCATCGGCGAGGGGTTTGCGCGGCAGATGGCGCGGCAAGGGTACGACCTGGTGCTCGTCGCGCGGCGCAAGGATCGCCTCGACGCGCTCGCCTCCGAGCTGTCTTCCGAACACGGCATCTCCGCCGACGCGCTCGAAGCGGACCTGGCCGGGGAGCACGGCCTCTCGCTTGTCGAGGAGCGGCTGCGTTCGGGCGAGATCGACGTGTTGGTGAACAACGCCGGCTTCGGCACGGTGGGCGAGTTCGCCGAGCTGCCGGTGGATCGGGAGGTGGAGGAGCTAAACGTGAACGTGCGAGCCTTGCTGCGGCTCACCCACGCGGCGCTGGCAGCCATGGTGCCGCGCAAACGCGGGGCGATCATCAACGTCGCCTCGATGGCGGCGTTCCAGCCGATCCCGTACAACGCCACCTACGCCGCGTCGAAGGCGTTCGTCCTCCACTTCTCGGAGGCGATCCATGAGGAGGTGCGGCGGCACGGCGTGACGGTCACGTGCCTCTGCCCCGGGCCGGTGCGGACCGAGTTCCAGCAGGTCGCGGGCCTCGATGCGAGTAGCATGCCGGCCATCGCGTGGATGAGCGTCGACGCCGTCGTTCGGTCGGCCCTCTCGGCCATGCGAGGCGGCCGGGCGATCACCGTGCCGGGCGCGGTCAACGTCACGATGATGGCGGGCACGCGGATGGCGCCGCGCTTTCTCGTCCGGCGCATCGTTGCTTCGATGTTCCGAAACCGCGGCACCGCGACGAAAGCCGAGTAACGCGTCCCAGACACGAATAGCTTGACTCCGTTAGCGGCCGTCAAGCGCACGTTATGTGATCAAGGGCCGATTCGTGGTAGACTAACGCCGCACCCCAGTAGACCAGGCGTTCCATATTCGCTGCCATGGCCTCGCACGCACGAGTGGCGGTCGGGCTAATGTCGGCTCTGGGAGCGAGGGGGCATATGCTATCTATCGCACGAGGTATGAAGAGAGGTTAGCGCATGAAGTGCTTAATCCTTGCTGCTGGCAACGGAAGCCGATTAGCAGCCAAGACTGACTCCAAGCCGCTTCTCAAGGTCATGGGGCTGCCTCTCATCGAGAGGACGATCGCGACGGCGCAGGAGACGGGAATCACGGAGTTTTACGTCGTGACGGGTTGTCGCGCGGAGAAGGTCGAGGCTTTTCTATCGGACGTGGCCCGTCGGCGACGCGTGCGGATCACGGCGATCAGGAATGACGAATGGGAGCAAGGGAATGGCACGTCGCTTCTGAAGGCGCGAGATCACCTCCGAGAAGCGTTCGTGCTGCTGATGGGGGACCACATCTTCGACGAGGGGATCCTCAGGGCGGTGTCCCAAGAACGGCTGCAAGACGGCGAGGTGATCCTGGCTGCCGATTTCGGCGTGAGCAAGAACGGCCTGGTTGATGCCGATGACGTGACGAAGGTGCTGGCTGATGAGCGTGGCATCGTCGAGATCGGCAAGGGCATCGAGCGCTACAACGCGTATGACACGGGCGTCTTTCTCTGTTCGCCGGCGATCTTTGCCGCAGTGGAGGAGAGCGCCAAGTCAGGCGACGATTCCCTGTCCGGGGCCGTCCGTTACTTGGCGAAGCAGGGAAAAGCGAAGGTCGTGGACGTGGCGGGAATGTACTGGGTCGACGTGGACACCGCAAACGACGTGAAGAGCGCCGAGCGTGTGCTGCGTGGCACGCTGGCGAAGCCGAACGACGGATTCATCGCGCGGGTGATCAACCGGAGGATCTCGATAGGGATCGTGACGCCGCTGCTGCTGCGGGTATCGAGCAGGATCACGGCGAACCAGGTCTCCGTATTGAGTTTCGCCGTTGCCCTGATCGCCAGCCTGTCGTTCTTCCTCGGGTATGCGCTGCCCGGTGCGCTGCTCATACAGCTCGCAAGCGTTCTGGACGGGAGCGACGGTGAAGTGGCGCGCCTGAAGAAGATGCAATCGCCCTTCGGGAACTTCTTCGATGCGGTGCTCGATCGCTATTCGGACAGTTTCATCCTGTTCGGCATGTTTTACTACTCGCTGACATCGGGGAGGAGCGCGGATCTGTTCGGATCGTTCTGGACGCCGATAGTTCTCGTGGTGTCGATGCTGGCAATGTTCGGGAACCTGATGGTGAGCTACACCTCGGCGAAGTCGGTGACGGACTTTGGCTACCGGTATACGGGCCGCTGGACGGCTGCCGGCAGAGGGAGGGATCTGCGGCTCTTCGTGCTGTTCATCGGAGGGGTGACCGCGTGGATGCATCCGCTCACGGTGTTCGCGGCGATAGCTGTTGTAGCGGTGCTCACGAACGCTATCGTGCTGCGGCGTCTGTCGATCTCGTGGAACTACTGGCAACGGCCGCACCCGCTCATGGATGGCAAGCTGAAAGCAGTGATCTTCGACTTCGATGGCACGATCGCGGACACCATGCCGTTCCTATCGGATCTGGCAGTGCGGCTGATGACCGCGACCTACGAGATATCGGAGAAGGATGCTATCAGCAGGTATCGCGAGACGACCGGGATGGACTTCGGGACGCAGATCGAGCAGATGTTCCCGGGGCATCCCGGAAACTGGAAGGTAGTGAGCGCATTCGAGGAGAGGAAGCGGGAGCGCTTTCTTGAGCATCCCGTGTTCAGTGAAGTGGTCCCGATTCTGGAACAGTTCAGGAGCGGGCAGGTCAGACGGTTCATCTGCAGCAGTACGAAGGATTCGATCGTAACGGAATACACCAGGAAGACGGAGCTGGACGGGCTCTTCGATGGCTGTTACGGGTACAGAGCGGGCTTCTCAAAGAACCAGCAGATAGACTTCATCCTCCAGCGGTACGGGCTGGCCCCTGATGAGGTCCTGTTCGTGGGCGATTCCTTGTTGGACCATGAATTTGTGAGAGACAACGGGGTGACCTTCATCGGGATACGGCGGCTGTTTGATGAATGGGAGTTCGACGAGCGGGGGCTACGCAGCGTTCAAGACCTGACGGCGCTGACCCGCTTATGGGACCGGTCCGCGGTTCAGTCCGTGATGGCGCCGGGCAGCCTGAAAGCTCGTCGTAACTGACGGTCGCGCTGTATACCGCTATCCAACGAGGCGTCCGTCGTGCAGTCGGCGCTCGCGGCGATGCGAGGCGGCCGGGCGATCGCCGTGCCGGGCGCGTTCAACGTCGCGGCGGTGGCGGGCACGCGCATGGTACCTCGCTTCCTCATCCGGCGCATCGCCGGCGCGGTGTTCCGGGGCCGTGGCGCCTCGACGAAAGCCGAGTAGGACTCAGCGAATCCGGCCCTGCGGGGCATGGAGACGCCTAACGCGAACTACGTGGGCGTACGAGCGCTGTAGTCCCCCCACGGCTCATCACGCTGGCGAACCGCTTCCTTGAATCCCTCACGCGCCGCCAGGTCCCGCCATGCCCGTCCTTCTGGCGTGTGCCGAGCCACACCGTCCAAGAACGTCCCGAGCGTCTGCGTTGTGCGCAGCCCCATGTTCTCGTAGGCCTGGTTCACCAAGAGCTTGGTCATGACGAGCTGGTTGGTCGGTGTCGTCGCCAGCTTCGCGGCGAACGATTCCACCTCGTCGGCCAGCCGGTCGGCGGGAACCGCCTTGGATACCAGCCCCAGGCGTTCCGCCTCAAGCCCGTCAACGGCCTCGCCGGTGAGCATCAGACGCTTGGCGTGCTCCAGCCCCAGCCGGTACACCAGCATGCACGTCGTCGGTGTGCCCCAGATGCGGGCGGGTGGATAGCCGATGTGCGCGTCCTGCGCCATGTAAATGAGGTCGGCGCAGAGCACCATGTCCGTGCCGCCGCCGACGCACCAGCCGTGCACTTGAGCAATGACAGGCTTGCGCGACTCCCACAGCGTCATGAAGGCTCGCACGTTCTGCGACATGCCCCGGAAGTCCACGACCGGGTCCCAGCCACCAGTGCGTTCTTCCGCTGCCAGCTCCGCCTCAGGCGCGGTCTCTAGGTCATAGCCGGCGCAGAAGGCGCGGCCGGCGCCGCGCAGGATGATGACCCGCACGTCGGGATCGCCGTTCGCTTGGTGCACCGCCTCTTCCAGGCCAGAGATGAGCGCTCGGTTGATGGCATTGAGGCGCTCCGGCCGGTTTAGCGTAATGAACGCCAGGGTTCCTCGGGACGTGTAGTCCACGGCGCTGCCAGTCATGGCTACCTCCGTTCTGTCGTGCTGGTTCCTGCGGCCGTCGTCAGACCGATCCCCATCATACGACACGACGCGTGTGCGGACGAGTGCCAGCGCGAGCTGTCGCGATTACGGTCATCGTTCTGAAGCGGACGGTGCTCGGGTCGTAGCGCGAATGGCGGGGAGCGGCGTCGGTCCGCAGGAACGGGCCGCGGCGCCCCCCGCAATGCTCAATCCTCTGCGGGGAAGCCGTGCTGCATGCGGTAGAACTTTATCTCCAGCTCCACGATCTTAGCGGGCAGCTTTAGTGGCTCGCCTAGCGTGCGCGCGAGGATGTAGATCTTCGCCATCCGCTCGACCAGGGCTGCGACGGCGAGGACTTCGTCTAGGTCTCGGCCCACGCTCAGCGCGCCGTGACTGCGGAGGAGCACGGCCTGGCGCAGCTCCAGCGCTTTCACTGCGTTGTCCGCCAGATCCTGGCTCGCCGACATGCCGAACTCGGCGACTTGCACCTCTCCGCCCAGCGTCACCACCTGCTCGTCGATGAGGGCCGGTATCCCCTGGCCGGCCACCGCCAGCGCGCTGGCATACACCGAGTGGCTGTGAATGACCGCCCCCACGTCGGCACGGGCGCGATAGGCCGTCAGGTGGGTGACGGACTCGCTCGAAGGCTTACCTTCGCCATCGATCACGTTCCTCTCGTAATCGATGATCAGGATCTGCTCCGGCCGCAACTTCCGATAGGGCACTTGGCTGGGGGTAATAGCGACCAGGTCGCGCCCGTCCTTGGACGGCAGCCGGACGCTGACGTTGCCGCTGGCCTCCGCTACTAACCCTTCGGCCTCCAGCCGAACACACGCTTCCTGAATGGCGACTCGTACTTTGTCCCAACTCATGGCATCTCCTGCATCGCTTCGTCTAACTTCTTTCCTATGTACTGCCAGCGTTCGTACTGGCGTTGATATGTCTCGACGGCCGGAGGCTCCGGCTCCAGGCGCTGCATCGGTGGCCGGAGGGAGGCGTCAGGTATGCCGACGGCCCGTGCAGCGAGGATAGCGGCGCCCAAAGCGCTTGTGTCCACCTCCGAAGCCACCTCGATCGGCCGGCCGAGCACGTCGGCGAGGATGCGAGGGAAGGCCGCCGTCAGCGTCATCCCCCCTCCGAGCGCAATACGTTGCGCTGGCCGTTCCGAAACAAGCTCTGCCTGCTCCAGGTTCCCGCGCAGGGCGTACGCGATGTTCTCCAGGGCCGCGCGCAATAGCTCGGCCCGGCCGGGCGAGCTGACCTCCAGCGGGGT
>JACZYW010000175.1 GCA_022570885.1 Chloroflexota bacterium | reverse complement strand
AAGATCTGTTGCCACTCCTCGTATGTCTTCGAGCGCACCCGTTCCAGCAGGATCTGCCACAGCGCCTCGCCGTCCTCCTCGTTGAAGACCGCTGGCAGCTGCGCGAAGCGCTCCTGCTCGTAAAGATGGAGCAGGTCCAGGGCCGTCATCTGCTCCACGCACAGGTGCTGCGCCGTGTTCTCGATCCACAGCCAGACCCCGTCTTTCGTCACGCCGCACCAGATGCTCGGGCGGGGAACGCGGACGTCGGGCCGGCTCAGCCGCTGTGAATCGTACGAGCGGCCGATCGATGTGGCGAAGTGCCGGGTGTCTTTCTTCGAGTCCGGATCTATCGGCTTGAACTGCGGCAGGATCCAGGTGTTGAGGTCGAAGGGCATGAGGGCCGCCAGCATGGAGACGCTGACCTCTTGGCCAACGCCCGTTTGCCGGCGGCTGCGGAGCGCCGCGAGGATGCCCTGCGTCAGCAGCATCGCCGTCGAGAACGAGCAGTAGGGGTTGGCGATGAAGCCGGGGCCCGGCCGGTCCGCGATGTGCTCGTAGATGGTCATCCGCCCGGACTTCGCGGCGACGAGCGCATCGTACCCGTGGAGATTGCGACGCGTCCCCTCCGTGCCGTAGCCGGTGACGGTGGCGTAGATCGCCCGCGGG
Organism: Chloroflexota bacterium; assembly: GCA_022570885.1. GTDB lineage: Bacteria > Chloroflexota > Dehalococcoidia > DSTF01 > RBG-16-68-14 > JACZTE01. Next base: position 3,853 of record JACZYW010000175.1, on the reverse strand, counting down.
TTCGCCTCGTGCACCTGGGCGAAGCCGACGCCGAGCCGCTCCGCCACGCCCGGCCGAAAGCCTGTCACCACAACATCGGCCGTGCGGATGAGCTCCAGGGCTCGTTCCCGGCCGGCGTCGGTCTTCAGATCGAGGACGACGCTCTCCTTCCCGCGATTCCATGTCTGGAACGCCGGAATGTCGCGCGCGGGGTCGCCGTCGGGCGGCTCGACTTTGATCACCTCGGCGCCGTAGTCGGCGAGGACCATCGTCGCCAGCGGCCCGACCATCCACCAGCTAAAGTCGACGACCCGAATGCCGTCACATGGTGCGCTCATTCGCGTGCCTCGTTCGCTGTTCGACTGCTGTGCTGCGGTAGCTGCGTGCGGTTACGAGTTTCTGGTTGGTAGCGCGAGCGTGCCCCCGCAATCATACGCGGGGCCGTTCTGCGTCGAGACGTCGATGTCGATGTCCACGCGGTGCTCCCCGTCCTTCTCGAACTTGCGAGAGACACGGCCGTTGATGATCATGTCCTCGCCGGCGCAGATGCTGCGTCGCAGCCCCAGCCGGATGCGCCGAACGGTGCTCAGGGGCCCCGCCCAGTCGGTCATGAAGCGGCTCATCATCCCAGCGTTGAAGTGGGTACCCAGGAACATGTCCTTGGTCTTCGATCGCGTCCGAGCGTACTCGCTGTGGTGGTGCTGTGGCGCGAAGTCGCGGCTCGCGGAAGCCATCATCACGCAGCGGGTGACGTTGATCGGCATCACCAACGTGGGCAGCTCGTCGCCCTCCTTCACGTCCTCCCAGTACAGCTCGCTGGGCGGCTTCGGTTGGTAGCCTGTCCTCTCCGCGTCGAGAGTTTCTTCAGTAGCGTTGTGCCATCCACCGGGCATGATTCCCTCCTTAGCTAGGCCGTCCGCCCTCGCGGCCGTAGCCGTAGAGGGTGGTCACCGCACGAGCGACGCGTTGGTCGTTCTGGTTTCGATAGTTCGTCTCGGTGGTCCAGAAGTGGCCCTCGCCGAGACGGGTCTTGCGCCAGGGCGAGATGGAGCTGAGCCGGCCGCTGGTGCTCAGCCTGTCGCCCACCTGGATCGGTTCGTAGTACTCGACTTCCCAGTCGACGAGAATGCCGACGGGGAGCCCCAAGAACTCCTTGAGCTCGAAGTGGATGTTCCGCTCGCGCTTGTAGCCCTTGGGGGGCCACGGCCAGCGGAAGGGTACCGTGAGCGTAGAGACGATCATCCCCGGCTGGGCGACGAGACCGCGGAAGCCACGAGACTTCGCGTACTCTTCGTCCAGGTAGAGGGGGTTGCCGTCCTCCACCGTCTCGCACCAGTGGCGGATCAGGTGCTCGCAGCACTCCACCGCGCAGGGCTGGGGCTCCGTCTCCTGGGCCATCTCCAGGATCCCCGCCCTCGCCTCTTCGGACGCGTAGTCCGGTATCGTTTCAAACTCGTCTTCAGTCAACAGCTCTCTCTCCTACTTGTCCAAGATCTCTTCGGCGATGACATCTTCCCAGTATCCGCCATCGCCCATCGCCAACTGGTACTGCTTGCCTCGACGGAGGTAGAGGGTGTTGTCCATATCCTCCATGTAGCCGATCCCGCCGAAGATCTGCGAGCCGACGTCGGTGGTGTGCTTGATCGTATCGCCGGCGAAGGCCTTCGCCTTGGCTACCAGCGCGCGGACGGGCATGCCCTCGTCCATGGCCCAGGCCGTGTAGTACGTCAGCGTCTCAGCCCCCCAGATCTCGATGATCAGCTGCGCCAGGTAGCCCTGGATCACCTGGAAGCTGCCGATGGGACGGCCGAACTGCACCCGGTCCTTGGCGAAATCGGTCGACATCTCGTGCATCTTTTCGGCGGCGCCTACAGCGTAGGAGGCGAACGCAAGGGTGCCGCGCTGGACGACCTCCTCAAGGAGCGGCCACGCTCCGCCGGCCGGGCCCAGGAGATCGTCTCCGGACACCTGTACGTTGTCCAGCACCACCTCGAACTGCTTGTCCCGTGCCATCGTCGGCAAGTGGGTCATCTTCACGCCCGGGCTCTTCGGGTCGATGAGGAACATGCTCAGGCCGTCCGAGGAAGGCGGCTCTCCCTCGCTTCTCGCGACGACGAGTAGCAGATCGGCCGCCCCGGCGAACTCCACGAACATCTTCGTGCCGTTGAGGACGAAGCCGTCGCCCTCGGCCGTCGCTTGGGTCGCCACGCCGCGAGCGTCGTAGTACTGGGTCGACTCCTGCATGGCGAATGCGATCACGGTGTCGCCGGCGATGATGTTAGCTAGGTGGGTGCGCTTCTGCGCTTCGCTGCCGGCTGCCACGATCGCCCCGCCGGCCAGGACGACCGTGGGGAGGTACGGGCTGGGGCAGAGGGCACGGCCCAGCTCCTTCGTCAGGATGGCGAGGTCGACGGTGCCCAGACCGATGCCGTCGTACTCCTCGGGGAGGGGCAAGGCCAGCCAACCCACTTCGGCCATCTGCTTCCAGAGCTCCGGAGAGTAGCCCAGCTCGCTCTGTTCCATCTCGCGGACGAAGCCGGGCGGGCACTCCTTCTCCATCAGTCTCCGCGCGGTGTCTTTCAGGTGCCGCTGCGCTTCAGTCAGTTCCATATCCATGATGCTGTTACCTCGCTTGTATCCGTTGCCTACTGGTGCGGGAGCTTCAGGAGCCGCCTGGCGACGATGCCCTTGGCGATGTCTACTCCGGCAGCGGCAACGCGGGAGTGGCCGCTCATCAGGTACTGATCGACGGTATCTCCGCCAAAGGGGGCATGCTCGGAGCCCTTCCAGAGGTAGCCGTAGGCCCCCATGAAGTCCAGGGCCATGTCCGATAGTTCGGAGCCGATGATGCCGCCCCAGGCCTTGTTCATCGCCGATTCGATGTTGGGGACGGCGACCGCGGCGGTGCAGATGCAGCGGAGCTCCAGCATCCTGCCGATCTCTATGAGCACCGCCATTTTGGCGATCCGGCGCCGGACGACAGGGTCGTCCTTGAGCCGCCTGCCGTTGATCGTCGTCTCCTTCACCCATTCGACGAGGCGCTCGAAGCGCTTGATCATCGGCGTGAACGAGATGATGGTGAAGCGCTCGTAGTCCAGCGCCTCCATGATGTAGTACCAGCCCCGGTTCATCTCGCCGACGAGCCGGCCTTTGGGCACGCGCACGTCATCGAAGAAGACCTCGTTGGTCCGCTCCGCCCCGGCGCTGCCCACGCAGTACATCGGGGTGATGGTGATGCCGGGAGAGTCCTTGTCGATGATGAGGAGGCTGATCCCCTTGTGCTTGGGCGAGTCGGGGTCGGTGCGCACGGCGGTCCAGAAGTATTCGGAGAAGTGGGCGGAGGTGATGAAGCGCTTCTGGCCGTTGATCACGAACTCATCGCCGTCCAGCACGGCTTTGCACTGCAGGCTGGCGAGGTCGGTGCCGGCCTCCGGCTCCGTGTAGGTGATGGCCCACTGGCCCTCGTTCCTGAAGATCTTGGGCAGGAACTCCTTCTTGAGCTCCTCGCTGCCGTTGTGCAGGATCGTGTTGGCGATGACGCCGACGTTCTTCCCGACGATCGGCGCGTGAGCCATCTCGAGCTCCTGGTTGAGGATGTACTGCGCCATCGGCATCGGCCGCTCTGATCCGCCGTACTCCTCAGGAAAGCCCATGGAGAGCCAGCCACGTTCGGCCAGCTTATCGATGAACGCCACCCGCTCGGGGGTATCGATGAAGATGCTCCCGGCGACATCGTCGGTGAGCTCTTCGGCGAGGAACTCCCGAACCTCGCTCCGGAACGCCTCCTCTTCCTTGTTCAGCCCAAAGTTCATCGTTCTTCCCCCTTCTCCGACTGGCCGCCGCCGACAGGCTCTGCGGCTGCTTCTCCGTTACG
>JACZYW010000174.1 GCA_022570885.1 Chloroflexota bacterium | reverse complement strand
ACCGTGCCCGCCCCGAACGCTTGGTCGAGCGCCTGAAACGGGTCGTAGTCGTCCTCGTCCTCGTCCTCGGTCGTCTGTAGCTGTTCCTCTGTTGTCATGGCAATGCCTACCCCTTCTTTAGGTAACGACGCCTGCTTCCTTCAATCGTGTGATCTCGTCCCAGTCCACGTCGAATTCCTGCAGGATCTCCTCGGTGTGCTGCCCGAGCTCCGGCGCCCCGCGCTTCAGCTCTAACATTCCGTTGTTGTACTGCACCGGGCTAGCGACGACGCGGCCTCGCTCGTTCGTCGGGTGCTTGACCAGGTAGCCGTTGGCGACGACCTGAGGGTCGTTGCCTGCCTCCTGCGGAGCCTGCACGGCCGCCCAGACGCACTCGTTGGCAGCAAGCCGCTCCGCCCACTCAGCCATCGGCCTCGAGGCGAACTCCTCGCGGATCAGATCGGCCAGCTCCTTGCGATTCTCCGCGCGCGCATCGAAGCTGCTGTAGCGCGGGTCTTCGATCAGGTCTTCGCGGTCGAGAGCGCGGCAGAACCCAGCCCAGTAGCGATCGGCCTCCATCATCGTCAGCGTAATGTATCGCTTGTCCTTCGTCACCTGGACGCCGACGAGGGGGTTGGGCGGGAATTTCGTCGACACATCGTGCGCGTCGCGGGGGTCTTTCCCCAGCAAGTGGCTCGCGATGATGTCCGGCCCCAGGTTCCAGAGTGCGGTGCCGAGCAGCGAGACATCGATGAGGCCGCCTTTGCCTGTGGCGCTGCGGCGGAAGAGGGCGGCCGCGATCCCGCCGGCCAGGGCCATGCCGCTCATCACATCGCCGAAGGCGGCTCGCTGCATGACGAGCGGGGTGCCCGGCGCCGTGAGCATGTGGGCGATGCCGCTGCGGGCCCAATAGGAGACCGCGTCGAACCCCGCGTTCGCCGAGTCAGGGCCGCGCTGCCCTTGTCCGTGACCCCGCGCGTAGATGAGGCGCGGGTTCAGCGCCGACAGCTCGTCATAGGTAACCTTCAGCCGCTCTCGGGCCGGCTCCAGGAAGCTGGTCACGAAGACGTCTGCCTTGGCGATGAACTTCAGGAAGATCTCGCGGCCTTCGGGTTTGTTCAGGTCCAGCCCGATGCTTCGCTTGCCGCGGTTCATCTGCTCGATCATGTAGTTGTAGTCGCCGGTGCTGGCGATGAGGCCGCCGGCCATCAGCCCGCGCATCGGGTCGCCCCGCTGCGGGTGCTCGATCTTGATCACGTCGGCGCCCCAGTCGGCCAGGACGGCGCCTGCCGAGGGGACGAAGCCCCACTCGGCCAGCTCGACTACCTTGATGTCCTCTAGCAGCGGTTCCATGGCGGGTTAGCTCCTCTCCTTCGCGGGCGTGCCGGCGATGGCCGGCTCCTTGTCGCGTAGCTGGGGCATGACCTTCTCGGCCATCAGCTCCATGCTGCGCAGGACCTTATCGTGGGCGAGGCCACCGACGCGCGTCCATGCGAGGTAATTAGAGAACCCGCACATTTCGGAGACCTGGCCCATCCGTTCGACGACCTCGTCGGGACTGCCGCAGATGACCGCGCCTGCCTGCACCACGCGATCCCACTCAGCGAGGTGCAAGAGGTCGCGGATCTGGTCGTACATCCCGTATGTCGGTATCGGCGGGTGCGGCTGCTGGAGCGGCTTGGGGCGTACGCTCAGCTCCTCGCACTGGTAAAACTCCCCATCGTAGCTGAAGGTGTCCTCTGTCCAAGCCTTCTGGATGATCTCGACCGACTCGCGGAACATGTCGCGGGAGCGCGACTGGTCGACGCGGAAGCCCTGGAACTCGTGCGGCTGGTAGCCGCGTCCGACGCCGAGGTCCACCCGGCCATTCGAGAGGTGATCGAGCATCGCGTAGTCTTCAGCGACGCGAACGGGGTGGTTGAGCGGGAGCACGACCACGCCGGTGCCTAATCGGATGCGCTTGGTGCGGGCGGCGACAGCGGCCAGCATCACCGCCGGTGTGGAGCAGTAGCCGTACTCGCGGAAGTGGTGCTCCGCTAGCCAGACGGAATCGAAGTCGAACTCTTCAGCTTTGACCACGATGTCCATCTGCTCCTCGATGATTTCATTCTCAGTGCGACCTCGCGGATGCTCAAACAGATGCAGTTGGCCGAACTTCATGGTCAGACTCCTTGAACCCTAGCTATACGAGAATGCGCAGACGATGATGATCACCGCCTCTTGCGAGCCGTGGTTCTCCCAGCCGTGCGGGATGTCACCTTTCAGATGGAGCGTATCGCCCGGCGAGAGGAAGTACTGCTGGCCACGCAGGTTGAACCGCAGCTTCCCCTTCTTGCAGATGACGATCTCCTCACCTCGATAGATCATCGATTCTATCTCACCGCTCTGGCCGCCGGGCTGAATCGTTATCTGGAACGCCTCCATGCGCGGGTTCACCAGCGGCTCGGCGATCTGCTCGACGGCGACCGGAGCGTCGTCCGTCGTCAGCCGCCGGCCATGCCCGCGCTCGATCAGGCGCACGTCCGTCTGCTCCTGATGATCGTCTTCGATGAAGTAGGAGGCTCTGCGGTTCAAGGCATGGGCGAGCCGTACCACGACGGCGATGGAGGGTACGATCTTGTGGTTCTCGATCTTCTGGATGGTGCTGGGCGCAAGTCCGGCCCGCTCCGCCGCCTGTCGCAGCGAGAGCCCGGACTCCTCTCGCCCGCGGCGAAACCGCTCCGCGATGCGATGCACGGAGACCGCGAACAGCTCGTCCGTGGCAGACCCTGTCCCCGCCCGCTGCTGGGCGCGCTTTGATTTCACAGTGGTGGTTGGCGTACTCGCCATGCGTGCATCCTCGACGGAGCCGTCCCCACTCAAATCGACGCGTTGTGCGCCGAAAGGAAACAGACTTGCTTATCGTAAACACCTGCTGTACGCTTGTCAAGCGGCCCGGTCGCAGCCGGCTTATAAGTTGACAGCCTGCGACGGCAAGGTTATGCTATCGACGCCCAGCAGCACATAACGCCGCGAGTGATACCACTGCAAGTAAAGGAGGCGAAGATCATGACCACAACACCCACGCCCACGTTGGCCACGCTGAAGGCAGTCGTCGGAGACGCAAAGGTCGTCGACGCCGACACGCATTATACGGAGCCCCCAGACCTCTGGACCTCTCGTGCCCCGGCAGCCTACAAGGACAGGGTGCCCTACATGAAGACGGTCGACGGCCATAGCCTTTGGTTCGTCGAAGGCGACACGCCGTGGGGGATGGTCGGCACGACCGTCGTAGGAAAGGGCGGAGTGAAGCACCGCGGCAAGCTATCGCTCGCGACGTTCGAGGAGATGGATGAAGCCGCCTATCTGGTCAAGCCGCGCCTGGCTGTGATGGACCGGATGGGGATATACGCCCAGATCGTCTATCCCAACGCGGGCGGCTTCGGCGCCACCAGGTTCCTGAACATCGAGGACAAGGAGATGCGCATCGCCTGTGCTCAGATCTACAACGATGCCGTCGCCGAGTGGCAGCATGACTCCGGCGGCCGGCTGTTTCCGCAAGGGTTCCTCCCCTTCTGGGACCTGGACGCCACGCTCAAGGAGGCCAGGCGGATCAAGGAAGAGCTGCACCTCACAGGCGTAACGCTCACCGACAGGCCGGAGGTATTCGGCCAGCCGGACTATGGCCAGTCCCACTGGGACCCGCTTTGGGAGATAATTAGCGAACTTGAGTTGCCCATCGACTTCCACATCGGTGCGGGGGTCAAGACGTTTGTATTGGACGACTACGGCTGGGGCTCGTTCGGCCCTCAGCGAAAGCTCGCGTCGGTGGCGACGCTCATGTACATGTCCAACGCGCAGATGATCACCTGCTTCATGATGAGCGGCCTGTTCGACCGCTACCCGAAGCTGAAGTTGGTCTCCGTGGAGAGCGGCTGTGGCTGGATTCCGTTCGTCATGGAGGCGGCGGAATACCAGTGGGACGAGATGGCCCCGGACGAGTGCAAGGATCTTCAGAAGCGCCCCACAGAATACTTTAAGGATCACATCTACGCCACGTTCTGGTTCGAGGACATTGGGGTCAAGCACTTCATCGAGGCGATTGGGGCGGATAACCTCCTCTTTGAGACGGACTTCCCCCACCCAACCTGCCTCTACCCAGAATCGCAAGACCATCTCGCTAAGGTGCTGGCGAGGCTGGACCCCAGCGTGCGGCGGCGGGTGATCCAGGACAACGCAGTCGAGCTGTACAAACTTCCGATCGAGGGGTAGCATCGGTACAGGTACGCTAACGCAAGACCGGGGCCGCCCCGAGCAACGAGGGCGGCCCCGCCGTCTCACCCCGCCGGCTAGCTCGCTCTGCTCAGCTTGTAGCTGGACCGGATAGGAGAACATGGAGCCGAAGTCAGGACAGCCACCCGGCATCCCCAAGCCAGCGCCATCGCCGACGGAGCACTCGCAGTTCTTCTGGGATGCGGCCCGAGAGCACAAGCTGATGATCCAGCGGTGTGACGACTGCCAGCGCTACATCCATTGGCCGCAGCTCCTCTGCCCGTTTTGCCAGTCCGAACGGC
>JACZYW010000038.1 GCA_022570885.1 Chloroflexota bacterium | reverse complement strand
GGTGGGCCGATCGCTACGGTAGCTACTGGTACGCCGGGCGGCATCTGCACCGTCGCTAAGAGTGCGTCCATTCCGCCCAAGGGCCCCGAGGCTACTGGAATTCCGATCACCGGTAAGGTGGTGTTTGCTGCCATTGCCCCGGCGAGGTGGGCGGCCATGTCTTTTTTTAGCTGTGTCTTTTGTGCAGAACTGACTCTTTTTTAGGTGTCGCATCTGTCGCATCGATCTTGTCAGCCATCTCCCTTTTTCTAGTGTCAGATTTAGTGACTGAAGCGCTAGACGCAGCGTTGCGAGGCGTCCTAGAATACGTGCATGCCAGATGAACAGCCCACCGATCACATCTGCAAGTGCGGCACTCCGCTCTCTCAACAGCGGTGGCAGTTTCTCATCGACCACCCTGGCCGTTGGTATCCCTGCGAGGGGGAAGGGTGCACGATGATGCAGCGCCGCGACCCTAGCGGCAGCTTTGAGTCGATGCCGAAGGGGACGACGCGGCCTTGGAGGAAGGGCTGAGGCTGGCGGCGCGATAGACCCTACGCCTCCAGCATCAGCGTACCAGCCGCACCCGCCCCCTGGCCTCCAGCGCTCGCTCCGCCGCCCCAGCCGCCGTGTAGCGCTCCAGCATGTGGCTCCGGCGGCTCCAGCCCATGATGACCCGGACGTCGCCTTCCTGCAGGCCAGCCTCCAAGAGCGCCGAGGCCGTGGTGTGCCGGAAGAGGTGCGGGTGCAGGCCCTCGATGCCCGCCTGCCGGCCGCGCCTGCGGATCGTCAGGTAGAGCGCCGCCTGGCTCAGCGGCTCGCCCGAGCGCCCGCGGAACAGCGGCCCTGCGTCGATGCCCGCCCGCCGGTGGTAGCGGTCGATGAGGCGCAACGTCTTCGCCTCGAAGCTCACGAGCCGCTCCCTGGCGCCCTTGCCCAGCACCAGCGACCTCCGTTCCCTGCGGTCGAGGCCCTCCACGGTGAGGCTCAGCAGCTCGGCAGCCCGGAGGCCCGTGTCCAACAGGCAGGCGATGATGGCCTGGTCCCTGAGCCCCAGCAGCGTCTTGTCGCGCTGGCAGGCGCGGAAGAGCGCCGAGATCTGTTCGCGGGTGAGCGCCTGCACGACCTTGACCGGCACCTTGGGCGCGGGCAGCCTGGCCGCTACGTCCTCGGTGGCCTCGCCCTCTTCGACCAGGAAGCGCCAGAAGCGGCGAGCCGACTTGTGCAGCGCCTCGATCGTCGCGGGGCTGGCTCCGGCGCGTCGCTCGGCGTTCAGCCACTCCCGCAGGTGCTCGGCGCTGATGCCCGAGAGCGGGGCGTCCAGGCCCATGCGCTCCAGGAAGGCGTAGAGCCGCCGGACGCCGTGGGCGTAGAGCCGGATGGTCGCGGGGCTCAGGCCAGCGGCCTCTAGCGCCGTCTCGAAGGACTGGAGCAGCCGGGCTCGGGCGTGAATGGGAGTGATGGATCGGAGCGGGGATGCTAGACTATTCGTGGTCATGGGAGCCAATACCTCCTGTGGCCTTGGCCGTCGGGTGTTCACGCACCTGGCGGCCTCTCTGCTTCTCTGGGGCTATGTTACCATCGATAACGCTTGCTAGTCAACCTTGGCCTTCTTCGGCTTAGGCCCGCGCCTGTGCTCCACGGCCAGGTACTCACGAAGGCTCTCGTCATCAACCGTCCAAGTCCTTCCGAACTTGACGCCACGCATGGTACCGGCTGCGACTAGGTTACGGATGTGCACCGCCGACAGTGGGTAGCGCTCTGCCGCTTCTGCGATTGATAGTAGGGCCATCGATGGCATTATAGCACATGGGCTCGGCCTCTTCTACGCGTTGTACCGTGGCTCCCTGAGCCACCGCAACACCATTCGCCGATAGTGTGGCAGAAATGGTTGAGGCTGAGAGCTGGCGGTGCTACCGCGCCCACCGCCTCCTCGCGTACCAGGCCGCGCCGCCCAGGGCTAGTGTCCCGGCTGCAATAGCGGCCACGATGCCGGCGATCAGTCCTGTGCTGCTGCCCGAGGAGTCGGGTGCCTCCAACGGCGGGGCAGCTACTTCCGGCAGCTCTGCTATGCCGCCGATACCTATCAGCGCTCTAAACACGTAGGCCGCGCCGGCGTCGGTGAGCGGGTCACCAGCCCCCCCATCCTCCAGGTTGGCGCCTACGAAGGCGGCATCGCCGCTTATCGCCACCAGGCCGCCGAACCGGTCGCCGGCCTGGGCGTCGGAGGCGGTGAGCTTCGTCCGCTCGCCCCAGTTGTTGACCCCGCCCTCGTTGCGTCCGAACTCGTAAGCAGCGCCGGCGTCGGTGAGCGGGTTGCCCGCTCCCCGTCCTCCAAACGCGCGCCAACGATGGCGATGTCGCCGCCGATCGCCACGGTGCCGAAAAAGTCTCCGGCCTGGGCGTCGGAGGCGCTGAGTTTCGTCCGCTCGCCCCAGTTGTTGACCCCGCCCTGGTTGCGCTCGAAGACGTAGGCCGCGCCGGCGTCGCTGCCCCCGGCATCCTCGAAAATCGCGGCCGCGATGGCGGTGTCCCCGCTGATTCGCCACGCTGTGGCCGAAGAAGTCGAAGGCGTGGGCGTCGGAGGCGGTGAGCTTGGTCACCTCGCCCCAGTTGTCGGGCCCGCCCTGGTTGCGATGTCCGCCGAAGAAGTCGCCGGCCTGGGCGTCGGAGGCGGTCGCGAACTGGGCGAAGGAGCGCGCCCGGTGGCCAGGCGAAGACCGGGGCCTTGGCCAAGGCGTCCGTAACCTCCATGACTGTCTCCTATGGTCTCCCGCGTCCTCTGGCCGCCAGGCTCTTGTCCTATACAGCGCTACATAGTCTAGCACGGAAGAGGGAGAACGGACTGCCTGTTGGTCACCGGCCGGGCCACGACCGCCGCTACAGCATCGACAGCGCGAAGCTGCGGGCGCTCGGCTGGTCGCCCGAGCACGACTTCGCCTCGGCGATCGAGAAGACCGTCGCCTGGTACCGCGACAACCGTCCGTGGTGGGAGAAGGTGAAGTCGGGCCACTACCAGGAGTACTACCAGCGGATGTACGGCCGCCGCCTCTCGCAGGCCCGCCGCTACGAGGAGTAGTGGCGCTATGCCCTCACCCCCGGCCCCGCTCCCACAGGGAGAGGGCTTCGTCCTGAGCTCAGCCGAACGGGTGACCGCTACGCGCAGGTGTGGCCGAACTGGCGCAGCAGCGAGAACACGTCGCCCAGGCCAATCGAACCGTTCGCCGGCAGCTCGTCCCACGGGTCGCCGCCCGGCGCTTGTCCACCGCGATCGGCCGACGCCCAGTACTCTCCGATCGGTGGCTCCGGCCCGTCCGGATCGAGCGTCGCCGGGTCGCCGACGGTGCCGAAGTGCCGGAGCACGGCCAGGAAGTCGAGTAGCGTAACAGACCTATCTCGGTTCGGGTCGAAGAAGTCCCAGAAGTTCAGGTAATCGCGCCGGCCGCCCAGCGTCTCGTCGGGGCCATTCTCCCGATTGTCCAGGCAGCCGTCGCCGTCCGTATCTATTTTCGGAGGCGCCGGTGTGCAAGTGATCGTGGCGCTGTCGACCACGTCCACGCCGCCCACGTCCACCGACTTCGGGAAGATCGCGCCGCCGTCCGGAGTGCCGTAAATGCCACCCGCCGGGTCATTGGCAAAAGTGGGCAGCGTGATCTTGAACGAACCCACGGTGTTGCAGACGTAGCTGAGGTTCGCCAGGACGGCCCTCTCGCCCGGGACGTTGTTGAGGTTGGCTGAAGGCTGAGAGGACTCAGTCCGAACCGCTATAGAGTGTCCGCCGATCGCGGAGGTGCGCGAGAAACAAAACGCGATCGGCCCGCCGTCCTTCCGCGCCAGCTTGAACTCAGACGCGCAGTCGTCGCTCCCGTTGTACTTCACCTCGGCCGTGGTGACGACATCGAAGCCAACCCCCGCGATGGGAACGTTCGGCGTGTCGCCGCTGACCGTGATGATAAATTTCTCGCCCACCTCCACGTTCGTCGGTATCGTCAGCTCCATCGATGGACCTGGCGGGGTGGGAGTGTGCGGGGGACAGCCTCCGGCTGGGCAGGGCGTGAGCGTAGCGGTCGGCGCTAGCGTGGGGGTAATAGTTGGGGTGAGCGTGGGCGTAAAGGTAACGGTTGCAACGCCCCCTACTGCGCTCCTGCTGGTACCGCCTATTGCGGCCCAACCCACCGTCACCACGGCGATCAGGGCAAGCGCTGAGAGCAGCCAGGCTCCTCGCATGCCATCGCTCCTTCGCGAAGCGACCAGCTTCGCCCTGATAGCATACCACCGCGACCGGCGTTGTCAACACCGCTACGAGGAGTGAACGACCTACACCCGCCTGCCGGTCTCCCCTCTCCCGCTGGGAGAGGGGCCGGGGGTGAGGGCCACGAGTTGTCAACGCCGCTACGAGGAGTGAACGACCTACACCCCGCCTGCCGGTCTCCCCTCTCCCGCTGGGAGAGGGGCCGGGGGTGAGGGCCGTGAGTTGTCAACGCCGCTACGAGGAGTGAACGACCTACACCCCGCCTGCCGGTCTCCCCTCTCCCGCTGGGAGAGGGGCCGGGGGTGAGGGCCGCGACCCACGACCCGCTCCACTTGACCCGCCACCCCCGACTGCGCGTATCATGACGTTACGATCGAGAGGCCTCGACCTGAGCAGCAAGGAGGTAGCCATGCCCACCTACATCTCTCTCGTCAACCTGACCGACCAGGGCGTGCGCACGATGAAGGACCTGTCCCGTCGCCTGCAGAACGCGGACCACACCTTCTCCAGCATGGGCGCGAAGCTCAAGGAGATCTATATGGTGATGGGCGAGTACGACTACGTGGTGCTGGCCGAGGCGCCGGACGACGCCACCATGGCCCGCGTCACGCTCGCCATCGCCGGCCAGGGCAACGTGCGCACCCAGACGCTGCGCGCGTTCGACCGCGCCGAGACGCTCGAGCTGGTCGAGGGACTGCCGTAGCAGGCAAGTGAGCGGCTCCGCCACGGCTACCATCCCCCAGGCCGCCCGCGACCTGCTTCGCGCGGCCATGGCCCGCCACGAGGAGGGCGACATCGCCCAGGCGCTGGCGGAGGCCCGGCGCGCCCTGGAGCTGGCGCCCGCCTTCGCCGACGCGCGCTCCTACCTCGGCTCGACGCTGATCACCCGCAAGGGTCGCTACGCCGAGGGGCTGGCAGAGCTGGAGCAAGCGCTCCAGGCAGCGCCCGACGACGCGGCGATCTGCTACACGCTGGGCTGGTGCTACGAGTTCGTCGCCCACGGAGTCTCGCGTCGCCCCAAGCGCGGCCTCGACCCGCCGGAGCTCTATCGAAAGGCCGAGGCGTACCTGCGCCGCTGTCTGACGCTGAAGCCAGAGGGTAAACTGAAGGACGATGCGAAAGACTTGCTCTCGTCGATCATCAAGGAGGACGTAGGATGACCGAATCCTTCGGGACGAAGCCCGTCCGGACGCTCCTGTTCGGCGTCGGCACCATCGGCGCCGGCATCGGCCGGCTCGCCGTCGAGCGCGACGAGCTAGATCTGGTCGCCGCCGTCGATAGCGCGCCGGCCCAAGCAGGACGGCCGATGTACGAGGCGCTCGGCCTCGACCGGGCGGGCGGCCCAGCTATCGAGGCCGACGCGGAGCAGGCGCTCGCGACGGTCAAGCCGGAGCTAGTGCTCCACGCCACAGGCTCCTTCCTGCCGGACGTGCTGCCGCAGCTCCTGGCCTGCGTCCGCGCCGGCGCCAACGTCGTCTCCACCTGCGAGGAGCTCTCCTACCCCTGGCTACGCCACCCGGAGTTGGCGAAGCAGCTAGACGCCGAGGCCAAGGCGCATGGCGTCGCCGTGCTGGGCACCGGCGTCAACCCCGGCTTCGTCATGGACACCCTGGTCGTCGCCCTGAGCGGCGTCTGCCAGCAGATCGAACGCGTGAAGATCACCCGCGTCGTCGACGTCGCCACCCGCCGCGAGCAGCTCCAGCGCAAAGTCGGCGCGGGCATCACGCTCGAGGAGTTCCGCGAGCGGGTGCAGGCGGGGCGATTCGGCCACGTGGGGCTCAAGGAGTCGTGCTGGCTCATCGCGGCAGGGCTGGGCTGGCAGCTCGACGCGCTGGAGGAGACGTTCGAGCCGGTCGTCGCCTCGAACGGCAGCGCCGCCGGCATGCTTCAGACAGCGCGCGGGACGCTCGCAGGCCGCGAGGTGATCGAGGGCATCGTCCAGATGTCGATCGGCGCGGAGCGGCCGCGGGACGAGATCGAGATCGCAGGCACGCCGCCGGTGCGCCTCGTCATCGAGGGTGGCGTCCCGGGCGAGCCGGCGACGGCGGCGGTCATCGTCAACGCCGCCTCGCGCGTCGTCGGCCACGCCCCCGGGCTGCTCACGATGCTCGATCTGCCGCTGCCGGCCGGGAAAGGAGTCGCGCCGTGACCACCATCCTAGAGCGCTACGAGCAGCTCCACGCGGCGTCGGAGCGGCTGCATCAGCGGGCACTCCCGCTCTTCCCGGACGGCGTCACGCACGACATTCGCCTCTTCACGCCGTTCCCCCTCTACGTCGAGCGGGCTCAGGGCGCGCACAAGTGGGACGTGGACGGCAACGACATCGTCGATCTGGTGATGGGGCACGGGGCGCTGCTGCTGGGACACAACCATCCGCAGGTGCGAGAGGCCGTCGCCCAGCAGCTCGGACGCGGCACCCACTACGGCGCCTCTCAGGAGCTGGAGATCGAGTGGGCCGAACGGGTGCAGCGGCTCATCCCCTCCGCCGAGCTGGTGCGCTTCACCAGCTCCGGCACCGAGGCGACGATGATGGCGATCCGCCTCGCCCGCGCCTTCACCGGCCGCGACACGCTGGTGCGCTTTGCGAACCACTTCCACGGCTGGAACGACAACGTCGTCGGCGCGCCCGACCGCGAGGGGGTACACCCGCACGCATTAGGGCTTCCCGACGGGACACTCGCCAACGTCGTCGTCATCCCCCAGAACGACCCCGATGTCCTGCGCCAGACCCTTCAGGAGGAGGAGGTCGCCGCGGTCA
Organism: Chloroflexota bacterium; assembly: GCA_022570885.1. Lineage (GTDB taxonomy): Bacteria > Chloroflexota > Dehalococcoidia > DSTF01 > RBG-16-68-14 > JACZTE01. The sequence goes on along the minus strand of JACZYW010000038.1, from coordinate 9,195 downwards.
TCCTGGAGCCGACCGGCGCCGGCTGGGGCACGATACCGCTCGACCCGGCGATGCTGCCGCTGCTGCGCGAAACCACGCAAGAGGCAGGCGCCCTGCTGATCTTCGACGAGGTGGTGACCGGCTTCCGCGTCGCGCCGGGCGGCGTGCAGGCGGCCAGCGGCGTCACGCCGGACCTGACCACGCTGGCCAAGATCCTCGCTGGCGGGCTGCCCGGCGGCGCCGTGGTCGGGCGGCGGGAGGTCCTGTCGATCATCGAGCTCAAGGACAGCGGCAAGATGGACTTCGCCCGGCGAGTCCCCCACCAGGGCACCTTCAACGCGAACCCGCTCTCGGCGGCGGCTGGCAACGCCGCACTCGACCTCGTCGCCACCGGCGAGCCCCAGCGCGACGCTACTACCCTCAATCAAACCTTGGTGCGCCGCCTGAACGAGGCCATTCGCGACGCCGGCATCGCCGGCTGCGCCTACGGCCACGCCTCCATGTTCCACCTTATCTTGGGCGCAGAATGTCCTCCGCCGGTCGATGACTTCACCTGGAACTGGCAAAACCAGCCGAGTCATCGCGTACCCGTTATGTCCGGCAATGTGAGCCTGGCATTGCGCCGAGGGATGATCAACGAAGGCGTCGACCTCATGGACACCGGCGGCATGGTCTCCGCCGCCCACACGGAAGAGGACGCGGAGCGCACGATAGCAGCGCTGCGCCGCACCATCGCCCAGATGAAAGAAGAGGAGATCCTCTAGGCTGACCGCTAGTCGTTAGTCGCTGGTTGCTGGTACAGCGATTCCCAAAGCTCGCGGCCAAGTGCACCAGAAATCTCAGCGGTGGTCGATACTGGAATTGAAGATCGTATATCACGTGTCCCGACAACGGCAAACCACTCGAAAGGGTGGGACGCAAAGCGCCAGGGCCCGCGCCTTGATAACGATAGGATAGGGCAGCCGCGCTACCGAAGGCACGTCCTTTCACGCCGAAGGATCACGGCAGAAGGATGGCAAGCGGAGGTAGCCCGGCAATGGCAACAACTTCCTCTAGCAGACACCCCGCACCGCTCCCACCGAACGGCGCGCCACCGGACCGCCGGAGCGGACCGAAGCACAGCCACGTCCTCTGGATTATGGTACCCCTCGTCTACGCCATGGTCGGCTGGTCCCTCGCGGGCGAGCATCTGGTAAGCGAGCAGCTACAGCAGGTGCTGGAGGTCGCAGGCATCTCGCTGACGGGGGCAGTCGGCCTGCTGCTCGCCCTATACGTGAGAGACCGCAATGGCCGGGTAGAGCGCTCGTACTCGACTCACCTGGAAGAGCTGGGCCAGCGGCTGCGGAACCTGGCCTACCGAGACGCCCTCACCGATCTCTACAACCATCGCTACTTCCACGAGCAGCTCAGTCATGAGGTGGAGCGGGCGAATCGGTACAATCGCCCCGTGTCTGTCATCTTGATGGACTTAGATCATTTCAAAGAGGTAAACGATACCTTCGGCCATCTTATGGGTGATAAGCTCCTCACGTTGATCGGCCAGATCATCAATAACCATGTGCGCGGCTCAGACATCGCCGCCCGCTATGGGGGCGACGAGTTCGCCATCATCCTGCCCGATACGCCGGCAGAGGCCGCGGAGCAAACAGCGCGAAAGCTGGCTAAGGCGATCGCCAAGGGCCGCAGCTATGCCGGGACGATCAGCGGGAGCCTGCCGCTCAGCACCTCCTACGGCGTCGCTACCTGCCCGGAAGAGGCCCGCAGCGTCACCGAACTCCTACAGCTTGCGGACGACCGCCTCTACGCCGCCAAGGACGGCCGTCTCCTCCCCCAAAACCACGCGCAGGCCTCGTAAGCCGGCCGATGCAGGTAACAGCGGCTCCAATTCTTGTGTGTATGGATAACGACAGCGCCAGCGGGCACTCGGCTCGTTGTCAGCGTAAAATGCGCGTGCTAGACTGAGTAATTAGACGCTGGGCTTCCGCCCTAGACACCAATCGTTAGGACAAAGGAGACTCTCGCCATGTACCGAGCAGCTATCTGGACGGTCGCGTCCTTCCTGGGAGTACTCCTGCTCGCGCTGGTCTTCACCATCGGCTACGTCTCTAGCGACGACGATGGCGGCGCTACCGTCCAAGACACCCCCCGCGACAGAGACACGGAGCCGTCTGGAAGCGACATCGACTTCGATACGCTAAACGAGATCCTGGACATCCTGAAGGACGATTACTTCGGCCGCGATTTCCTCAGCGATGACCAGCTCTATGAGGCGGCCATCAACGGCATGCTGGACAGCCTGGCTGACACCGGCACGTTCTACATCGACCCCAGAACCTACGAGTTCTCCCTCGATTCCTCCGGCACCTACGAGGGGATCGGCGCCACCGTCTCCGAGCAAGACGAGGAGATCAGAATCACCTCGTTCTTCCCGGACAGCGGCGCGGAGGCAGCCGGCGTCTTGGCCGGCGATGTCGTCCTGGCAGTGGACGGCGAATCGACCGCTGGATGGCCCCTCGATAAGGCGGTGCGCAGGATTCGCGGGCCAGAGGGCACCACCGTCACGATCACCGTCCGCCACGTGGACGGCACCGAGGAGGAGCTGACCGTCACGCGTACGCGGGTCAGGGTAGCGAGCATCACTACCAGCCCTCCAGGCGGGGTCCTCCGCGACGCTCTCGGCAACGACGTGAGTGATTTCGCCTACCTGCGGATCTTCAGGTTCACCGCGCCGACACCTGATGAGGTGGAGGCTGTCGTTCGCGAGGCGGAGGAGAGCGGAAAGCGCGGGCTCATCATCGACCTTCGCGGCAATCCCGGCGGCCTGCTGGACGAGACGGTAGCCACCGCCGATCTCTTCCTGGACGGAGGGACAATCCTGATCGAGATCGACCGCGACGGGAACGAACGCGTCTTCAACGCGCGCCCTGGAGGCGCTGCCCTCACGATCCCCATCGTCCTGCTGATGGACGAGTTCAGCGCGAGCGGCTCCGAGGTGCTGGCCGCCGCCCTGCGGGATAACGACCGCGGCATCATCATCGGCGAGACCAGCTTCGGCAAAGGCACCGTGAACAGTCCTCGCGATCTGCAAGACGGCGGCGCCATCTATGTCACCGTCGGCCAGTGGCTCACACCAAACGGCGTGCTGATAGATGGCGTCGGCATCAGTCCAGACATTGAGGTCACCCCCGGCCCCTTTGACCCGCTGTACGACCCGCTGGAGGACGTCCAGGTTCACCGCGCTATTGAGCATCTGCGCAGCCTCACCGTGGGCGAAGAAACGCCGGTGCCCGTCACCGTCGCGCCGTAGCCCGGACGACGATACCGATGGCTGTCCAGCAGGTGGCCGTCAATCGCAAGGCCCTCCACAACTACGAGGTGCTGGAACGGGTCGAGGCCGGCCTGGCGCTCCGGGGCAGCGAGATCAAGTCGATCCGCCAGGGACGTGTGCAGATCGTCGAAGGCTACGCCCGCCCGGACCGGGGCGAGCTGTGGCTGATGAACGTCCACATCGCCCAGTATGACGCCGCCGGCCAGTTCAGCCACGAGCCGACCCGCGATCGCAAGCTGCTCCTTCACAAGTCCCAGATCCGCGAGCTCTCGCGCGCCGTGTTGGAGCAAGGCCTCACGCTGGTACCGCTCCGGCTCTACCTGAAGGACGGTATCGCCAAGATAGAGCTGGCACTGGTGCGCGGCCGCAAACATTACGATAAGCGAGCCGCCATCGCCCGCCGCGATGCGGAGCGGGAGATGGCGCGCGCGATGCGCCGGCGACGGTAGCAGCAACGGCGCCGTCCCTTCACGCTACACGATAGATCGTGGTATCCTCGTCGAGAGTTGAAAGGAGTACCAGCCATGACTACAACCGAACCATCCATCGTTGAGATCGTCGATCGCCTGATCGAGGAGCGAAGCCTCCTGAAGCATCCCTTCTATCAAGCCTGGCAGCGGGGCGAGCTTACCATGGACGCCCTCTGGGGCTTCCTGGATGGTGTCTACGAAGCGCCCGTTGCCGCGGGGGCTGTTGGGTGAGCCAATCGCTGGACCTGCTCTTCCTGGGCTCCGGCAACGCCTTCGCGGCAGGACGGTACTGGGGCAGCTTCCTCCTCAACGGCCGCTATCTGTTCGACGCTTCGCCCATCGCGTTGCCCCACATGAAGCGAAGCGAGGTGGACGTGGCGGAGATCGAGGCGATCTTCATCAGCCACTTCCACGCCGATCACTTCTTTGGCCTGCCGTTCCTGCTCCTGGAGTACGATGAAGCGACGCAGCGCAGCAAGGCGCTCACGATCATCGGGCCGCCCGGCATCGAGGAGCGGCTGCGAACGATTACTGATGCTGGCTACCCACACCTACTCGCGAAAGAGAAGAGCTACGAGGAGCGCTACCTGGACTTACGAGACGGCCTGGAGGGCGATATTGGCGAGCTTCACTACCTGGCCCGTTCCGTAGAGCACGTCGAGGGTCTCGATTGCTTTGGGTTTCGCGTAGAGATCGGCGGCCGGACGCTCGCTTACTCCGGCGACAGCACCCTCTGCGACCCGCTGGTGGAGCTGGCCGAGGGCGCCGACGTCTTCGTCGTCGAATGCACCTGCTGGGGGGACGCCTGCGGCCCGCACCTGGGCCCGCAGGACATCCGCGAGCTGCGACGCCGGCTGGGCCCAACACCCACCTTTATCCTCACCCACTTGGACGCCGGCCAGCCGGATTTGGGAATCGAGAACGTGCTGCTGGCAGACGACCTGGCGCACTTCAGCCTGTAACGCCACGGCCATGTTTAACCCGGAAAGCCTGGCTCGATATGCTAGCCGCCATCCCTGGCGGATCCTGGTGGGCGCTGTCGCCGGTCTCGCCATCCTGGGCGCGCTCTTCGCCACTGTCGGCGGGCAGTTCAGCGCCAGCTTCAGCGTGCCCGGCACCGAAACGCAACGCCTTCGCGACCTGCTGGAGGAGCGATTTCCGCAGGCAGCCGGTGACTCGGCGACGATCGTGGTGCGCGCCCCGGCCGGCCTGGACGACTCGGACGTCCGCCTCCAGGTAGAATCGCTGCTGTCCGACCTGCGCGAACTGCCCGATGTCTTGAACGTCTCGTCGCCCTATGAGCAGCTGGGTACCATCTCGCCCGATGCTTCGACCGCCCTCATCACCGTCGATTACAGCAAGCCGGCGTTCGAGCTGGAGACGTCCAGCGTCGATGCACTGCTTGACCTGCGAAAGGAGCGCACGTCGCCGGAGTTTCAGGTCGAAGCCGGAGGGCGGGTCGTGCTTTTCGCCGAGCAGGAGCCGCCCGGCAGCGCGGAGCTGGTCGGTCTGGCCGTCGCGATCGTTATCCTACTCATCGCCTTTGGCTCCGTCGTGGCGATGGGGTTGCCGATCGTGACGGCGCTCCTGGCGCTCGTCTCGGGCTTCTTCATGATCGGAGTGGGGGCGTCCTTCGTCGACATGCCGACCTTCACAACGCAATTCGCAGCGATGATCGGCATCGGCGTCGGCATCGACTACTCGCTGCTCGTCGTGACGCGATACCGCGAGGGCATCGCCCGCAAGCTCAGCGTCGAAGACGCGATCGTCGAGGCGGTCGGGACAGCGGGGCGGTCGGTGGTATTCGCCGGCTTCACGGTCGTCATCGCTCTGCTCGGCCTGTGGGCAGTGGGCCTCCCGTTCATCGGCTTCGCCGGAACAGCGGCGGCGCTGGTGGTAGCCCTCGCGGTGTTGGTGTCCATCACAGTCCTTCCCGCGATCCTGAAGCTCGTCGGGCCCCAGATCGACCGCTGGCAGATCCCCCTGCTGGCCGCCTCCGGTCAAGAGAGCGAGTCCGGGTTCGGGTACCGGCTCAGCCGCCTCGTCCAGCGCGCCCCGCTCCTCTTCTTCGCCGTCTCCGTCACCATCCTGCTCGTGCTGGCGTTCCCGGTGCTGGACATCCGTCTTGGCTCATCGGACGCGGGGAACAATCCGCAGTCGTCGACCTCGCGTCGCGCCTACGATCTGCTAACGGAGGGCTTCGGGCCCGGGTTCAACGGCCCTATCGTGATCGGCATCGGCCTCGACGGCGAGGACGCCGTCGCGGCGGCGGAGGAGCTGCCCGCCACCATCGGGCAGGAGCGCGGCGTCCTCGGTGCTTCACCACTCAGGCTGAACGAGGCGCGCTCCGCTGGGATCATCATCGTTATCCCAGAGAGCTCACCCCAGTCAGAGGAGACCGCGGAGTTGATTCACCGGCTCCGGCGCGAGATTCCCCAGGCGATCGCAGGCACGGAAGCAGAGGTGTTCGTGGGAGGCCCGACCGCAGGGTTCATCGACGTGGGCGACAAGATTAAGTCACGACTGCCGCTGTTCTTCACGGCGATTCTCGGGTTGAGCTTCCTCCTGCTGATGGCCGTCTTCCGCTCGGTGCTGATACCGATCAAGGCGGTGATCATGAACCTGCTCTCGATCGGCGCCGCGTACGGGGTGCTGGTCGCGCTGTTCCAGTGGGGTTGGTTCGGAGACATCCTCGGCATTGAGCGGGCAGGCCCGATCGAGTCCTTCGTGCCGATGATGCTCTTCGCCGTGCTCTTCGGCCTCTCGATGGACTACGAGGTCTTCCTGCTGAGCCGCATCCAGGAGGAGTATCTGCGGTCCGGCAATAACTCCGAAGCGGTTGCGCGCGGGCTATCGCAGACGACGCGGGTGATCTCCGCCGCCGCAGCGATCATGATCGGCGTGTTCCTGAGCTTTGCCTTCAGCGATCAGCGGGTGATCAAGGAGTTTGGCATCGGGCTTGCGACGGCGATCTTCCTGGACGCAACCCTGGTGCGGCTGATCCTCGTGCCATCGATCATGCAGCTCCTCGGCGACGCGAACTGGTGGTTCCCGCGCTGGCTGGACCGTCTCGTGCCACACATCGGCCTGCACGCTCCAGCATCCATCCGCGGCCGGCAGCCGTAATCGGTCTGCCCCCAGCGCGCTTCGCCTTGCGGCAGCCAGAAGTCCAGCCGACGCCGCACCATGGGAAGCGGAACCACCGGATGAATCCGGCGGCATAGTAGGCCATGCGCCTGACCAACCTATCGTGAGTCATTTGGCGGTCTCCAAGATCGGTTTGAATTAAGACAGCGATCACTGCTAAAATAGCTGCGAGTTTGTGAAACTCTTCTCTATAGTCGCGCCGGCGGCTATCCTGGCTGAGTAGGACGATCCAGCGCAGCGAGGAGCGCACTATGTACGGCCTCGGCATCGCCAAGGGGATGTGGGTCACCTTCAAGCACATCTTCAAGCCGACCTTCACCATCCAGTACCCGGAGGAGGTGCGCCCCATCCCGCAGAACGCGCGCACCAACCTCGTCTGGTTCGAGGAGCGCTGCACCGGCTGCTCCACCTGCGCGCAGGCCTGCCCGGACGGCTGCATCCTCGTCGCCACCTCGCCGGCCGAGGACGGCTCGCTCAACATCGACCGCTATGAGATCGACTTCCGCATCTGCATGTACTGCGGGCTCTGTACCGAGGCCTGCCCGTACGATGCGATCCAGGCCGGCGGCACCTGGAAGGACGTGACCGACGATTTCGACTCCATGTACCGCGACAAGCAGGCCCTCACCAAATTCGCGCACGAGCACCTGAAGGAGAGCGGCTTCCAGTATCCGAACGGGATGCAGGCGCCGCAGGACGTGATCAAGCTGATCGAGCGGGAAAGCTAAGGGTGGCCTAGCGTGGCGAAGTTCACCATCGACGGCAGCCCGATCGAAGCGCCGGACGGCGCACCGCTTGTCGAAGTCCTCAAGCAGAACGGCATCTACGTCTCCAACCTCTGCTACATCGACGGCTTGCCGCCCTACGCCGGCTGCCGCACCTGCCTGGTGGAGATCGAGGGAGCGCGCGGCCTCCAGCTCGCATGCACCACAACGGTGCGCGACGACATGGAGGTGCGTTCGAACACGGCGGACGTGAAGCAGGCCCGCCAGTACGTCCTCTCCGTGATCAACGCCAACCACTCCGACCGCTGCCTCACCTGCCATCGACGCGTCAAGTGCATGCCCGGCGACATCTGCCTGCGCGACGACGTGGTCACCCATCGCTGTGTCACCTGCTCCAAGAACTACCGCTGCGAGCTCCAGACGACGAACGACCTGCTCGATATGGGCAAGGACAACGTGGAGCCGTGGGAGAGCGAAGACCGCACCTACTACCAGGCTGACCAGCCGGAGCCGGACCGCGCCAACCCCTGGCTCGAGTTCGACCCGCAGATGTGCATCATCTGCACCCGCTGCGTCCGCGCCTGCGATGACCTGCGCCACACCGGCGCCATCACCCTGGCCGGCCGCGGCTTCTCCACCCGCATCGCCTTCGGCTCCGGCGGGGCGATCGACGAATCGAACTGCGACTACTGCGGCTCATGTATCGACGTCTGCCCGACGGCGACGCTGATGGAGAAGCCGAACAAGTGGCTCGCCCGTACCGAGGACTGGGTCTCCACCGTCTGCAACTCGTGCAGCGTCGGCTGCACCATCAGCATCGGCCACCGCAACGGCAAGCCGGTCATCGTCAAGCCGGACACGATCAACCCGTTCAGCGACGACCAGATCTGCGTGCGCGGCCGCTTCCACTACGACGCCGTGAAGCAGAAGGAGCGGCTGGACCAGCACCTGATCCGCCGCCAGGATACACTCGCGACGGCCTCCTGGGAGGAGGCGCTCGATCACGCCGCCGATCGGCTCGCCCAGGTGCGAGAGCAGCACGGCGCGGGCGCCATCGCCTTCCTGGGCTCGCCGCTCGCCACCAACGAGGAGAACTACCTAGTGCAACGGCTGGCCCGCGAGGTAGTGGGCTCGCCCCACCTCGACTTCAGCGCGGGGCCCGTGCACCGGGCCGCCGCCCGCGCCACCGCGGCCGCCTTCGGCGACGAGGCGCTGCCCGCCGATCTCCTGGACATACCGACGAAAGCGAAGACGATCCTGGTGATCGCGGACGACCTGGAGCAGAGCCACAACGTAGCCGCCCTGCGCATCAAGGACGCCATCGACCCGCGCAAGCTGCCCCTACGCGAGCCGGCGCGGCTGATCGTCGTCACGCCGCGAGCGGGCGAGCTGTGCGACTTCGCCGAGCCCTTCGGGGGCGTCTGGCTCCAGCCCACGCCTGGCCACGAGCCGTCGGCGCTCGCCGCGCTCGCTCGCCTGCTGGCCGAGGACGAGGCGGTGGCGAAGACGGCCGCTGAGGCTGGCCTCGAGCTCGATACCGTCGCGC
>JACZYW010000037.1 GCA_022570885.1 Chloroflexota bacterium | reverse complement strand
AACCGGCCCTATCTGCGTCGCCTGTACTCGCCCTGTTCGGCATAGATAACGTATATGCTCGACTGAGAACGTATAACGAGCTGCTGCCTCACTCACGCTGAGATATGCTTCCATTTGCTCGCTCATAATTGAATTATAACCGGTGGCGGGCTTCGCGTAAAGGGTAGTGCGGACAGATGTTCCAACATTATTGCTGGATGGTCTGTGCGTTCTGCTGACGGCGGGTAGGCGTTGACTTGTCGCCTACCACCTGCCAGAATTCCTGTGCACGATCACCACGAAAGGGGGAAGCATCATGCGATGGATTGCGTTTCTGCTCCTACCGGCTGTGCTCCTGCTGGCGGCAGCTTGTGGAGACGAAGAGGGCGAATCGACACCCACAGCGACCACGGTAGCGGTTCAGCCGACGGACACCTTACCGCCTCCGGCAACGAACACGCCCGTACCGCCGCCGGAGCCGACCGACACCCCACCACGTCCACCCACGGACACGCCCGTGCCACGCGCACCCTCGCTGGCCGAACAGGTGGCCGCGAAGTGTTTGGAGAGCGCAGCTGAAGTTCAGAGTATGGCGGCGCGGGCTGTCGAATTCATCGAACAGGACTTCGGCCGGCGCGTGTCCACCGACACCGTTCTCCGGGAGCTTGATCAGTCCACGAGTGGCATGACCAACGTGCAGTGCTCAGAGCATCTCGCCGTCTTGATTGTGCTCATCGGCCAGGGGTAGACCAGGTCAGCAGTTAGCACCAGGTAGGCACGTGGACGAAGTAGCAGGCGCGGGCTGTCTGGACGCCTGGGCCAGATCAAGAAGTCAGAAGCGTTGGCCACGCCAGAAGGGTGATCACGACCTCCGGCGGCGGTATGATCTATCAGCGAACACGAGACGACAGCCTGTACAGGAGGCGATGACATGGCCAAAGTGCTCTGTGTGCTCTACGACGATCCCGTCGACGGTTACCCAACGTCGTACGCCCGCGACGACATCCCAGTACTCGATCACTACCCGGGCGGTCAGACGTTGCCGTCGCCTCAGGCGATAGACTTCAGGCCCGGAGAGCTCTTAGGCAGTGTGTCAGGAGAACTAGGGCTGCGCACGTTCCTGGAGGGGCGCGGCGACACGTTCGTCGTGACCTCCGACAAGGACGGGGAGAATAGCGTCTTCGAGCGGGAGCTGCCGACCGCGGACATCGTTATTTCACAGCCCTTCTGGCCCGCCTACCTGACGGCCGAACGGATCGCCAAGGCGCCATTGCTCAAACTGGCGATTACCGCGGGAATAGGCTCGGATCACGTGGACCTGCGCGCGGCGACCGAGCAGGGGCTCACTGTCGCAGAGGTAACGTATTCGAACAGCATCAGCGTGAGCGAGCACGTCGTGATGACGATTCTGACGCTGGTGCGCAATTACGTTCCTTCATACCAGACCGTCGTTCGCGGAGGCTGGAACATCGCCGATTGCGTCGAGAGATCCTACGACCTCGAGTGTATGGTCGTGGGCACCGTCGGGGCTGGCCGCATCGGAACGGCGGTGTTGAGACGGCTCAAACCATTCGACGTCGAGCTGCACTACACGGACCGGCACCGGTTGCCCGAGAGCGTTGAGCGGGAGCTTGGCCTGACCTATCACCCGGACGCTGAGTCGCTGGTGCCAGTCTGCGATGTGGTTACGATCAACGCGCCGCTACATCCCGAGACCGAGCACATGTTTAACGATGGGCTGATCGCGAAGATGAAGCGGGGCGCCTATCTCGTAAACACCGCGCGCGGCAAGATCTGCGATCGGGATGCCGTTGCCCGCGCGCTCGAAAGCGGCCGGCTCGCGGGATACGCGGGCGACGTCTGGTTCCCCCAGCCAGCGCCGAAGGACCACCCCTGGCGGACCATGCCCCATCACGGAATGACACCCCACGTCTCAGGCACGTCGCTGTCGGCCCAGGCCAGGTACGCCGCGGGCGTTCGAGAGATCCTGGAGTGCTGGTTCGACGGGCGGCCAATTCGCGAGGAGTACCTGATCGTCGATGGGGGCAAGCTCGCCGGAGCGGGCGCGCATTCCTACAGCGCGGGCGACACCACCGGGGGCTCTGAGGAAGCCGAGCGGTTCAAGGAGAAGTAGCCGTGAAGTCAGTCAACTGGAAGGTCGGCATCGCATTGCTGATGGCCTTGATGTTCCTGTTGCTGCATGCAACCTCCTATGAATCCGTGGCACAGGAGCCCACCCCCACTCCGCGGCCGCAGGTGGCGCCTACCGGTGCGTTTAGCGTAACACCGTCGCATGGGCCTGTGGGCACGATTGTTACGATAGAGGGCCACTTCGACCAGGATATAACCAAAGTCCGCTTCTTTTGCGTGTATCACGAGGAGTCTGCTGTAGCTTCCGTAGTGGCCTATATGCCGGAGCCGGCACAGCCTGCCGTTGTTTTCGAGTTCCAGATACCCGAATTGTTGAACGAGCACCAAGGCGAATGGCCATTCACCCTTCCGACTCTCGTGGGCGAGTGCGAGTTCCAAGCCATTCCCTGGCATGACCTTCTGGCGGCTAGAGTTATGTTTACAGTGACGAGCCCTGGGTTGGAAAGCCAGGCCGCCTTGCCGAATGCGGGTACTGGCAGCCGAGCAGCCGCTACGGATTCGCTCGCTGTGTTGTGGGCTGGTCTCGCCGCATTCGGCATAGCAACTTTGCTGAGCGGGTATCTGTTACGCAGATCGACGCGGCCTTAGCTCCGCCGCCGCTCGCTGCGATAGCGCCTGGGACGCCAGCCAGGGCGGACCGGGCTGTTCGTTCAAGGCTCCTTGGGCTGTCTACAGACCAGCCTCGCGCCTACCGATCCTTCTACAACAACATCCCCAGGCAAGGATCGGCCACCACGAAAGGCCGGACGGGTGACTGACATACGACGATCGGCTGGATTAAGTAGCACCTTCAAGCTGCTGCGGGCTGCCGTACTGCTCGCGGCCGCGCCGCTTTTGCTGGGAGCGATCTGCTCGGGCGGCGATGACAGCATCCTCCCGGATCTAGAACCGTTCACGGCCGAGCAAGAGCAGCGGCTCCACGAGATCCGAGATGTCGCCGCTAAGGTCCGCGGCCTTGACGTGAACGAGGAGACAATCGAAGGGACACTGTCGCGCTCGATCTTCCGCGCATACATCGACGAAGAGTACGCGAAGATTGACGATGACGACAGGGCTGAGATTGAGGCGTTCAGCGTCGCGCTCAGGCTGTTCCACTTGATCGGCCCGGACGACGATATCATCGAACTCGTAAGCGAAGATGACGGCACTTCGATTCTGGGGATGTATCTCTCCGAGGAAGGCCGGCTCGTGCTGATTACGGACAGCGGCGCCGACATCGACCCGTACAACGAGATGATCCTCGCGCATGAGTACGTACACAGCTTCCAGGACGTAGCGTTCGATTCCGAAAGGCTGCACGCGTATATCGACAACGACGACAACGACAGCCGCACCGAATATGACACGACGATCAGTTGCCTCAAGGAGGGCGATGCGACTCTCACGATGGTTCTCTACATGGAGGAGGTCTATGGAGACGACTGGCGGGATGTCGCCTTCACGGATGATGAGGATGAGGATGAGGAAGCTGAGGCGGCGCTCCCACCCGCTCTGGAGCGCTACAACAACTTCAACTACATCGAGTGCACACGTTTCGTTACGACGTTGTATCGCGATGGCGGATGGGAGGCGGTCAATGCCGCCTACCAGAATCCGCCGAGGACGACCGAGCAGATCCTCCACCCAGAAAAGTTTCTCGCACGCGAGGCTCCGAGGAATCCGGCCCCGGCTAGCATAGTAGACACGCTTGGAGAGGGCTGGTCGCTCTTGGACATCTCGCCGTTCGGCGAGTTCGACGTCTACAACTACCTGGTCACGATTCTCGAGGACGAGCTCGTCGCCGCGCAGGCGGCCGCTGGCTGGGGCTCCGGCTCTACGGCGATCTACGTGCAGGACCAAGATGACATCGCAGGAGACCCGACGGTGCTCGTCCACCTGCGGCTGGACTGGGACTCCACCGTTGACTTCCTGGAGTTCCTGACTGTCTTTGGCGAAGTGATCAACATCGTGTCGGACGGGGAGTGGGAAATAGATCAGGTGGCAGTGACACTCCAGTGGGAGAACACCGACGAGTACGGCTTTGTGACCTGGAATGAGACGCTGAACCGCGTCGATGTCGTGATCAGCTCCGAACGCCAGCCCCGCGACAACGCGATGGCGGCTCAGATCCTGCGACGCTGAGGCGCCCACTGTGGCCTGCACACCAGTGTGTTAGCACAGCCCGACAGCGATACCTTCGGGTGCTGTTGTGCGTCGTGTCATGCGTGCGATGCGTCTCGCCCGGCTGGACGGTCCCCGCACGTTCCGTGATTGATCTCACTATGCTATACTCACGCCAAAGTAAGAGACGAATTTCACAAACGGGAGACAACAGGTGCTCGAAGAGTTCGGCCGCGCCGGTTTCCTGCTTCTCTTTGCCTTAGCGTTTCCGCTCGCCCCCATCCTCATCTCAGTCCTCCTCGGAGCGCTGAAGATCCGCCCGAAGCACCCTAACCCCGTGAAGTCGTCGACGTACGAGTGCGGCGTCGAGACGGTAGGGGACGCCTGGGGCCAGTTCAACGTTCGCTACTACATCATCGCCCTGCTCTTCGTCCTGTTTAGTGTGGAGGCGGTGTTCCTCTACCCTTGGGCCGTCGCCTTCCGCCAGCTTGGCCTCTTCGCCCTGATCGAAGCGGTGCTGTTCGTGTTCATCCTGTTCGTGGGCTACGTGTACGCCTGGCGCCGTCAGGCGCTGGAGTGGCTCTGATGCCGGCGGTGACCACTATCCTGGCCGGCTCGCTGCTGGCCGAGCGCATCTCCGCCGCCGTCCCCGACTCGATCGAGGAGACGGCCGAGGAGTGGGTGCGCGTCCGGCCGGAGAAGCTGCTCGAGGTGGCTCGCTTCCTCCACGACGACAGGGACACGGACGCTCGCTACCTGATCGCCGTGAGCGGCGTCGACTACTACGACCACTTCGAAGTCGTCTATCACCTCGCCTCGCTCTCGCACAACCACGAGCTGGTGCTGAAAGTTCGCGCCGACCACGAGGAGCCCGAGGTGCCGTCGGTGACGCCGGTGTGGCTGGGCGCCCACCTGCAGGAGCGCGAGATCTACGACTTGCTAGGCATTCGCTTCCCCGGACATCCGAACCTGAAACGCATCTTCCTCTGGGAAGGCTTTCCCGGATACCCGCTGCGCAAGGACTTCATGAACCTGCCGGGCGGCGTCCGGCCGGGCCTCCAGCGCTTCCCCAAGGAGGACCCCGACCAGTGGGGTGGTGAGTTCCGTGCCGATTAAGACCGAGCCGATGATCGTCAACATCGGGCCGCAGCACCCGTCCACCCACGGCGTCTTCCGCATGCGGGTGACGCTGGACGGCGAGCGGATCATCAACGCCGAGATGGTCGTCGGCTATCTGCACCGGAGCATGGAGAAGCTGGCCGAGGAGCGCACCTGGACGCAGAACATCCCCTTCACCGACCGCATGGACTACCTGGCGGCGATGACGGGCAACCTCTCCTACTGCCACGCCGTCGAGCGGCTGGCCGGCGTCGAGGTGCCGGAGCGGGCGCAGTACCTGCGCGTGATCTTCGCCGAGCTCCAGCGCATCGCCAGCCACGCCATGGCGAACGGCACGTTCGTCAACGACTGCGGCGCCTGGCAGACGCCGCTCCTCTACATGTTCCGCGAGCGCGAGAAGATCCTCGACCTCTTCGAGATGACCTGCGGCGCTCGCCTCACGCTGAACTACATGCGCATCGGCGGCGTCGCCTTCGACCTGCCGGACGAGTTCATGCCGCAGCTACGCACGCTGCTCGACGAGCTGCCCGCGCGCATGGACGAATACGACGACCTCCTCATCGATAACGAGATCCTGCTCATGCGCAGCCGCGACATCGGCATCCTCTCGCCGGAGCTGGCGATGAACGCCTCGGTCAGCGGCCCCATGCTTCGCGGCTCGGGCATCGCCTGGGACCTGCGCAAGGCTGACCCCTACGGCGTCTACGACCGCATGGAGTTCGACATTCCTGTCGGCTACAACGGCGACTGCTTCGACCGGTTCATGGTGCGCATGGCGGAGGTGCGCCAGAGCGTCCGCATCATCGAGCAGGCGGTGGAGCAGCTGCCGCCCGGCCCGTACTGCGCGGACGTGCCGCTCAACCTGCGCCCGCCCGCCGGCGAGGTCTACTCTCGCATCGAGTCGCCCAAGGGCGAGCTGGGCTTCTATCTGGTGAGCGACGGCGGCCCGACACCGTTTCGATTCCACGTGCGCTCGCCTTCGCTGATGAACCTCTCGGCGCTGAAAGAGATGGTGGTTGGCCAGACCGTCTCCGACGCCATCGTCACGCTGGGCAGCATCGATATTAACGTGGGGGAGGTAGACCGCTAGTGGCGCTTCTCGCCCGCTGGTACGATGTCCGCGACCTGGGGAACGCCGTCGCCGGGCTCATGGACGCCCTGCGCGACGCCGGTGCATCGGAAGGGCTGCTCTATGTCGTTGCCGGGCTGCTGGGCGCTCTGGGTATCCTTGGATTCGTCGGGTTCACCTCTGTGATCAACATCTGGGTGGAGCGACGGCTCATCGGCCGCATCCAGGTGCGGAAAGGCCCGAATCGGGCCGGGCCGTGGGGCCTGCTCCAGCCCATCGCCGACGCGATCAAGCTGATCCAGAAGGAGGCGCTCACGCCGAAGTTGGCCGATAGCGCCGTGTTCACGTTGGCGCCCATCGTCATCTTCGTCCCGGCGATCCTCGCCTTCGCCGTGCTGCCGTGGGGCGAGGGGATGGTGCTGGCCGACCTGAACGTGGGCGTGCTCTACATCCTCGCGCTGGGCTCGACGAGCGCGATCATGGTGTTCATGGCCGGCTACGCCTCCAACAACAAGTACGCGCTGATGGGCTCGATGCGCGTAATCGCGATGCTGATCAGCTACGAGATCCCCACCGTGCTCGCCCTCCTGGGGGTGGTGGCCTTCGCCGGCACGATGAGCCTGAGCGGCATCGTCGCGTTCCAGGAGACGCACTGGTCCTGGCTCATCTTCTTCCAGCCGCTCGCCTTCCTGATCTTCCTGTTCGGCGCCAGCGCGGAGCTGAACCGTTCGCCGGCAGACATCGCGGAGGCCGAGTCGGAGATCATCGCCGGCTATCACATCGAGTACTCGGGCATGAAATTCGGCCTCTTCTACGCCGTGGAGCTGGTGAACGTGATGGCGGTTTCGGCGATCATAGCCACGCTCTTCCTCGGAGGCTGGTGGACGTTCGGCCTGAACGAGTTCGTGCCGGGCTGGATGCTCTTCATCGGCAAGGTGTACGCGGTCTACTTCATCTTCATCTGGTTCCGTGGCACGCTGCCGCGCTTCCGTATCGATCAGTTGATGGCGTTCGCCTGGAAGTTCCTCCTGCCGCTATCGCTTGTGAACGTGCTCTTAGTGGCGGTGGAGGTGTTCATCTGGACCGAGTACGAGATCAGCGCCGGCATCGTGCTGCCGATCTTCGCTGTCGTGAACTTCGTGCTGGCCGGGGTGCTGATCGCCGGCTGGGCGCGAGTGATGACCCGAAACTACGAACGGTTCCCGAGGCGGGCGCGGCTGGTCAGCGAGATCGACGTGCCGCTGCCGGCGCAAAGCGGCAGCGCAGCTCGCGCCGAGGCCTGAGCAGAGGAGGCAACGCTGGAAGGTACTGGAGTCACAATCGCCTTTTGGGTGCTGTCCGCCCTCACCGTGGGCGCGGCGGGGATGGTCATCGTCGTCCGCAACTTGCTGCACGCGCTCTTGTTCCTGATCCTGAGCTTCGTCGGCGTCGCCGGGCTCTACATCACGCTATCCGCCGACTTCATTGCGGTGGTGCAGGTGCTCATCTATGCCGGCGCCATCGCGGTGCTGATGATCTTCTCGGTGATGCTCACGCCGCTCTCCGATCGCGATAACGCCGAGGGGCTGCTGCGACTGCCGGCGCTGGTGCTGTCCGGCCTGGTCGCCACAGGGATCGCCTTCGTCGCGATCGAGACGGACTGGCAGGTGACCAGCGAGAGCTCGTTCGAGAACACCTCCGTCGCGATCGGCGAGGCGTTGCTCAGCCCGTTCGTGCTGCCGTTCGAGATCGCTTCGGTCTTGCTCGTGGCGGCGATGATCGGCGCCATCGTGCTGGTGCGGGAGGACTGATGGACGCGCCAGTGCTGGCTGCGAGCGTGGCGTTGGAGGACGTGCTCATCGTGGGTGGCGCGCTCTTCGCTATCGGGCTCTATATCACCCTGGCGAAGCGCAACGCCGTCGCGGTGCTGATGGGCATCGAGCTGATGCTCAACGCCGTCAACCTGACCCTGATCGCCTTCTCTCGCTTTGTCGACTTCTCCCGCTTCGGCGAGGGTACGCGGCCGATCGACGGCCACGTCTTCGTCATCTTCGTGATCACCGTCGCGGCGGCCGAGGCGGCGGTGATGCTGGCGCTCGTCGTCGCCGTCTACCGGCACCGCCAGACGATCGATATCGACCGGATCAACGTGCTGCGCGGGTGATGGTGGGTAGCTGCTGATATGTGGTCGAAGTTCATGGACGTGAAGAGCGGCTACACCGCGCAGATTTGGCTGGAGTTCTTCCAAGCCGAGGGGGTGGCGCTGCGAATCGTCCCGCCGCTGGAGACCGATGCGCCGATGAACGAGGCCCGCGAACTCTGGGTGCCCGATAGCAAGACGCACGTGGCCGCCGAGCTGCTGAGGAAGATCTGAGCGTGCTACCCGAGATCCCCGAGGGCGTCGTCTGGGCGATCCTGTTGCTGCCGATAGGATCGCTGCTTACGATCGTCCTCTGGACGCGACCCAATCCTCGCTTGAGCGGCTACGTCACCATCGCGGCCATCGCCGGCGCGTTCCTCTTCTCGCTCTGGGCGCTGGACAGCGTCATCGCTTCCGACGGCACCGCGCTGGCGTTCCGCTCGCACGAGTGGCTGACCGTCGGCGATCTGACGGTTAACGTTGGCCTGCGCGTCGATGGCCTCACCGTCATCATGCTGCTGGTGGTGACGACGGTCTCGCTGCTCGTGCAGATCTACTCGCAGGGGTACATGGCGGGCGATGGCGGCTACTCGCGCTATTTCGCCTACATGTCGCTGTTCACCGCGTCGATGCTCGGGCTCATCCTGGTCGATAGCATTCTCGTGCTCTTCGTCTTCTGGGAGCTGGTGGGGCTCTGCTCCTACCTGCTCATCGGCTTCTGGTTCCACAAGCCGGCGGCGGTGCGCGCCGCGATGAAGGCCTTCCTCGTCACACGGCTGGGCGATGTGGGTCTGCTGCTGGCGATCATCCTCATCTGGACGAAGACGGGTACTTTCGACATCGCCGAGATCCAGGAGCTGGCGGTTGTGGGCGCTATCAGCGTCAACGTGCTCACCGTCTTTGCGCTGGGCATCTTCGCAGGCGCCGTCGGCAAATCGGCCCAGTTCCCGCTGCACGTGTGGCTGCCCGATGCGATGGAAGGCCCCACGCCCGTCTCCGCGCTGATCCACGCGGCGACGATGGTGGTCGCCGGCGTCTATCTGGTGGCGCGCTTCTTCCCAGTCTTCGAGGTGGCGGAGGACGCGCAGCTCACCGTCGCGGTCGTGGGCGGGACGACCGCCCTGCTCGCGGCGCTGCTGGCGGTGGTGGCGACCGATATCAAGCGGGTGCTCGCCTACTCGACGATCAGCCAGCTCGGCTACATGATGCTGGCGCTGGGGTTGGGCGGCTACGTGGCCGCTATCTTCCACCTGCTCACCCACGCCTTCTTCAAGGCGCTCCTCTTCCTGGGCGCGGGCAGCGTCAACCACGCGACCAACACCTTCGACATGCGTCGCATGGGCGGGCTGCGAAAGATGATGCCGCTGACGCATGCCACCTTCTTCGTGGCGTCGCTGAGCCTGGCCGGGGTCTTTCCGCTGGCCGGGTTCTGGAGCAAGGACGAGATCCTGAGCCAGGCCTGGACCGAGCAGCCGCTGCTCTTCGTGGTGGCGATGGCGGTGGTCTTCCTGACCGCGTTCTACATGTTCCGCGCTATCTTCCTCACCTTCGAGGGCGAGTATCAGGGCGGCGAAGCGCCCGAAGAGGACAGCCACGGCGCGGATCAGTCGCGCCCGCACGAGTCGCCGAGGGTGATGGTGGTGCCGCTGCTGGTGCTGGCGGTGCCGGCGCTGCTCATCGGCTTCGCGAACGTGAGCGGCGGCGTCGAGCATCTGCTGGCGGGCGCGTTGCCGCTGGAGATGCGCCACGCCCTGCCCGAGTTCCACTTCAACTGGGGCATCGCCCTCGGGTCGCTGGCGCTGGCGCTGGCCGGCATCGGCAGCGCCTGGCTCTTCTACGGCGCCCGGGTGCTCTCTGCGGAGCGGGTGAGGCTGACGCTGCGGCCGCTCCACACGCTACTGGAGCGCAAGTACTTCCTGGACGACCTGTTCGAGGGCGTGCTGGTGCGGGGCCTGCTCTATCGCGTCGGCGCCGGCGCCCTCTCACTGTTCGATAGCCTCGTCGTCGATCGTGTGCCGAACGAGATTGCGCGAGGGCTGCGCCTGAGCTCGGTCGGGCTGCGCATGCTCCAGACGGGACAGGTGCAGGTGTATGGCGCGATGGCCTTCGCCGGGCTGCTCCTCGCGGGCGGGCTGGCGTTTCTACTGAATCCGCTGTGAGGGTGATGGCCACAGATGCACACAGATAAGCACAGATGGGGAATGGCGGAATCCGCTGTGAGGGTTATGGCCACAGATGCACACAGATAGACACAGATGGGATGTGGCAACAGGTGAATAGATGCTGACGTTTCTCGTCTTCCTGCCGGTGTTGGGCGCGATCGTCGTCGCCACGCTGCCGCGCGACCAGGAGCGTCAGGCGAAGCCAACCGCGCTGGCGGTGACCTGCATCGTGCTCGCGGGCTCGCTGCTCCTGTTCGCGCTGTTCGACCGGGACGTGTCGGGGCTCCAGTTCCGCGAGCGCTTCACCTGGATCGGGGCGGGCGAGGCCGGCTTCAATATTCAGTACTTCCTGGGCATCGACGGGCTGGGGCTGACGATGGTCATCCTTACCGCGTTCCTGTTCGTCGTCGCCATCCTGATCTCCTGGAAGGTCGAGCTGCGAACGAAGGAGTACTTCGCGTGGCTGCTGGTGCTGGAGACGGCGGTGTTGGGAGTCTTCACCGCGCAAGACCTGATCCTCTTCTTCCTCTTCTGGGAGCTCGAGCTGGTACCGATGTATCTCCTCATCTCGATCTGGGGCAGCGGCCGCAAAGACTACTCGGCGATGAAGTTCGTCCTGTTCACGATCACGGGAAGCGCGCTGATGCTGGTCGGCTTCCTCGTGTTGGGCTTTGCCGCGGGCACCTTCGATATGGAGCTGCTCGCGCAGATGCAGATAAACGACGCGGCCATCCCGCTATCCGCGGTCTTCCTCCTCATCTTCGCCGGCTTCGCCGTGAAGCTGCCCATCGTGCCGCTCCATACGTGGCTTCCCGACGCGCACACTGACGCGCCGACGGCGGTGAGCGTGATCCTGGCCGGCGTGCTGCTGAAGATGGGCGGGTACGGCATGCTGCGCATCCTGGTCGGCATCCTGCCGGATACCACCCAGGACTACGCCGTATGGCTCGCCTCGCTGGCGGCGCTGAGCATCCTCTACGGCGCGGTCATCACGTTGCGCCAGACCGACCTGAAGCGGCTGATCGCCTACTCCAGCGTGAGCCATATGGGATACGTGCTGCTGGGCATCGCCGCGCTTGGCCAGGTGGGCATGACCGGCGCGGCCTTGCAGATGTTCAGCCACGGCGTGATCACCGGCCTGCTCTTCGTGATGGTGGGCATGATCTACGACCGCACCCACACTCGCAACGTCAATGAGCTCTCCGGACTGGCGCACGTGACGCCGATCATCGCGATCGTGATGGTGATGGCCGGGCTGGCATCGCTGGGGCTGCCGGCGATGTCGGGCTTCGTCGCCGAAGTAATGATCCTGCTAGGAGCGGGGGAGCGCTTCGTCGCGCCCACCATCCTGGGGGTGATCGGCATCCTGCTCGCGGCGGGCTATATCCTCTGGATGGTGCAGCGGGTGATGTTCGGCCCGAAGGACCCGCGCTGGGCCGAGCTGCCCGACGCTACCTCGTGGTGGGAGCAGCTGCCGATGGCTGCCATGCTGGCCGTGATCCTGGCCGTGGGCATCTATCCGGCGCCGCTAGTGGACCTGATCGACCAGGCGATCCTGCCTCTCGCCGGCAGGTTGGGATAGGACAGGAGGAGCATGCTCGAAGACCTCGACCGCATCGGCCCAGTGCTGATCCTGATGGTGTCGGCGGGCGGCATCCTGCTCGTAGACCTGGCGCTGCACGAGCGGGACCGGCGCTGGCTGCCCTTCGGCGCGCTGGCCGGGCTCGCGGCCGCGGCGATCTGGACGGTCGTCCTGATCCTGCGGGGGCGCGAAGCGGTCGTCTTCAGCGGGACGTACTCGCTCGATAGCTTCAGCATCTTCTTCAACTTCCTCTTCCTCGGCGTCGCCGGGCTCGTCGTCCTCGCCTCCGCCGACCATGTGCGGCGGCTGCGCTATCAGGGCGAGTTCTGGACGCTGCTGCTGTTGGCCACCACCGGCATGATGCTGCTGGCCGGCGCGCGCGATCTGATCCTGATCTTTGTCGCGCTGGAGCTCACCAGCATCTCCCAGTATGTGCTGGCCGGCTTCCTGAAGGACGACCGGTCGAGCGAGGCGGGGCTGAAGTATATTATCCTCGGCGCGATCGCCTCGGCGGTGATCCTGTACGGCATGGCGTTCCTCTTCGGCATCTCGGGCACGACGAAACTCGTCGCGCCCGAGGGCCAGGCGAGCATCTTCGCGCTCATCGCCCAGGGCGAATCCGGCACGCGCGCGGCCCTCTTCGCCGCGATGGTGATGCTGGGCGCCGGCTTCAGCTTCAAGGTAGCGCTGGTGCCGTTCCAGATGTGGGTGCCCGACGTGTACGAAGCGGCGGCGACGCCGGTGGCCGCCTTCCTCTCGGTCGGGAGCAAGGCAGCCGGATTCGCCGTCCTGCTGCGCATCTTCTACGAGGGCTTCGGCCCCGATAGCTTCATTGGCAGCGATTGGTCGAACCTGTTCGCCGCCTTCGCGGTCGTCTCCATGACGGTAGGGAACGTGATGGCGCTGCTCCAGACCAACATCAAGCGCATGCTGGGGTATAGCTCTATCGCCCAGGCGGGCAACATCGCTATCGGTGTCGCGGCGATCGCCGCCTCCGGCGGCGGCGTCAGCCTGGGGGCGAGCGGCGTCACCTTCTTCCTGGCGACCTATGTCTTCACCAACCTGGGCGCGTTCTTCGCGGTGATCGTCATCTCACAGCGGCTCGGCTCCGACGCGATCGCCGGCTACGCGGGCATGGGGCGGCGAGCGCCCCTGCTGGCGGCGGCGCTCGCGATCTGCCTCGTCTCGCTCACGGGCATCCCGCCCACCGCCGGCTTCGTCGCGAAGCTGTACATCTTCAACGCCGCGGTTCAGAGCGATCTGGTCTGGCTCGTGATCGTCGGTGTGCTCAACACGGCCGTCTCCGCGTACTACTACCTGCGAATCGTCAGCCACATGTACGTCTCGCCTGCGCCGGACGAGGGCGACATCGTGCCCAGCCCGTGGCTGGCGGCGGCGCTGCTGACGACCAGCGTCGGCGTGGTCGCGATTGGCCTCGTGCCCTTCCCCCTGATCAAGGCAGCCGAGCGAGCGGCGAGCGCTCTCGGCTAAGCCCGAGCGGCTCCCTCGTCGCCACGATCCCGACGCCGTGCTACACTGGCGGCGCGAAGCTCGACGTTCGCGGAGGGAGAACGATGGCATTCGAGACGCTTCTGGTGGAGCGGGACGGCCCGATCATGACGGTGCGTCTGAACCGGCCCGAGAAGCGGAACGCGATCAATAACCAGATGCACAGAGACCTCCAGGCTCTCTGCGGGGAGCTGACCGAGGATTTCGACACTCGCGTGGTGATTCTCACCGGCGAAGGCAAGGCCTTCTCCGCGGGCGCAGACACCAGCGAGTGGGGCCAGCCGGGCTCCGACAACGAGCTGGAGTTTCGCCACGCCTCGGGCATCGGCGGCCGCACCTCCGGCGTGCTGGAGGGGCTCGATCAGATCACCATCGCCGCCGTGCACGGCTTCGCTGTGGGCGGGGCGGTCGTCCTCGCGACCTGCTGCGACTTTCGTGTGGCCGGCGAGTCCACCTGGTTCTCCATTCCAGAGGTGGAGCTGGGCATCCCGCTGAGCTGGAACGCGCTGCCTCGATTGGCCCGCGCGGTGGGACACGCGCGAGCGCTGGAGCTGACGGTGCTCTGCGAGCGCTTCTCGGCCTCGCAGGCGCACGACTACGGGCTCGTCACCCACCTGGCCGCGGACGGCGAAGAGCTGAAGACCGCCCGCGACTTGGCGGAACGGGTCGTCGCCAAGCCAGCGCTGCCTGTCGCCCTAACCAAAGCCTCTATGAAGGCGATCCGGCGCGGGACGGAGATGGGCGAGGTTTCCTATAGCGACCAAGATCTACTCCTCTATAGCCGCCTCGTGCAGCAGCGCCAGCGCCGCCGTGAACGCGGCCGCGAGGAGTAGCCACCGGCCGATGGCTGGAGCGGGCTACGCTATCGCCTGGCACGTCGAGCCGCGCTTCGCCCGCCAAGTGCGGCGGCGAGCGCTCGCCTCGCTCGCCCGGCGAGCACTGGCGGCGGAGGACGCGCCGTTACCCGCCCAACTGAGCATCGCCGTCACCGACGACGAGACGGTGCGCGATCTGAATCATCGCTACCGAGGCGTAGACGCGGCCACCGACGTGCTCGCCTTCAGCCTGGACTCCGGCGACGCTTTCGTCACGCCCCCGCGAGGCGGCCGCCAGCTAGGAGAGATCGTCATCGCGTTTCCAACGGCTGCTCGCCAGGCGGAGGAGGCCGGCCGCGCCGTCGACGACGAGCTGGCGCACTTGCTGGTGCACGGCGTGCTCCACCTGCTGGGCCACGATCACCAGTCGCCGAAGGATGCGCGGGCGATGCGCGCGCGAGAGGAGGCGCTGCTGGGGAGGGCGGCGCATTGAGGCGGCAGCGGGTCGCTGCTATACTAACGGCGATCCCGTGACTCGATCTTCCGCTGTTTGGCCTACTCGACATGAGCACTGAAGTCCTCTATCGCAAGTGGCGGCCACGCACCTTCGCCGAACTCGCCGGCCAGGAGCGAGTGGCGCGCACGCTCACGAACGCCATCGCGAGCGGCAAGGTGGCCCACGCCTACCTCTTCTCAGGGCCACGCGGCACGGGCAAGACGACCAGCGGCCGTCTGCTGGCGAAGGCGCTGAACTGCGCCGAGCCGAAGGAGGGCGAGCCCTGCAACGAGTGCGAGAGCTGCCGCTCCTATCTCGAGGGACGGGCGATCGACCTGGTCGAGCTGGACGCCGCCAGCAACCGCGGCATCGACGAGATCCGCAGCCTGCGCGAGAAGGCGAACTTCGCCCCGGCCGCCGGCGCCTACAAGCTCTACCTGGTGGACGAGGTCCACATGCTCACAGAGCCGGCCTTCAACGCGCTGCTTAAGACGCTGGAGGAGCCGCCGCCCTACATCGTCTTCGTTCTCGCCACCACCGAGGTGCACAAGGTGCCTGCTACCGTCATCTCGCGCTGCCAGCGCTTCGATTTCCGACGCATCCCGCTCGCGGCCGCCGTCGAACGGCTCGGCTATGTGGCCGAGCAGGAGGGGATCGACTGCCCTCAGGATGCGCTGGAGGTGATAGCGCGTACCGCCACCGGCAGCCTGCGTGACGCCATCAACCTGCTCGAGCAGCTCATCGACGGCTACGGAAAGAAGCTGACGCTGGAGCAGGTGAAGGAAGAGCTCGGCCTGGTGGTCGACGCCCGCAGCGTTCAGCTCGCGGCCCACACCATGCGAGAGGAGCTGGCCGAGGGGCTGACGCTCATCGGCTCGGTGCGCGACGACGGGCTGGACCTGCGCCAGTTCCAGCGCCAGGTCGTCGCCCACCTCCGCGGCCTGCTGCTCGTCAAGGCGGGCGCAGCCACCACAGACGCGTGGAGCGAGGAGCAGCTTGCCGAGATGAGCGCCCTGGTGGCCGACGTCTCCGCCGCGCGCATCGCCAGCGTGCTACGCGCCTACGGCGAGGCGGACCTGCGGGCCGATCCGCTTTCGCCCTTGCCGCTGGAGCTGGCGCTGGCGAACTCGGTGCTGGCGACGGCCGCG
>JACZYW010000036.1 GCA_022570885.1 Chloroflexota bacterium | reverse complement strand
CCACGAGGACTTCCGCGAGTATCTGAGCCTGGTCGAAGGGCGCGAGCATCCCGCCTTGCTGCGAGACCTCCTCAGCTTCACGGAAGGCACCCCTATCCCGATCGACGAGGTGGAGCCGATCGGCGATATCATGCGACGCTTCGTCACGGGCGCGATGTCGCTGGGCGCGCTCAGCCCCGAGGCCCACCGCACCATCGCTATCGGCATGAACCGCATCGGCGCCAAGAGCGCCACCGGCGAGGGCGGCGAGGAGTCGTGGCGCTGGCACGAGCGGCGCAACGGCGATAACGCCAACAGCGCCAGCAAGCAGGTGGCTTCGGGCCGCTTCGGCGTGACGCCCGCGTATCTGGCGGCGGCGGAGCAGATCGAGATTAAGATGGCCCAGGGCTCCAAGCCCGGCGAGGGCGGACAGCTCCCGGGCCACAAGGTCTCGCCGTACATCGCCACCATCCGCCACACGCTGCCGGGGACGCCGCTCATCTCGCCGCCGCCGCACCACGACATCTACAGCATCGAGGATCTGGCACAGCTTATCTACGACCTGAAGATGGTGAACCCGCGAGCGAAGGTCTCCGTCAAGCTCGTCGCCGAGGAGGGCGTGGGCACCATCGCCGCCGGCGTCGTCAAGGGCTACGCCGATATCATCCAGATCTCAGGTGCGTCGGGCGGTACCGGCGCGTCGCCGCTCAGCTCGATCAAGAGCGCCGGCATGCCGTGGGAGCTGGGGCTGGCCGAAACGCAGCAGGTGCTGGTGCAGAACGGCCTGCGCAGCCGCGTCATGCTCCGCACCGACGGTGGACTCCGCACCGGCCGCGACGTCGTCGTCGCCGCGCTGCTGGGCGCGGAGGAGTACGGCTTCGGCACGGCGTCGGTGATAGCCGTCGGCTGCGTGATGGCCCGCCAGTGCCACCTCAACACCTGCCCCGTCGGCGTCGCCACCCAGCGCGAGGACCTGCGCGCCAAGTTCACCGGCACGCCGGAGGACGTGGTGCGCTACTTCGGACACATCGCCGAGGAGGTGCGCGAGATCCTGGCCGAGATCGGCTTCCGCAGCCTTGACGAGGTCATCGGCCGCACGAACCTGCTGACGCCCAAAGAGGTCAGCGATCCGCGGGCGCGCATGCTGGACCTGCAGCCCCTCCTCTGGATGCCCGACGACGACCGGCCGCTCAAGAGCACGCAGGAGCGCAACGACCGCGACGAGGAGATCCTGGACGACCAGATCATGAAGGAGATCGGCGATGCGCTGGACGGTAACGGGACGGTGCAGCGTTGCTACCCGATTCGGAACGTCAACCGCACCGTCGGGGCGCGCATCGCCGGCGAGATCGCCCACCGCTATGGGGAGAAGGGGTTGCCGGAGGGCAGCATCGAGCTGCAGTTCACCGGCAGCGCCGGCCAGAGCTTCGGCGCCTTCTGCCACACCGGGCTGCGCCTTCACCTCACCGGCGAGGCGAACGACTACGTCTGCAAGGGGATGGGCGGCGGCGAGGTCGCCGTGCGGCCGCCCGCGAACGCGCCCTACAAGAGCCACGAGAACGTGATCATCGGCAATACGGTGCTGTACGGCGCTACCGGCGGCAGCCTCTTCGCCGCAGGACGCGCCGGCGAGCGCTTCGCCGTGCGCAACAGCGGCGGCAAGGCCGTCGTCGAGGGCATAGGCGACCACGGCTGCGAGTACATGACGGAAGGCGTCGTCGTCATCCTCGGCGAGACCGGCCGCAACTTCGGCGCGGGCATGTCGAACGGCATCGCCTACGTCCTGGACGAGCAGGGCGACTTCCCGACGAAGCTCAACCCCGAGCTCGTGGCGATCAAGCGCATCGCCGACGACGACATCGAGATCGTCCAGGCGCTGATCCAGCGCCACGTGCAGGTGACGGAGAGCCGTCGCGGCCAGGACGTGCTCGATAACTGGGACCGCTATCGGCCGCTCTTCTGGAAGGTGGCGCCCCACAGCGCCATGACCGAAGAGGGCCCGCAGACGATCATCCGCCGCCATCTGGAGAGCCTGCGCGCCGCCCTCGCGGTGGGGTAGGCTACCGCCTCCAACTAGCCCCTCTACGCCAAGTTCGAGCCGCGGACTAATCGCGAGCCGCATTCCCGCGATCTCGAACACGATCCTCTGTACTCGTCCAGAAACATTGGTGACACTTAGAATGGTGTCGCTATGCGTATGTTCAGTGGAACAGTGCCCGGGGCCCTCCGCCTCGCCGGTCGCGGGCAAGTGCTCTCACCTGGAGCTAGGAACCGGCTGAAGTGGATGGACTACTACGAGCGGCATGGGAGGAACGCGGCGCTGACCTGCCGCTACTTCGGCATCAGCCGCCAGACGTTCTACCGCTGGCGGAGGCGCTACCGACCGCGGCGGCTCGCCAGCCTGGAGGAGCGATCGTGTCGGCCCCGCCGAGTACGGCAGCCGACCTGGTCACTGGAGCTGGCCCAGGCCGTCTGCGAGCTGCGCGAGCAGTATCCTCGCTTGGGGGAAAGACAAGCTCGCGCCGCTCCTCAGGGAGGCCGGCTGGCCGGTCTCCACGTCGATGGTGGGCCGCATCCTCGCCCAGCTCAGGAAACGGGGTGTGCTGGTGGAGCCACCGAGAGCGGTCGTGGCTGTCCGCAAGCCCCGGCCTCCTCGCCCCTACGCCGTACGCAAACCCAAGGACTACCGCGCCCGCAAGCCAGGAGACATCGTCCAGGTGGACACGCTCGGCCTGCGGCCCCTACCAGGCGTCATCCTCAAGCACTTCACCGCCCGCGACATGGTCTCCCGCTGGGATGTCCTCGAGGTGCACACCCGGGCCACCGCCACGGCCGCCACCACCTTCCTGGACGCCATCGAGGCCCGGACGCCCTTCCCGGTGCGGGCGATCCAGGTGGACGGCGGCTCCGAGTTCCAGGCCGACTTCGAGACCGAGTGCCAGCGCCGCGGTATTCGCCTGTTCGTGCTGCCCCCGCGCTCCCCAAAGCTGAACGGTCATGTCGAGCGGGCGCAGCGCACCCACACGGAGGAATTCTATGAGGTCTGGGACCTCGACTGGACGGTCACCGCGCTCAACCGCAAGCTTCGCGTCTGGGAGCGCATCTACAACACGGTGCGCCCTCATCAGTCCGTTCGGCTGAGCTCACGACGAAGCCCTCGGCTACCGCACCCCGCACCAGTACCTGCGCGAGCTCGCCCATGCCGGGAAGGGTTAGTAGAGTGTCACCAATGTACTGGACGAGTACACCCTACTTTACAGCCTTCGCCGCATCCTATATACTATAAGTCGAGCAGCAGAGTACTGTGGCTGAGGGCGCATCGCCCCTCAGTCTCTCTTTTTTGAAAGGCGCGATCATGGCTGAGAAACCAGTGCTTCTCACCAAGGAAGGCCTGGCCAAGCTGGAGAAAGAGCTGGCGGAGCTGACGACCGTCCGCCGCGTCGAAGTGGCCGAGCGGATTCGCCAGTCGAAGGAATTGGCCAGCGCCCAGAACAACGCTGAGTACGACGACGCCAAGAACGAGCAGGCGTTCGTCGAAGGGCGCATCCTCACCATAGAAACGATGGTCAAGGACGCCTCGATCATCGACGAAGAGAAGGCGCACCGCGCCAGCAAAGTGCAGATCGGCTCCACCGTCTCCGTCGTCGGAGCGGACAAGAAGACCCAGCAGTTCACCATCGTCGGCGCGCCCGAGGCTGACCCCAAGGAGGGCAAGATCAGCCACGAGTCGCCCGTCGGTCTCGCCCTTCTGGGGAAGCGGGTCGGCGACGAAGTGAAGGTGAACGCGCCCAAGGGCGCCCTCCGCTTCACTGTGACCAAGATCAGCTAAGGTCCACCTGTCGCCTTCATTGCCAAGATCTTCAGGAAGCCATCATAAGAAAGCCCTGGCTTGTCGTGGAGCATCCACAGACTGCTTGTATAGTTGCATGGAGTGGCGGCAAGGATAGCTGCCTTGCTTACTACGCAGCCGTCCGCCAGGGGTATGCCATTGCTCATTTGGCGAACTTCATCTCTGAGGAGTACGGGCGTGTGCGCTTCCACGGGATCAAGGCTGAGCTCATTCGGGCGCAAGCCCTCGCAATAGGCCTGCCCCTTCTCCAGAAGGAGACCGTGGCCGAGGATTACGAAGCGGGGTTTAAGGAGGGGATACGAAGTCTCCTCTCTGATCGCATCGGCGGATTGGTGTTTGGTGACATACACCTCCAGCACTCTTGGGAATGGGCGGAGAGGGTCAGTCGAGAGCTCGGCCTGCAAGTCGTCGAGCCCCTGTGGGGAAGAAGCACGGAAGAGATTCTCTTGGACTTTATCAATAGTGGCTTTCACGCACTGGTGGTGAGCACGCAAGCGAACCTTCTTGGCGAAGAATGGGTTGGGCGCCCTATCGATCTTGCCTTCTTGAGCGATCTCAAAGAAAGGGGCGGCGTTGACCTTTGCGGAGAAAACGGAGAGTATCACACGTTTGTACTTGATGGACCAATCTTCCGAGAGAGAATAGCAATCCTGGAAGCGGGGAAGGTGCTTCGAGGCGGATATTGGTTCTTGGATATTAGAAACATTGCCCTGTCGCCTAAGGTGGGCTCGGTAAGGGGCGCGAGCTAAGCATTGTGGAGTTCGCCTCCTCTTTCGACGACGCCTGGGCGCGCTTTCAGGCCAGCGATTCGCTCCAGCTTGCCGGCGACACGTCGTGGTGGGACTGGACGCGCGGCCGCGCCCAGTTCCTCACGTTTCTCGTGCGGCCGGACGACGACGCCCGCGCACACCTCGCTCGTGTCGTCGAGCGGCTGGCCGGCATCCCCGGCGTCGAGCCGTACCCCGACTGGTACTGGCACATCACCGTGAAGGGCGCCGGCTTCCAGGTGATCAAGCGCACCCACGAGGACGACGTGCTGCGGCAAGACGTGCCGCGCATCGCCGGGAAGGCGCGGGCGCTCTTCGCGCGAGAAGCGACGTTCGAGGCGCAGTTGGGCCTGGCCAACGCGTTCGCCAGCGTCGTCTTCGTCGAGGTGTGGGACGGCGGCCGGATGCGCGAGCTGAACGCCCGCCTGCTCGCGGAGGTGCCGGAGATCGCCCGCTACCCGATCGACGGCGAGGGCTACTTGCCGCACATCAGCATCGCCCGCTTTACCTCCAGCGAAGGGCTCGCTGAGCTGAAGTCGACGCTCGAAGCGCTGCGGGCGGAGGGCCCCGGCCCCAGCTTTTCGGTGCGACGAATAGAGTTCGTGAAGGTCTGGCTCTCGGAGGAGCCGCCGGAGTTCGACGAGGTGGCCGCCTATCCGCTGCTGGACGCCGCCTCCGCTAGGAGCCCGCGATGAGCCCGTACCGCGCCGTCATCTTCGATATGGACGGCGTGCTGGTCGACAGCGAGCCTGCCTATTTCGAGGCGGTGAACGAAGTCCTGCAACCTACCGGCAAGCAGATCGATTGGGAACAGTACCAGCAACTGCTCGGTACCAGCATCACCACCACCTGGCAGAGCGTCGTGAAGATGCTGGGCATAGAAGCCGATCTTGAAGCGTTCAAAGAGCAGTATAACGACGTCATCCTAAAGGTCCTGGCGAGGCCGCGGCCGCTGCTGCCCAGCGTGAAGGCTCTGATAGCAGAGCTCCGGCAGCGCGGAGCGTCTATCGGCCTCGCCACCTCGTCGCGGCAGGCGTGGGTGGAGGCGGTGCTGAGCGCCGTCGAACTCCCGCTCGACACGTTCGACGCCGTGGTCTGGCGTCAGATGGCGGAGCGGAGCAAGCCCGCCCCTGACCTCTACCTGAAGGCGGCGGAGCTGGTGGGCGTATCGCCGGAGTCGTGCGTCGCCATCGAAGACACGCCGTCGGGCATCGCCGCGGCGAAGGCGGCGGGGATGTACGCCGTGCAGGTGCGGGCGGCCAGCACCGCCTTCCCGCCGATCGAGCAAGCGGACCTCGTGCTCGACTCGCTGGAGGACTTCCCGCTGACGCTGGTGGCGGCCGAGTAGGGGCGACCGTACGGTCGCCCCTACGGCGATCGCCTGGTACAATCCCGACCGAACGCGATGAAGCGACACTTCACTGCCACCGCCTTCGTCGTCCACGAGGGGAAGACGCTGCTGCTCTGGCATCGCAAGCTCCAGCAGTGGATGCCCCCCGGCGGCCACCTGCTGCCCGACGAAGACCCGGCGGCAGGCGCGCTGCGCGAAGTGCGCGAGGAGACCGGCGTGGTGGCGGAGCTGCTGTCGCTCACGCCCACGCTCCCGTTCGACTACCCACAGCAGTTGCCGGCGCCCTACACCATCCTCATCGAGGACAGCCCGGGGCCCGATGACCCGCACCAGCACATCGACCTCATCTACTTCTGCCGCCCGCGCGACGGCGAAGCGGCGCAGCCGCCTCCCGACGAAGAGACGCTCACCTGGGTCACAGAGGAACAGCTCCAGCGTAACGAAGCGCTGCCGCTCGCGAGCTGCGGCCTCGACATCGCCGTGCCCGACGATGTGCGCGCGCTGGCGCTCGTCGCGATCCGCGTCGAGCGCGAGACCGGCGGCTCGTAGGCGCTACTTCCGTCTCCATGCATCGGGGCGGCTTCCTACTTCGCAACCAGAAAAGCTGCGCTATTCATCCCGCAGTAGGCAAGGCCGCCGAGCCTGGAAAGGCTCGGCTACGATATGCAAAAGTTGCAAACTTCCGCGGGTTGAAACCCGCGGCTACGTAGATATTTCTTCCCCCCCCCCCCCTTGACAAGACCAGCATGTGTGTTCTATAGTACAACTGTTCGTAGCGAACACATATTCGTATCGAAGCGAGGCCAGGTAGCCTCCCACAGAAAGGATTCGCCATGACCTTCGCCCTCACGCTCGCACTCGTCCTCGCGCTCTCCACCGCGTACCTCTTCCACCAGTGGTACACGGACGACATGCGCGAGCCTCGCCCGTAGCCCAACCCCTGCCCATGCCGCCCGCCGGCCTCCCCTTCGGGCTGAGCCGCGACGAAGCCTGCCATCCGGCGGGCGGCATGGGCGCCAACATCGCCCGCTCACCTTCCCGCGCCGGTGCTACAATAGAACCAGCCTCAGAACCAGCCTGTTAGCATCGAACGCAGCGGAGCGGCCCACCATGCGCATCCTCGCCGTCGATATGGGTACCGGCACCCAGGACATCCTCCTCTTCGACTCGTCCGGGCCGATCGAGAACAGCGTGAAGCTGGTGATGCCCAGCGCCACGACGATCGCGGCCAACCGCATCCGCCGCGCGACGGAGGCGGGCCAGGCGGTGCTGCTCACCGGCGTCATCCAGGGCGGCGGCCCTTGCCACTGGGCGCTGGAGGATCACCTCAAGGCCGGCATCGCCGCCTATGCGACGCCGCAGGCCGCTCGCACCTTCGACGACGACCTCGAACGCGTGCGGGCGATGGGCGTGCGCATCGTCAGCGACGACGAGGCGGCCGCCCTCGACGGCACAGCGCGCATCGTGCTGCGCGACCTCGACCTCGACGCCATCCGCAGCGCCTTAGCGGCGTTCGACCTGCCCGGCGACTTCGACGGCCTCGCGCTCGGCTGCCTCGATCACGGCAACTCGCCGCCGGACTACTCGGACCGCCTCTTTCGCTTCGACCACCTGCGCCGCGTCGTCGAGGGGGAGAACGACCTGCTCGCCTTCGCCTACCTGCCGGAGGAGCTGCCCGAGTACCTCACCCGCGCCCGCACGATGCTGGCCGGCGCCGCCGGCGTCGATGGCGGGGGAGCGCCCGTCGTCTTCCTCGACACCGGGCCGGCCGCGGCGCTGGGCGCGCTCCAGGATCCCCAGGTTGCCGCGACGGAGGAGCAGCTCGTGCTGAACCTGGGCAACATGCATGCGCTCGCCTTCCACCTGCGCGGCACCCACATCTACAGCCTCTACGAGCACCACACCGGCGAGATGACCACCGAGCAGATCGAGGACTTTACCGAGCGGCTCATCGCGGGCACGCTGGCGCAGCAGGAGGTCTTCGACAGCAAGGGCCACGGCGTCTTCTACGCCGACCAGGCGTCGTCAGGAGGGCAGCCGTTCCTCGCCGTCACCGGCCCCCAGCGCGGCCGGCTGCGCGGCAGCCGCCTCCGGCCCTACTTCGCCACGCCCCACGGCGACATGATGATCAGCGGCTGCTTCGGCCTCGTCCTCGCCTTCGCCGCCCGCTACCCGCAGCACCGCGAGGAGATCGAACGCGCGCTGGCCGTCGAACCCGCGGCCACGCCTTCGTGACCGGATGGCGTAGCTAACGTAGGGGAGGCCATTAGGCCTCCCGCGCCGCTGCTCGCAGTACTACTTCGGAGAAAGAAAGGGCTCTCCGCGGGCTACACGCCGCGGAGGAGCTTGCGCACGATGGGTGGCATCAGGGCGGTCATGATGCCCGGCGGCTCGGAGATGTCGTTCAGCTCCAGCCCCTGGGGCGTGTAACGCCACGTGCGGAAGCCGTAGACATCGATGCCCAGACCCTTGCAAATGCCCTTCGCGACTCCGCCGTAGCCGACGGGCACGTAGAGGTAGAAGGCCGCGTCGGGCAACTCGGCGTAGGGCAGCCAGGCCTCCCGCGCCCGCTCCTCGGTGATCGTCTCCGCCAGCTCCACCTGCGCCAGGATCTTCAGCAGGTTGCCCGGCGTGTCCACCACCACGATGTCCGGCGTCAGCTCGTTGCCGGCCTCGGTCGTCACCGGCAGCGTCACCTCGGGCACGTTCACGAACGTGCGGAACGACGCGAGCTCCGGCGTCGGGAACTCGTAGCGAGCCTGGGCGATCTCCTGCACGACGCGTTCATGCAGCTCCTTGCGGCTCTGCGGGGCAGGCTGCAGCAGCTTGTCGATGTCCGTCCAGCGCTCTTCGAGACCCACGATCCACCTCCGGCGCAACTCACGCTCGTGCAATTGGTGAAGTTATGCACAATGATAGACCGTAGTGGCGCTAGCGTCCAGAGCCGGGCTGGCTGAGCGCCCATGCTCTTGCCACGACAGCCTCGTTTCGTTCTGCTACAATTGGCCGCGCCCAACGCGCATTCCGCAGGCGGCCTTCCGCCTGGCGTGTAATTCCGCAGGCCGGGCCTTCAGCCTGGCGGGGTGGTACCGTAGGCCAGGCTTTCAGCCTGGCGATCAAGAAAGGTTCGCGACATGGACTTCGAGCAGATCCTCTACGACAAGACGGACAACATCGCCACCATCACCCTGAACCGGCCCGACCGGATGAACGCCTTCACGCCCACGATGATCCGCGAGTGGACGCTGGCGCTGGAGGACGCTCGCACCGACGGCGAGGTGCGCGCTGTCATCCTCACCGGCGCGGGTCGCGCCTTCTGCGCGGGCGCCGACCTAAAGGGCGATTCCGGCGTGGCGGAGACGGCGCGCAGCGAACGGCCCGTCGCCGCCGCCGGCCTTCGCAACTGGCTGCGGGATAGCGTCCACAACGTGCCGCGCCAGGTCGCCCTGCTGGACAAGCCGTACATCGCGGCGCTTAACGGCGCTGCGGTGGGCGCTGGCATGGACATGGCCAGCATGTGCGACATCCGCATGGCCGCCGAGGGCGCCCGCTTCGCCATGACCTACGTAAAGGTCGGGCTGGTGCCCGGCGATGGCGGTTGCTACTACCTGCCTCGCATCGTCGGGCTGGCGAAGGCGCTGGAGCTGATCTGGACCGGCGACTTCATCGACGCCGAGGAGGCGCTGCGCATCGGCTACGTCTCGCGAGTGCTCCCGGCGGACGAGCTGCTGCCGGCGGTTCGAGAGCTGGCCGGGCGCATCGCTCAGGGGCCGTCGGTGGCGATCCAGCTCGCCAAGCGGCTGGCCTATCGCGGCCTCACCAGCGAGGTCGGCGAAGCGCTCGAGGCGGCGGGCCAGGCGATGGCCATCGCCCAGGCGACCGAGGACGCCCAGGAGGGCCCCCGCGCCTTCGTCGAGAAGCGCCCGCCCCAGTTCAAGGGCCGGTAAGCATGTAGGCAGGCCAGGCCTTCAGCCCGCGGCCGGCTCGCCTTCGCCGCGCACCCGCGCCGCCAGCCAGCTACCGCCGCCGTTCACGATCCAGACGCCCAGGATGATCACGCCCAGCCCGGCGAAGCTGCTCACGCCCAGCCGCTCGTCCAGCACCAGCGCGCCCAGAATGACCGCCGTTATCGGGATGAGGTACGCCACCATCGAAACCTGGGTCGCCGTGACGCGACGGATGAGCCAGAAGAAGAGCAGGTAGGCCAGCGCGCTCGACAGCAGGCCCAGCGTCAGCCAGGCGAACACGGTCTTCGCCTCTAGCGTCAGGTCGAACGGGCGGTCGACGGCCAGCGCCACCGGCACCATGATAGCCGCGGCCACTATCGTCTGGCCCGCCGCGACCGCCAGCGAGTCGGCGTCCTGGAGGTAGCGACGGGCGTAGACGGTGCCGAACGAGTAGCCCAGCACGCCCCCGACGATGGCAAGCTGCCCCAGCGTGCTCGACGCCGTCAGGTCGCCCAGATCGCCGCCGATGAGCACGAAGACGCCGCCGAACCCGACCAGCACGCCCAGCGTCCTATCGATGGTGAGCCGTTCGTCGGCCCAGTAATGGGCGAGCATCGCGGTGGAGAGGGGCATGCTGGCGACGAGGATCGCCGCAAGGCTGCTCTCGATGTGCTGCTGGCCCCACGTGAGCATGCTGAACGGGAACACGTTGTTGACCAAGCCCAGCAGCAGGAACGTCTGCCAGGGCTTCGGCCCACGGCTCTGCCCGGACGGCCAGCGAGCGATGGGCAGCGAGCGGCCCGTAAGCAGCAGCGCGACGGCGAGGAAGGCGAAGGCGCCCGTGAGCCGCCCCGCCACCAACGTCAGCGGCGGTACCTCGTCCAGCACCACCTTGACCAGCATGAACGCCGAGCCCCAGAGGGTGCTGAGCAGGACGAGGACCGCAAGATGGGAAGGACGCACCTCCCCATCATACTAGGAAGCCAACGTTGCCAGCGGCCATTCGTCCAGGCTCCGTCACGTACAATGGAGCTGCCATGGCCGCCTCGCCTATCCACGGCCTCTACGTCATCATCGATCCGGACGCCTGCGCGGGCCGCGACCCGCTCGCCGTCGCTCGGCTGGCGCTCGAGGGCGGCGCGTCGGTCGTGCAGTGGCGCGACAAGCGCCGCGACAAGGGCGACCAGCTCGGCCAGGCGCAGGCGCTGCGCGAGCTGTGTGCGGAGCACGGCGCGCTCTTCATCGTGAACGACCACGTCGACCTGGCGCTCGCCGTCCGCGCCGGCGGCGTCCACCTGGGCCAGCACGACCTGCCGGTCGAGGCGGTGCGGCCGCTGGTACCGCCGGAGTTCATCGTCGGCGTCTCCACGAACAACGCGGAGGAGGCGCGGCGCGCCCAGGCCGCAGGCGCGTCCTACGTCGCCGTCGGCAGCATCTTCGTCACCGGCTCGAAGGAGACGACGCGGCCCGCCAGCCCGGAGCGGCTGCGCGAGGTGAAGGCGGCGGTCGATCTGCCCGTCGTCGCGATCGGCGGCATCGACGCGTCGAACGTCGACCAGACGCTGGCCGCCGGCGCGGATGCTATCGCTGTGATCCGGGCCGTCTGCGCCGCCGGCGACGTACGGGCCGCAGCGGAAGAGCTGGCGTCGCGGTTTCCGGAGCGCCGCGTCTGAAGGGCCGTTCGGCTCTTCAGCTTTTTCGCGCCGATCACCTATCATAAGGGTGTGGACGCCCCAGCCATCCAGACGGAGGGCTTAACCCGCGACTTCGGGCCGGTTCGAGCCGTCAGCGACCTGGACCTGCGAGTGGAGCAGGGAGAGATCTTCGGGTTCCTGGGACCCAACGGCGCCGGCAAGACGACCACCATACGTGTCCTCATCGATCTCATCCGCCCGACCGCTGGCCGCGCTTCCGTTCTGGGCTTCGACTGCCAGCGCCAGTCACTGAAGGTGCGCCAACACACGGGCTACCTGCCGGGCGACCTGCATCTCTACGAGGGGCTCACCGGCGGCGGTCTGCTGAAATTTTTCGCATCCATGCGCCCGGGACAAGTAGACCCTGCTACGCTCCGGACACTGCTGGAGCGCCTCGACCTCGATCCCTCCAGAGAGGTGCGCGAATACTCCAAGGGAAACCGACAGAAGCTCGGCTTGGTGCAGGCGCTCATGCACCGGCCGGACGTGCTCATCTTGGACGAGCCGACCGCCGGTCTGGACCCCCTGGTCCAGCACGAGCTCTGGAACATGCTGGAGGAGATCGCCTCAGAAGGCCGCACTGTGTTCTTCTCCTCGCATGTGCTTTCGAACGTCGAGCGCATCTGCCAGCGCGTGGGCATCATCCGGGCGGGCCGTCTCGTGGCCGTCGAGGATGTCGCGAGGCTGAAAAAGCGCTCGCTCCACACCATCGAGGTCACCTTCGCGGAGCCGGTCCCCGAAGACGCGTTCGCTGTGGTGCCGGGGGTCGATATCGTTCGCCACCAGAACAATACTCTACGGCTCCAAGTGCGTGACCGTCTGGACGACGTGATCAAGACAATCGCCCGCTATCCCGTACTCGACCTCCGCACCGAACAGGCCAGTTTGGAGGACATCTTCCTTGCGTACTACACAGATGAGGCGAAGGACGAGGAGGTGGAACGTGTCACGGCCTAACATCTTCCTGAAGGCGATGCGCGACCAACTGATAATGGTGCTCAGCTTCGGGTTGGGCAGTGCTCTGATGGCGGCCATCGTCCTCGGCGTCTACCCAAGCTATCGCGAGTCGCTGAGCGACATCGAGATCCCCCCGGCGCTCACGGCGATCTTCGGCGACATCGATCTCGGCACCGCCAACGGCTTCGTCACCGCCGAGTTCTTTAGCTGGATCCCTGCCCTTCTCATCGTTTACGCTGTCATCCAGGGCACAGGCGTCCTCGCCGCGGAAGAGTCGAACGGCACCCTCGAACTCCTCCTGGCCCAGCCCATCAGCCGCACCCGGCTCTTCATCGAGAAGGCGCTCTCCATCGTCGTGGGCACGCTGGCTATCGTCCTGCTCGTGTTCCCCGGCTGGGCGATCCCACACGGTGCTGCCGATATCGAGGTGTCGCTAGGGCGGCTGTTCGCCGCCACGGCCGCGATAGCGCCGTTGGTGCTCGCGTTCGCTGCGCTCTCGCTCCTGGCCAGCGGCCTCCTCGCCACCAGAAAGGACGCCGTGATGGCCATCGTCGCCGTGGCAGTCGTCAGCTACTTCGTCAATTCCTTGGGACAGGCCGTGGATGTTTTGGAGCCGCTGCGGCCCGCCTCGCTCTTCTACTACTATCATGCGGAGAGGATCCTGACGACCGGCGTCAATCTAACCGGCGTCGGCGTGCTCCTCGGGATCGCCGCGGTCGCGAGCGCTTTCGCCGGCGCGGTCTTCCAGCGCCGCGACATCGGTGTTGTGTCGGGATACAGGTGGATGGAACGCCTCCGGCGCCCCTTCAGGGCCGCCGGATTTCGAGAAGCGCCGGGCGGCGGGGAGCCCACTTAGCCCGAGAACCGCGCCGGGCTGAACGGCGCCAACGCCTCCGGTGTCCGCGCGTCGACGATCGCCTCGGCGATCAGCTCACCCGTGATCGGCGCGAGGAGGATGCCGCTGCGGAAGTGGCCCGTCGCGACGGTCACGTTCGCCCAGCCGGGCAGCGGCCCCAGGATCGGCAGCCCGTCCGGCGAGCCGGGGCGCAGGCCGGCCCAGCTAAAGTGCTCGCGAGCGTGGCGGAGCTGAGGCACCAGCTCGAACGCCGCCTGGCGCACCTGCGTCAGCCCGCGCTTCGTCGTGCGGATGCGAAAGCCCGCCTCCTCCACCGTCGCTCCGGCGAAGACGAGGCCGTTGGCGCGGGGTACCAGGTAGCCGCGCGGGCCCCAGATCACGTAGCGAATGGGCGTGACCATCCGGCCCAGCGCCACCATCTGCCCGCGCACCGGCCGCGTCTGCACCTCGACGCCGAGCTTGCCGGCCAGCGGGCGCGTCCAGGGGCCGGCCGCGAGCACCAGGTGGTCGCAGGCGAACTCGCCCTGCGGCGTTCGCACCGCGGCGACGCGGCCACCGCGGGTACGGAAGCCGAGCACCGGACAGCCCTCGACCACGCGCGCGCCTCGGCTTTGGGCGGCGCGTGAGAGGGCGAGCGTGAAGAGCTGGTTGCTCACCTGCCCCTCCTGCGGACAGAACAGCCCGCCCGCAACGTCCGGGGCGAGCCGGGGCTCCACCTCCCGCATCAGCGCGCGGTCGAGCTCGACCAGCTCCAGCCCCAGCTTGCCGCGATAGCGGAGGCCGGCGCGCAGTTCGGCCAGCTCCTCCTCATCGAACGCGACGCGCAGGACGCCGTCGAGCGCGAACTCCACGTCGATGTCCGGCACCTCCTCGCGCAGGCGCTGCACCCAGGCCGGGTAGAGCCGCAGGCTGGCCAGCCCGAAGTTGACCAGCGTGTCCGGCCGCCGGAACTCCGCGAGCGGCGCGAGGATGCCGGCGGCGGCGTTGGTCGCCGCCATGCCCAGCCGGCGGCCATCGAGCAGCAGGCAGGAGACGCCCCGCCGCGACAGCTCGTAGGCGATGGCGCAGCCGATGATGCCCGCGCCTGCGATGACCACTTCCGCGCCACCCTCCGCGCCGCCGGGTCGCGGGTCAGGGATCGCGGGTCGCGGGTCGTCTTCGGAGCCGCCGCCCACCATGCGGACGATCTCAACCTCGTCGCCATCGCGCAGGACGATGCCTTCGTGCTGCCGCCTGGGGACGACTTCGCCGTTGACGGCGACGGCGACGAGCCGCACGTCGACGTCGAGCAGACGGAGGAGCTGGGGCAAGGACGCCTCGCGTTCCAGCTCTCGGGGCTTGCCGTTGACGGTGAGGGAGACCATGCTAGATCAGCGACGCCTCGTCCAGGGCGCGGCGCAGCCGTCCCGCCGCCCATTGCGGGTCGTCGGCGTCCATGATCGCGCCGATGACGGCGACGCCGTCGGCCCCGGCGCGCACCACGTCGCCGACGTTGTCCGCGCTCACGCCCCCCACCGCGATGACGGGCAGGCGCACGGCATCGGCGACGGCGCGCACCAGCTCGACGCCCGCAGGAGTCACGCCCGGCTTCGACGCCGTTTCGTAGACCGCGCCGACCTCGACGAAGTCCGCGCCGTCCCGCTCCGCCTGCACGGCGGCCTCGACGCTGTGCACCGAGCGGCCGACGATACAGGCGTCGCCGGCGATCTCGCGTACGGCCTTGCCCGGCAGGCTGCGCTCCGGCAGGTGGACGCCGTCCGCGCCCGCCGCCAGCGCCACGTCGACGCGATCGTTCACCAGCAGCAGCGCCCGGCCGCGCAGCACGGCATGGAGCGTGATCGCCAGCTCGTACAGCTCGCGGCTAGGGAGGTCCTTCTCGCGTAGCTGTACCACGTGCACGCCGCCGTCGACCGCCTGCGAGGCGACCTCCTCCAGCTTGCGGCCCCGCAGGCGGGTGCGGTCGCTGATCAGCATCAGGCAGGGGTTGGGCCAGCGGCGTATCCGCCCAGGCGGGCGGCTCGTGGAGGCGGCCTCGCGGGCTGGTTCGGCCACGGCGGCTAGGAGACCGGCTCCCGCCGCCTCGGCTTCGCCACGCCTTCCACGGGGCTACTCGCCGAGGCGTACGCCTTCCTCGCGATGCGGCCGGCCAGGTACGCCTTGCGGCCGGCCTCGACCCCGAGGCGGATCGCCTCCGCCATGAGCGGCGGGTCCTGGGCGAGCGCGATGGCGGTGTTCACCAGCACGCAATCGGCGCCGATCTCCATCGCGAGCGCCGCGTCGGAGGGGCTGCCGAGCCCGGCATCGACGACGACGGGCACCTGCGCGCGCTCGACGATGATCTTCACCTCATCGATGGTGAGCAGCCCCTGGCCCGAGCCGATGACGGAGCCGAGCGGCATGACGGTGGCGCAGCCCAGCTCCTCCAGCCTGCGCGCGAGGATCGGGTCGGCGTGGATGTAGGGGAGGACGGTAAAGCCCTCGTCCAGCAGGAGCCGCGCCGCCTCCAGCGTGTCGATCGGATCGGGCAGCAGGTACTTCGGGTCGGGAATCACCTCCAGCTTCACCCAGTCGGAGCCCGTGAGCTCGCGTCCCAGGCGAGCGGTGAGGAGCGCCTCCTCCACCGTCTTGCAGCCGGCCGTGTTGGGCAGGATCGTGTAGCGCGACCAGTCGATGTAGTCCAGCTCGGTCGGTTTGTCGGGGTTGTCGAGATCGAGCCGCCGGATCGCGACGGTGATGATCTCCGCGCCGGAGGCCTCCAGCGCGGCCAGGCAGACCTCCGGACTGGAGTACTTGCCTGTCCCCAGGATCAGCCGCGAACGGAACTGCTTGCCGGCGATGCTAAGTTCGTCTTCCATCAGGTCACCTCTAGGACACGCCGAATACTACGACGCCTACCTCGTTGTCATCATCGTCTTTGTAGATTTTGTAATGCGCCCCTCGCTCGCCTATGGA
>JACZYW010000173.1 GCA_022570885.1 Chloroflexota bacterium | reverse complement strand
GAAGTCCTCGACTGAGGCGAAGGGGCCGTTCTCGTTTCGTTCCGTGACGATGTTCTCGGCGGCGCCGGCGCCGACGTTCTTGATGTCTTGCAGGCCGAAGCGGATCGTCTGGCCGCTGTCCTTCTCCGACGTGAGCGCGAAGCTGACCTCGCTATGGTTGATGTCGGGTGGCAGGACCGCGATGCCCAGCTTGGCGCACTCGGCGAAGGCGGCGGCGATGCGCGGGTGGCTGCCCGATGGATGGCTGCCCGCCAGCGCGAGCAGTGCCGTCAGGTACTCGGCCGGGTAGTGCGCCTTGAGGTAGGCCGTCTGGTAGGCGATGGTGGCGTAGCAGACGGCGTGCGCCTTGTTGAAGGCGTAGCCGGCGAAGGGCAGGATCAGCTCGAAGATCTCCTGCGCCTCCCCTTCGGAGTAGCCGTTGCGCTTCGCGCCTCTGACAAACCGGTCGCGTTCCGCGCGCATCACCTCCGGGATCTTCTTGCCCATCGCCTTGCGCATGACGTCGGCCTCGCCCAGGGTGTAGCCGGCGAACTTCTGGGCGATGAGCAGCACCTGGTCCTGGTAGGTGATCACGCCGTAGGTTTCGTCCAGGGTGCTGGCCAGGTCGGGGTGTGGGTAGGAGACGGGCTCCAGGCCGTGCTTCACTCGGCAGTAGGTGGGGATGTGCTGCATGGGGCCCGGCCGGTAGAGCGCCACCATGGCGGCCAGCTCGGAGATGCTGTTCGGCTTGAGCTCTTGGATGTGCCGGCGCATGCCAGCCGATTCCAACTGGAAGACGCCGAAGGTCTCTCCCTTGGAGAGCATCGTGTAGGTCTTCCGATCGTCGTCGGGGAGCTGCTGGAGATCGATTTCGACGCCGTGGCCGGCGCGAATGAGATCGACCGCGCGGCCCAGGATCGTGAGGTTGACCAGCCCCAGCAGGTCGAGCTTGAGCAGGCCGATCTCCTGCACCTGTTGCATCGCGTACTGGGTGGTGGGGATCGCCTCGGCCTCCTGGTCGCCGCGTTGGGGCCGCTGGAGCGGCACATGCTCCACCAGCGGCTCGCGTGAGATGACCAGCCCGGCGGCGTGGGTGCTGGCGTGGCGGGCGACACCCTCCAGCCGGCGGGCGGTATCGATGAGGCGTCGCGTCTGCTCGTCGGCGTCGTAGATCGAGCGCAGCTCGGGGCTTTCGTCCAGCGCCCGTTCGATCGTGATGCCGAGTGTGGCGGGTATCAGGCGGGCGGCGCGGTCAGCGTCGCCGTAGGTCATGCCCAGGGCGCGGCCGACGTCGCGGATCGCCGCCTTCGCCCCCAGCGTGCCGAAGGTGATGATCTGGGCTACGTGGTCGTGCCCGTAGCGTTCGGCGGCGTAGCGGATCATCTCGTCACGCCGGTCGTCCGCGAAGTCGAAGTCTACGTCCGGCATCTCACGCCGCTCTACGTTGAGGAAGCGCTCGAAGACGAGGCCATAGGCGAGCGGGTCGATGTCGGTGACGTCCAGGCAGTAGAGGATAAGGCTGGCGGCGGCCGACCCGCGCACGCCCATGGGAATGTCTTTGCGCCGGGCGAACTCGGCGAAGTCGTGGACGACCAGCATGTAGTTCGTGAAGCCGGTCTCCCGCACCACATCCAGCTCGTACTTGAGGCGCTGGCGCGCCTCGTCGGTGACCGGGTCGAAGCGGCGCTTCAGGCCCGCTTCGCAGAGCTTGGCCAGATGCTTGTCGGGCGAGCGGCCCTTCGGCAAGTCGGCGTCTGGCAGGTAGAGGCGGCCGAACTCCAGCTCCAGGTCGCAGGCATCGGCGACGCGTTGGGTGTTGTCCACGGCCTCCGGCAGCTCGGCGAAGCGGGCGCGCACCTCGGCCTCGGCCTGGATGTAGTAGACGGGCGCGTTCATGCGCATCCGCTTCTCGTCCATCACCGAGGAGTTGGTGCCGATGCAGAGCAGGATGTCGTGGTCGGGGGCGTCCTCGGGCGAGATGTAGTGGCTATCGACGGTAGCGACGAGGGGAATGCCGGTCTCGCGGGAGATCGCCACGAGCTGCTTGTTGGCCGCCGTTACCTCCGCTAGCCCGTTCTCCTGGAGCTCGAGGTAGTAGTCGTCGAAGACGTCGCGAGACCAGTTCGCCAGGGCGGTGGCGTCTTCCGTGCGGCCCTCCGAGAGCAGGCGATGCATCTCGCTGGAGTTGCAGCCGGAGAGGGCGATGAGGCCGG
Source organism: Chloroflexota bacterium (assembly GCA_022570885.1). GTDB lineage: Bacteria > Chloroflexota > Dehalococcoidia > DSTF01 > RBG-16-68-14 > JACZTE01. The sequence goes on along the minus strand of JACZYW010000173.1, from coordinate 2,398 downwards.
CGCCGTACTGCTCCAGCAGCTCTCGGTCCACGCGAGGCTTGTAGTAGAAGCCCTCCAGATTCGCCTTGGTGACCAGCTTCAGCAGGTTGTGGTAGCCTTGCCGGTTGCGGGCCAGCAGCGTCAGGTGGTACGGCGATTTCGCCTGCGGGTCCTTCGAGCGGCGGTCGCCCGGGGCGACGTACGCCTCGACGCCGATGATCGGCTTGATGTCGCGGGCGCGGGCCTCCCGATAGAAGTCGATGACGCCGTAGAGAGCGCCGTGGTCGGTAATGGCGCAGGCCTCCTGCCCCAGCTCGCGCACGCGATCGAGCAGCTTCGGGATACGAGAGAGGCCGTCGAGGAGGCTGTATTCGGTGTGAAGGTGTAAGTGTGTAAACATCTGAACGTTTATCGTGAGGCCAGCACGGTCATTATAGCAGCGCGAGGCCGCTCAGAACGGCCCGCTTATGTTCAAATGCGGAAGAATATGCGCGTGGGCCTACTCCGCGACGTTTTTCCAGCACTCGTGCTTCATGGCGACAGGGTCAACGCCAATGTGCGTCGAGCGAGGTGGATGCCACTTGGGTTGTGGCACGGCGGATCGGGATGCGGCCGGATGAGCCTAGGGGACGCTCTCTGGCGCGCGGTTGCGATTCTTCTTCACGAACTCTTCGATGCGCTCCAGGTCGAACTTGTCGAGAAGGTCGATCTTGCCCCAGGAGGTGAGCGCAATTCTGGACGACATCTTGGAATAGGGCGCAAGGATTACCTTGGAGCTATAGCTTCCTGTGATGGAGCGTAGCCGCAGGACAAGATCTCGGCATGGGGTTGGGCAGTTGTACTGCACCAGCACGCCGCCGTGCTCAAGGGCGTGTACCTGGAGTATCTCTGGCACCTCACGCTGCTCGCCCCAGCTAGGCACTTGCGATGAATGTGACCCTGATGTGGGAGGGGTGGTTGAGTAGCCATCGCGCGGCACGCCGGAATGGTTGCCAGCGCCGGATGTCGAGACACTTTCACCCGGCCTCGGCTGGAGATAGACGGACCAGAATCCGAAGCCGAGGACGGCCACGCCGATCAGGCCTAGCACACCCATACCGGCCATCCGGATGCGGCTGCGGAAGCGTTTCCGATCTTCCTGAAGATCTCGCTCCTCACGCCGTTGCATGCGCCGGAGCCGCTTCGCCTCTTTTTTCTCTCGTTGCTCCCTGGTGGGCATCGATCACGCTCGGCTTCCTAGGCGGGGACCCTTAGTTTCCAGCGAGTCCGCGGGCGCTTTTCGCTATCACGGGATGACGAAGCCCTAGGGTGAGGCGGAAGCGCTGGGAGCTGCGACGCCGGGCGCGTCCAGTATCCGCTCCGCCTGGAGGACAACCCGGTCGTTATAGTGGCCCCTGCCGGCGTCGAAGGTGCCGCCGCAGGTGATTAGGGTAATGATCTCCTTCTCCGTCGCTGAGACGATCTCGCGGAAGTCGGAGCTGCCGGACACTTGTCGCCTGGAAATCACCTCATACTTGTAGACGGTTCCGTCTTGTAGCCGCACCTCGATCAAGTCGCCCATCACCATGTTCTTCAGGTCCCAGAAGACGGCGCCCCCGGCCCCGCCGCAGCCGTTGGGGTCCTCGCACTTGCAGCCGGCCGCTCCCAGGTTGAACCAGTCGACGTGGCCGGAGAAGACGGCGTTGCTGCCGGAGCCCGGGTACGAAGTGAAGTCGTACCAGGCGACGTCGCACGGCTCATCAGGGCTCTCCATAACGTTGTTCTCGTCGAGGCCCAGGACGATGACCGGTGCGTCGACTTCGTAGCCAGCGATGAGGATACGCTCGATGGGCGAATCGCTGGGGGGTTCGACTGCCGATGTGGGCGTGGGCTGAGGCGTGTTCACAACTTCGGGATTGCCGAACTCTACCGAGTCGCCCGGCCCCTCGAAGTCATCGCCGTCGAAGGTGTTGCCGAGGAGGAGGACTCCGAGGACGGCTGACGAGAGCAGCATGACTATCCCCATGGTCAGCGCGATGAGAGAAAGCCGGTTCCAACGGCGGGCACGTCGGCCGTCGCTACCATCAACGGGGAACGTCATGCCACATCTCTCTGTTCTTGCATCTCACTACTCAACCTCTTTAACATTTCTATCTCTATAACATATCGTTAGCTGCGATGGCGTATCCGTGATCACGGATTCACGTCGCATTGCAGTAAGGGCGGGCCAACACCCGCCCTACTAGTTATCGATCCTAACAAGGGCACTCTGAAGGATCAAGACTGTTCGATACTAGGTTGGGCCCGCCTGGCCCGCCCGTGTTACCATTGCACTGAGATGACGAGCGAAACTGCAACGAACGGAACGCCGGATCTGGAAGCCCGGGTCGACCAGGTGCTGGACGAGATGCGCCCGTACATCCACTCCCACGGCGGCGAG
>JACZYW010000172.1 GCA_022570885.1 Chloroflexota bacterium | reverse complement strand
CTGGTGGCGGAGCTGCCCGTGCCGGTCAGCGTCGACAGCTACAAGCCGCCGGTAGCGCGAGCCGCGCTCGAGGCCGGCGCCCACCTGCTGAACGATATCTGGGGCTTCCGCCCGCCCGGCCACTGCGACGGCAGCTTGGCGGCGCTGGCCGTCGAGTTCGCCGTCCCCGTCATCGTCATGCACAACCAGCGCGGCCGGGCGTTCCGCGACGTTATCGGCGACATCCGCGTCGGCCTGGAGGCGAGCGTCGCCATCGCGGCGGAAGCCGGCCTGCCCCGCGAACGGCTGATCGTCGACCCCGGCTTCGGCTTCGGCTGGACCGTGGAGCAAAACCTGGAGATGCTGCGACGCCTGGCTGAGCTGCGCGACCTGGGGCTGCCCCTGCTCGTCGGCGCCTCTCGCAAGTCCACCATCGGCGCTGTGCTGGACGGCGCGCCCGTCGAAGAGCGGCTCTGGGGCACCGCAGCGACGGTGGCGCTGGCCGTGGCCGCCGGCGTCGACATCGTGCGGGTGCACGACGTTGCGCAGATGCGACAGGTAGCGCGCATGGCCGATGCCATCGTGCGCGGCAGGCTGGAGCGGCGGTGAACGACGAACGCGCCGTCGTCTACCTGGGCCTGGGCTCGAACCTGGGCGACCGGCGAGGCAACCTGGCGGAAGCGCTACGCCGCCTGCCGCCGCTGGTGCAGATCGAGGCCGTCTCCTCGCTGTACGAGACGCAGCCGGTGGGCCCGCAGGAGCAGCCGCTCTTCTACAACGCCGCCTGTCGCGGCGTCACCGGCCTGCCGCCGCTGGAGCTGCTGCGCCACGTCAAGCAGATCGAGCGCGACCTGGGCCGTCGGCCCGACAGCCGCCCGCCCGACCGCCCGTCTGAACGCTGGGGCCCGCGCCCTATCGATATCGACGTGCTCCTCTACGGCGACTCGGTCATCGACGAGGCCGAGCTGCGGGTGCCCCACGCCGAGCTGGCGAATCGGGCGTTCGTCCTGGTACCGCTGGCGGAGCTGGCCGCCGACCTGCGACACCCGGAGCTGGGGCGCACGATCGGCGAATTAGCGGACGCGATGGACCGCTCTGGCGTGGAGAAGCAAGCAGCAACGGGGTGGGAACAGGGTGAAGCGGAGGAGCTCGGCTAGCTTACGCCGAAGCCGTTCGGCTGAGCTTAGGCCGAAGCCGCCTCGGTGTCCTCTTCGCTCTCAAGCTCAAGATCGGCCAGGTCAGGCTCCATGCTCATCATGGTATAGCCGACCCAGAAGATCAGGCCGGAGACGGCGGCCATCGCGGTCAGCACCGGCAGAGCTACGGCCAGGTAGCTCCTGCGGAGCATGCCCATGGTGAACACCAGCATCTGCAGCGCCGAAACCGCCATCAGGATTGAGCCCACCGATTGTGATCGTTCCATGATCGTGCCTCCCGGTTAACGTTCAGCTAGTCTTGGCTTCGGTGGCCCGGCGCAGGTCCGGCGGCAGCAGGTTCGGAATGCCGTCCTCTATCGGATAGCGCTCGTCGCACTTGGCGCAGGAGAGCGAGCCCTTGATCACCTCGTCTCCCTCCTCCTCGTCGACGGCGAGTTCCAGGTCGCCCTTGCACATCGGGCAGGCCAAGATATCCATCAGATCCTTGCGCATCGCGCCTCCTTCTCGAGCCCAAAGCTACGAAAGGCATTGTAGGTGGCCTGCGCCCGTCGGTCAATGTAGTAAGGGCGATCATCAGGTTTCCTGCCGCAGCTTAAAAGCTACGGCATGCAAGCCCCCTCCTCATGCCGCGCCATTCATGGTGCGGTCGATATCTTCTCCTGCGTACGTCGTCGGCCGCCCTCACCCCCGGCCCCTCTCCCACTGGGAGAGGGCTTCGTCGTGAGCTCAGCCGAACGGGTGACGGTAGTCGGGGTGAGGGCGGCTCGCTATAATGAGGTCGCCTACCGAAGGGAGCGCGAACGTCCCATGGATAGCCCGCCAGCGCGACGCGAGATCGACCTGCATCGCCGGGTCTGTGTCGTCAAGCCGGACACGATCGAGATCAAGCCCGCCCGCAGCGCGGCTATCGCGCCCCTGATCGGGCTCTTCTTAGCCATATCCGCCTTCGTCGCTGTCGTCCTCTGGCTGGAGCAGCTCCCCTTCGTCCTGACGCTACTGCTGATGGGCGCCGCCATCGTGCTCGTGCCCTTCTCCGGCATGGGCTTCGTCTACTCCGTCTACGGAGCGAACGTGGTGATCGACCGGAAGAAGCAGACAGCGATATGGCAGCAGGGGCTCCTGGGCATGGGCGTCGGCACGGAGGAGCTGGTCCCGTTCGCGAAGATCGAGCGGTTGGAGCTAGCGGAGACGACCCGGGAGCCTCAGGAAGGCGTCCCTCAGGATTTCGCCCAGTACGAGATCCTTCTCCTCAAGACCAGCGGCCGCAGGCTCCCGCTCGGTCAGGTGACAGTGCCGCGCTACATGGCCGACGACGGACTCGCCCGCGCCCGCGAAGTCGCCCAGGCGATCGCCGACCTGGTGGAGAAGCCCTTGCACGAAGATGAGCGCCCACCCCGCCACCGCCGGCAAACGACAGCGACGGGCGTCTAATCCGGCGATGGTTGCCGGCCCCTCGTCGCCCGCGCCACGATCCGTCAGCTTCGTCGTCCCCGCCTACAACGAGGAGCGCCGCCTAAGCGACTCGCTGGCGCGCCTCGTCGACTTCGCCGGCAGCCAGCCCTACAGCGCCGAGATCACCGTCGTCGACGATGGCAGCGGCGACGGCACGGCCGAGATCGCGCGGCAGGCGGCGGCGCGCACGCTACCCGGCAACGTTTCGCTGCGGCTGCTCCAACACGAGCGGAACCGCGGCAAGGGCGCGGCGGTGCGCACCGGCGCGCTCGCCGCGGGTGGCGATGTCGTCTTGTACCTCGACGCCGACATGGCGACGCCGCCCGAGGAGACGCCCAAGCTGCTGGAGGCGCTGGAGGCCGGCGTCGATGTCGCTGCCGGCAGCCGGATCCAGCCCGGCGGCGTCGACCTGCGCGCCTCCCAGCCCGCCCTGCGACGCATCGGCGGCCGCCTCTTCGGCCTCGCGCGGCGGCGGCTGTTGCTCTCGGACGTCGAGGACAGCCAGTGTGGCTTCAAGGCCTTCCGAAAGGAGGCGGCGCAGGCGATCTTCGCTCGCCAGCGGCTCGAAGGCTGGGCCTTCGACGCAGAGCTACTCTTCCTGGCGCGCAAGCTGGGCTTTTCGGTTCGGCAGGTGCCCGTCGCCTGGCAGCACGTCGAAGGCTCCAGCTTCAGGCCGGGGCCCGCCGTCGCCCTGCGCGAGGTGCGTGACCTGCTGCGCATCCGCTGGCTGCACCGGCGGGTGGAGGGCGAGCGCTAGCGCGGCGCGTGCTAGGCTCGGGAAATCCAGTAGCGGGAAGGAGACGATCGTAATGAAGTCTTGGCTCTCTAGCTCGCTACTCGTCGCTGGCCTACTCTTAGGCGCTGTCGCGGCCGCTTGCGGTGGTGGCGATGGCGGCGGAGGCGGCGAACTCTCCCTTGAGCAGTACTTTGAGCAGGTCGACGCCATTGTTGCAGGTCTCGAGCAACGCACCGTGGTGCTCGGTCAAGCGCTTGAGGAAAGTTTCGACTCGGAGGAAGAGGAGATCGAAGCCTACCGTGACAACTTCACCACGGTCCTTCCTGTCTATCGAGATTTCGGCGATGACTTCGACGAAATGGAACCGCCGGCAGAGGTTGCAGACGCTCACGGCGAACTGGTAGCTGGTTTCGCAAGCTTCTTAGACGGCCTCGAAACCCTTATCGATCAGTTCGCGGAGGTCGAATCAGCGTCTGAGCTCTCAGCTCTGTTGCTCGACCCCGACTCTGAGTTGCGTTCGGCCACGGGGCGGTTCGCAGCTGCCTGCCTTCAGCTACGGAGCATTGCCGATGACAACGACATCGATGTCGACCTAATTTGCGCGGAGTAGCCCTACCGGCATCCGCTGGCTGCACCGTGGGGTCCGTCCGAAAGGCTGAAGGCAGGCTTCAGCGCTTCGCTTTCTTGTGGGACAGGCTTTAGCCTGTCGCCGTCGGGCTGAAGCCCGACCCGCAGAAAATGAATTACCTAGACTCAGATCGAGTCCACTAGCCTCATCGCTCCCGCTCTATTAATTGACACTTGAGCAACTATTCAACTATACTCAATTCGATGACGCTAGAGGAACGAGCAGTACGCGACGTTCAGCACGTCGACCGCAGGCAGGTTGCCGCGCTGCGCTCGGTCGTCGACCGCGAATCGGCGGTGGCCGTCGCCGATCTGTTCCGCGTGCTCGCCGACCCCACGCGCGTCTCGATCATCCACGCCCTATCGGTCGCAGAGCTGTGCAACGGCGATCTCGCTGCCGTGCTTGGCATCTCGGAGTCGGCCGTCTCCCACCAGATGCGCGAGCTGCGCCTGATGAAGCTGGTCACGGCCGAGAAACGGGGGCGGATGGTCTACTACCGCCTGACCGATACGCATATCCGGCACATCTTCGCGGACACGCTGCGACATGTGCAGGAGAGTTCGCCCAACCAGCACGTCGGCAGGTTGAGATGACGTGATGCCGGACATACGAGACGTACGCGCTGCCGGTCGCCGTACCCTCGCCATGGC
>JACZYW010000035.1 GCA_022570885.1 Chloroflexota bacterium | reverse complement strand
ATGCTCAGCGTCGTGGCTGAGCGGGCGGACGTCCCCTACGGCGAATAACTTGTCGCTGGCCACTCGTCGCTAGTCGCTGGTTCAGATGCGCGAGCAATCGAGCGGACGACGAGTTCGCGATCGTAGGTTCTGGTTCTCGGTTCTTGGTTCTACGGTTCTCGGTTCTGTTGAGGCGTCTGTGGTAGCAACGCTGATTCGGGAAGCGCCGGCGCGCTATGGCCGGGGTGAGCGGCGAACCGATCACGCCGGCGACCGTACCAGCGCCCAGCAACGAGCAACCAGCGACCAACCGCTCGAGACCCCTGACCTAGCCTCTCCGAGGCGACGCTGACACGGCTCTGGGCCGGGCAGCGCTTCCCCGCCTCCGCGTTGGTCACCCGGCAGGGGGTGCCCGTGCGGGTGCTCCATCCGGGCCGCCGGGGCCGCGGCGCCGGGCCGGACTTTCGCGATGCGCTGATCGCCACGCCGTCCGGCGGCCTCCTGTCGGGGGACGTCGAGCTGCACGTGCGGGCCAGCGACTTCCACGCCCACGGCCACGATCGAGACCGGCGCTACGACGGCGTCGTGCTCCACTTCGTCTTCGATGCCGGCGTGGCCGAGGATACGCTGCTGGCGAACGGCTGCCGCGTGCCGGTGGTCGCGCTCGCGCCCTGGCTGCGGCGTCGCAGGGAGGAGCTGGCGGGATGGCTCGCCCACCCCAGCCTCTGGCGGGAGCCCTGCCACGACGCGATCGCCCGCCTGGGACGGGAGGAGGTGCTGCGGTCGTTGGAGGAGCTGGGCGGCCGGCGCTTCCGCGAGCGGGAGGCGGCCTTGGCCGCTTCGCTGCGGACGGAGGGCGCGGGCGAGGCGCTCTACCGAGCGTTGCTGGCCGGCCTCGGCTACGGGGGAGAGCGCGAGCGCTTCGAGGCGGTGGCGGCCGCTCTGCCCTGGCGAGAGCTGACGGCGCTGCTGGCGGCGTCCCCGGACGCGAAGCGAGGCGTCCTGGCCGAAGCGCTGCTGCTCGGGACGGCCGGGCTGCTCCCTTCGCAGCGGGGCGAAACGCCGCGGCACGCTTACGAGCAGGAGCTGGAGGAGCGATGGCGCGCTCTTGGCCGAGCGTCGCCTCCCGCGGGATCGCCGCAGCCGCCGGTGGCGGTTCGGCCCGCGAACCATCCGGCGCGACGGCTGGCCGGCCTGGCGCAACTGCTCGCGCGGTACGGGGCGGACTCGGAAAGCCTGGCGCTGCCGCCCGAGACGCTCGACGGCCCGGCCTCGCGGCTCGTCGCCGGCTGGACGGTCCCCGCCGAAGGCTACTGGCGGCAGCACGTCGCCCCCGGCGTCGCGGCTGGGCGGCCGCCGGGCGCGCTCATCGGCCGTGGCCGGGCGATCGAGCTGCTGGTGAACGCCGTCCTCCCCTGGGCCGCCGCCCTCGCCGAGGCCGATGGAGACGCCGAGCGGGCGACGCAGGTGCGGGCCTGCTTCGCCCGGCTGCCGAGGCCCGGCTCGTACGGCGCGCTCGCCTTTCTGGAGGCGAACCTGCGCTCGGACGGCCGACGGCTGCCGCTGGACGCGCGTCGCCACCAGGGGCTGCTCGCGCTCTACAAGACGGAGTGCACGCAGGGCGGCTGCGGCCGCTGCCCGCTGTCGTGAGGGAGTGTGAGGGTCGCGGGTCACGGGTCGCGCCCTGGCTGCGGCGCTAGTCACGAAGAGGGATCCTAACGCTCGGTCCACGCTACGGTACGAGAGAGCGGTGGCCTGCTAGTGCACTGCCGCTCTCTCGCTACTTACTCCGTACCATCTTCCTTCCTTGTCCAAACGAATTTCATGCGAACCTTATTCAGGTGGCTATGTGGCACCACACGCTCCTTCTGCAGCCGCCCCACCACGATTCCAGGCTCTACTCCCACGGCCGCCGCGAATGACGTGACAGCCTGGTAAGAGCGTGGCTCTGTGGCTACGAAGTGCTCCCACTGTTCGAGAGGTACAAGGAAGTCTCTGGCAAACTCATTTGCGTCCCTCTCTGCAATGTCATCGACATTTACGCCATTGACGAAGACCGTTCGCTTCTCTCGGTCAAGGATGTGCTTTGCTTCGTGCAAGAAGCTGAACAGAAATATGTCGAAGTACCTCCGCATCGTGCTCATCTGAATCAAGGCCTTGTTAGGGGAGAGCCAGCGGGCAACACCGTTAGCCCCTGTTCCATTGAACTGCTTGACCAGCACGAAGGCGACTCCTGCGCTTGCGCAGAGGCCTTCCATTTCGGAGAGTAATTCAATACTTGGCTTTCGAGCACGTTTCTTTATCTCCACCAAGACGTGTCGGAAGCGGCGCTCGTCGTAGGGCTCAGTCTCGATTCCCTGTGCCTCCAAGTCGCCAACTCGGAGCCATGCCCAGAGCGCCCCAGGTCGAACCTGTGTTCCTTCCGTTATTCGGTATTGGCCCAGTAGAGCCTCCTGCCATTGTCGCAGAGCCGGAAACGATGCGACTCCGAAGAAACTGAGTAGAGCTTGCAGTGTCGCGGACTTCCTTCTGGTATTTGGTAGATACCCCATCTTCTGTAGGTCCTTGATAGGAAAGTCGCTGAGCCAGTCCGTGTATCGCTCTAGTTCGCTAAGCTGGCGGTTGCGCGCTTGCGTTAGCTGATACGAGGACTCTAGATTGGCCCACAGCTGTGCCGGGATTCCCAGCACTTTGTCCAGTTCTAGTGCGGTGTCATGGGTTATCGCCTTCTTGCCGTTTATGATTTCGCTTATGGTCTGTTCCGGCCTGCCTGTCCTGTCCGCCAGTTCCTTCTGAGTCATACCACGAGCATCTAATTCCTCAGCTAGGAGTTCACCGGGAGGAATTGGCAGGTCAGAATGTGTTCTGTCTAGCGCCTCAGTCACCATAATGATTTGTAACCTCCCATATAGTCACGTCCTCTTCGTCCGCCGAGGGGATGACAATGAGCCGCCAGCGGCCCGTTAGATCCATCGCCCACTGACCATCACGAGGAAGTTCCAATGGGTGTAGCCGCAGGGCCCTTATTCGACACAGCATGTCGAAATCGGCAGCCGCATAGATCACCTCCATTCTGAGAATGTATTTGCGTGCGACCGCCTCGCCCCAGAGCCTCGTCGCATAGGACGCTTCTTCATACGCGCGCCGAAGCTGATTGGTGCGGAATACGACTCGCACTCTTCACCTCTAGGGAGAAGAATACTACGACTGCATGAATTTGTCAAGAGAATACTTCAGGCTTTGGGTGAAGAGAAATACCGCAGCGGCCTACTTGACTCGCTGCACGGAACCGTTAGCTGAGTCCGTGGCTCAGAGCGGACGGAAGCGGCCTGCCGAGCCGCCCGTTCGTGACCCGCGACCCATGACCCCTCCCGTCGCCTACGCGACGGGCAGGTTGGGCGAGACGTCCAGGTCCCAGCCGGCGCGCCCGGCCTCGTAGCGGTAGCAGGCGCAGGCGGCCACCATCGCCGCGTTGTCGGTGCAGAGGAGGGGCGAGGGGACGAACACGGGCGCCGGCGAGCGATCGGCGAGGGCGCGCCTGAGCGGGCCGTTCGCGGCGACGCCGCCCGCGAGCAGCACACCCCTCACGTCCTGGCGTCGGGCGGCGCGCGCCGTCTTGCCGGCCAGCACGTCCACCACCGCCTCCTGAAAGGCGGCCGCTGTCTGCTCGATCGCTGGCGGCGGGCCGCGCTCGCCTCGCACCACGTGGAGCACGGCGGTCTTCAGGCCGCTGAAGCTGAAGTCGTCGCTCTTGCCCAGCCAGGCGCGGGGCAGCTTCGGCGGCTTGGCCTCGGACTCCGTCGCGCGCTCTGCCGCCGCTTCGATCGCGGGGCCGCCGGGGAAGCCCAGGCCGAGCAGCCGCGCCACCTTGTCGAACGCCTCGCCGGCGGCGTCGTCGAGCGTGCGGCCCAGCAGGCGAATCTGGCCGTGCTCCTCCATCAGCACCATATCGCTGTGGCCGCCGGAGACGATCAGCCCCAGCAAGGGGAAGGGCGGGGGAGGCTCGCCCGATCCGTCCTCGTCGATCCAGTTCGCGTAGAGATGGGCCTCCAGGTGGTTGACGCCGATGAGCGGCAGGTCGCGGGCGTAGGCGAGCGCCTTGACGACGTTGACCCCCACCAGCAGCGCGCCCACCAGGCCGGGCCCCTTCGTCACCGCCACCGCGTCGAGGTCGCGCCAGCCGCAGCCGGCCTCGGCGAGGGCGGCCTGGATCACCGGCAGTATCGCCTCGAGGTGCTGGCGCGAGGCGATCTCCGGCACGACACCTCCGTAGCGGGCGTGGATGGCGGCTTGCGAGGCGATCACGTTGGAGAGCAGCTTCCGCCCGTCCTCGACGACGGCGGCCGCCGTCTCGTCGCAGGAGGTCTCGACCCCGAGGATCTTCATGGCGGTGGCGGCACTGCCGTGAGGTAGAGCGCGCCGCTCGACAGAATGTAGAGGCGGCCCGTCGCAGCGTCGACGGCGATCGCGCGCAGGTCGCTGAAGGGAGTGGGGCTGACCCACTGCTGGAGGAAATCGCCGGTTATCGCGAAGACGACGATGCGTTTGTTGCCCCGGTCGGCCACGAGGAGCCGCCCGGAGGCGGGCAGGGGCGAGGGCGACGCGGGCGAGACCAGCGGCCGGTCGATGCCGCCCTGGAGGAGCGTCTCCGCCAGTCCGAACTGGGAGCGGATGATCGTGCCGTTGTCCAGCACCACGTAGAGCGCATCGGCCACCGCCATCTCCACCGCCATCTCCAGATCGATGCCGCCCAGGATCGAGTCGCGTTCGCTGTCGAAGCCGGATTCGGTGGGGAGATAGCGCCAGACCTGGTCGTCCGCGCGGTCCAGCACGTAGAGATTCTCGTCCGCGTAGACGATGCCGTCCGCCGATCCCCATGCCTGGGCGTCTCGCAGCGACAACAGCCGTGGCGCCTCGCCGGGGGTGATGCTGATGAGACGGCGAGCGTCGTCCAGGACGAGGAGGGTGCCGAGCGTGTCCGCCCAGGCGATGTGCTGGGGCTGGCCGATCGTCTCTGTGCCCACCAGGCTGCCGGACTCCAGGATCACCACGGGCGACGGCTCCGGCGCCTCCAGCGTCACGGCGATAACCCGTCCTTGCTCGCGATCCAGGAGATAGGCGCCGCCGCCGCCCAGCTCCAGCTCGCCCAGGGAGACCGCGCCCGAGACGCGTTCGCTCAGGTCGACGAGCAGCGCCGGGTCGTCCAGGGTGACGATGGCGTTCAAGTCGGCCAGCGCAATATCCAGCCGTTCGCGTAGCTCCGCGACCGTGGGGTCGCCGGGCCGGCGCGTCTCCGCATCGGCCAGACTCCGGTCTGCCGCCTCCAGCGCCGCCCGGCGAGCTGCCGGAGCGTCCGTCGCTAGGGCCGCCTCGAGACCGACGCCGGCTTCCTCCACGCGGGTCTCGAACTGGTCGTCACGGCTCTCCTCCAGCGCCCCGGGGAGGAGGAACCAGACGAGCAGGCCGGCGAGCACCAGGGCGAGCAGCGCCGCGAGCATCAGCCTCGGTATCCGCGGCAGGTTGGTGCGCAGGCCCGTGGTGCGCGGGTAGCGAATGCCCGCCTCTGCGCCCTTGATCCGCACTTTCGATTGGGAGAGGCCCGGGGGTGGCTTCCCCGCGGCCGCCGGCTCCAGCGGCGGTGGCACATCTTCTGCGAGAACGGGCGTGGCTTCTTCCGCGTTGCCGCTCGCTTCTGCGGCGGGAGTATCGGGCTCAGCGGGGGCGGTTTCGATCTCCGGCTCCACCACGCAGGCGAGGAGCACCAGCGAGAACTCCTGCTGGTCGCGGATGAGGCGGAAGAGCTCCTTCAGCGCCGCGTCCGCGCCGCGCAGCAAGATCGACCGCAGCGTCTCCTCGTCCAACAGCTCGTCGAGGCGGGTAGGGGCGAGGAGGAGCAGGTCGCCGGGCGAGAGCTGGTAGCGGCTGAAGGTCGGCTGCGCCGCCTCGGTCTGGCCCAGCGGTTCGCTGGCGCTCTCCTCCGGCACGATGCGCTGGAACCGGCCGTCGCCCACGTGGTAGGCGACGCTGGGCCCGATCTGGGCGAGAAAGGCGGTGCGGCCTTGCACCGCCAGGCAGTTGACGCCGGCCGCCACCCGATGCTCGGGCAAGCTGCGCTCGTTCCAGTCGCGAAGCTGCTTATGCGCGGCCCGGAGCGATCGCAGCACCGCCCCGGTGACCGAGAGCGTGTCCTGCTGATACGCGCGTCCGATGGCGTCGACCAGCTGGACGCAATGCTCCTCGCTGCCGGGCGAGGCCGGTTCGACGAGAACGTAGAGCTCGTCCTCTCCCTCGTCGGGCCGCTGACGGGGGAAGGAGCGAAGGTAGGGGCCCTCTTCCTGGGGCTGCCCATCGGTGATGGCGAATCGGCCGACCCAGGTCTTTACCGGCATCGAGCGTACGCCTGGGTGGTGAGCACCGGCCGATAGCGTCGGGATGAAGTAGCCATATTGTCGCCTCGCGGCGCAACACCATTATACGAAGGTTGCGCTCTTCGCTAAAGACGCCGGGGGGAGACCGCTAGATCTGGCTGAACCCGCTGCCCGCGATCGCGCGGTCGACGCCGATGCCCTTCGCGTCGGAGATCAGGCCGTACTCCTTGAGGATGAGCTGGCTATACGTCACCCGGCCGCTCACTTTGTCCAACGGCTCGGTGGCCAGCAGGAGTGCGGCCTTGGCCATCAGCTCGGGCGGCTCGCCGCGCGGGTCGTCGGGGCCGCGCACCAGTCGATGGTGGATGGTTCCCGGCGTGGCCACCAGCAGGGAGGGCGAGAAGCAGGTGACCGAGACGCCGTCCTTGTACACTTCCGATGCCAGGCCCTGGCTGAAACGCTCCAGCGCCGCCTTCTCCGCGCCGTAGCAGGTGCCCCCGCCTAGCTGGTATGCCTCGCTGTACGGCCCGCGGCCGGGGCCGATAGCCGCGCCCGAAGAGATGTTGACGATGCTGCCGCTCTTGCGCGGGATCATGTCTTCCAGGACGAGCTTGCTGAGCACGAACGGCGCATGGAAGTTCACTGCCCAGGAGCGCAGCCACTTGTTGAGCGGGTAGTCCTTCACCGGCAGGAAGTAGGTGAGCGCGGCGTTGTTCACCAGCACGTCGATGGGGCCGTACGTCTCGCGCGCCTTGGCGACGAGCTGTTCGCAGTCCGCCGGTTCGGAGATGTTCGCCGCCACCGGCGTCGCCTCGCCGCCCGCTGCTCGGATCTCCTGTACCGTCGTCTCTAGCGACCCGGCGAACTGGTGGTCGCCCTCGCTCAGCGTGCGCGCCGCGCAGACCACCTTGCCGCCCTCCGCAGCGAATAGCCTCGCGATCTCGGCGCCGATGCCGCGGCTCGCGCCGGTGACGATGACGACCTTATCGTTGAGTTTGCCCATCACGCTTCCTCCTCACGAATCTGCCCCGCGCGCTTGCGAGGCGGGCTCAGTCTGTCACAGCGGAAACCTTGTCGCAAGCGTGTGGCGAAGTGGTCACGGCAGCGGCACGCTCGCCGGCCGGTGGCCTTGCGCTCGCGGCATGCCGAGGTCATCGAGCATGCGCAGATCGTCCTCGGGCGGTCGGCCGGTCGTGGTCAGGTAGTTGCCGATGACGAGGCCGTTGACGCCGGCGAGCAGCCCCAGCGCTTGGAGATCGCGCAGCACCAGCTCGCGGCCGCCGGAGTAGCGGACGGTTTCGTGCGGGAAGAAGAGGCGAAAGAGGGCGCAGATGCGGATCGCCTCGCGGGGCGGCAGCAGAGGGCGATCGCCCAGCGGCGTGCCGGGCCGCGGGTTGAGGAAGTTGAGCGGGACCTCGACCGGGCCCAGCTCGCGCAGCTCGGAGGCGAACTCCACCCGCTGCTGCCAGCTCTCGCCCATGCCGAAGATGCCGCCGCTGCACAGCTCCATCCCCTCCTCCTGCACCAGACGGCAGGTCGCGGCTCGCTCGTCCCAACTGTGCGTGGTGACGATCTGCGGGAAGTAGCTGCGCGCCGTCTCCATATTGTGGTTGTAGCGGGCGACTCCGGCGCGGGCGAGCTTGCGAGCCTGCTCGCGGGTGAGGATGCCCAGCGAGCAGTGGACGTCGAGCGACGTCTCGCGCCGGATCGCCTCGACGCCCTCGATTACGTTGTCCAGCAGCCGCTCGTCCGGCCCGCGCACGGCGACGACGATGCAGAACTGGCTGGCGCCCAGCTCCTCGGAGCTTTTGGCCGAGGCGAGCACCTGCTCGGGCGGCAGGAGCGCGTGGTTCTCGATCGGGCTCTGGAAGCGCGCCGCCTGCGAGCAGAAGGCGCAGTCCTCAGGGCAGCCGCCCGTCTTGGCGCTGATCAGCGACTCCACCTCGACCGCATCGCCGCAGTAGCGCAGGCGGACGCGGTGGGCGAGATCGACCAGCGTGAGCAGCTCCTCGTCGGGCAGGGTGGTGATCTGAAGCGCCTGCTCCGGCGTGATCGGCTCGCCGCCCTCCAGCACCTGCGCTTCGATAGCTCGTAGACTGTCCATGGTTGCCTCCTAGCGTGTGGCCGTTCGTTCCGGCTTCGCCGGTTGCTCAATAATGCGCACGTCTCCGGCCAGCAGCCGGCGCAGCACGCCTTCGTCCGTCCGCACCAGCAGCGCGCCGTCGCCGTCCAGATCGACAGCGGTCCCCTCCCAGCGCTCGCTCAGCTCCTCTACCGTGATGCGCTGGCCGAGGAGCGTCGGCAGGGCGCGCCAGCTATCGAGGATGATGCCCGGCCCCGCCTCCAGATAGCGGTCGTAGAGCGACTCCATGCGCTCCATGATGCGCTGGAGCAGGGAGACGCGCGATACCTCGTCGCCCAGCACCTGGGACAGGCTGGTCGCGATGGGCCGCAGCTCTGGCGGAAAGTCCTTCTCTGCGAGATTGACGTTGACGCCGATGCCGACGATGACGTACCGCAGCAGATCGCCCTCGCTCGCCAGCTCCACCAGGATGCCGACGATCTTTCGCCCATCGATGAGCAGGTCGTTCGGCCAGCGGACATCGGGCCGGAGCCCGGTCACCTCCTCGATCGCCTGGTGGACGCCGACAGCGGCGAGCAGCGAGAGGGTGACGACTTCCCCCGGCGGGCGGCGCGGCCGCAGGAGGAGCGAGAACCAGAGGCCGCCGCGAGGCGAGACGTAGCTGCGCCCGAGCCGGCCCCGAGGCGAACGCTGCTCCTCCGCCAGCACCAGCGTCCCTTCCGGCTCGCCCGCCTCGGCCAGGGCGCGCGCTTCGTCCTGAGTCGAGCCGGTAACGTCGAGGTGATGCACGCGCTGTCCGCAGCGCTCTGTGCGCAGCCCGGCGCGCACCTCCCAGGGGTAGAGCTTGTCGGGCGCCTCGACCAGACGGTAGCCGGTTCGGGTCGCCGCCTCGATGTCGTAGCCCAGGCGTCGCAGCGCCCGTACCTGCTTCCAGACCGCCGTGCGGGAGACGCCCAGCGCGCGGCCCATCTGCGCCCCGGAGCGGGGCGCTGGCGCCGCCTGCTTGAGCTCGCGCAGGAGCCGCTCGATGAGAGGGGGAGTGTCAACCATAATCAGCAAGCCGGTTAACGATACGCCGAAGCGGGCATCGCGGTCAAATCGGGCACACCATCCAGCTTGACAGAACGGCACGTGCACCGTACATTCGTTCTAAGAGGCAGATCCGTTTTTTGCTTCGACATGTGGAGAGATAACGTTCGTCAACATCGATTAGGCGACGCATTATCCATTGACGGTCATGCCCCGCGTCTGCCTATATGATATGGCACGGTGGCGTCCGCGGGTGGCCGCTATCCGTCCGAAGTGGCCGTCCAATCGCACAAGGAGAGATCAGATGAAAGTCGTATTTTTAGAGAGCGTTGAAGGCACTGCCCAGGTGGGCGAGACGAAGGAAGTGAAGAACGGCTTCGCGCGGAACTACCTGCTGCCTCGCGGCCTGGCGGCCCCCGCGGTCGAACCGTATCTGCAGCGCGCCCAGGCCCGAGCCGCCCGCGAGGTGAAGCGCCAGCAAGAGCTCGACCGCGACGCGAATACCATCGCCGAGCGGCTGGAGGGGAGCCGGATCGAGATCATCGCCCGCGTCGGCGAGCAAGGCAAGCTCTACGGCTCGGTGACCAGCGTCCACATCGCCGCGGAGGTGGCGAAGCTCATCGGCGACGAAGAGTTCGACCATCGGAAGGTGCTGGTGCCGGAAGCGATCAGGGAGATAGGCGTTCAGCCTATTCGCCTGCGCCTCACCCGCAACGTGGAGGCGGTGATTGAGCTGGAGGTGATCGCCGAGGTGGACGAGGAGGAGGAAGCGGCCGCTGCGGAAGCCGCCGCCGCGGGAGAAGCCGAGGCCGATGTCGAAGGGGCGGAAGCGTCGTCTGACGAGCAGCCCGAGGCTGCGTCGGAGGAGGCGGAGACGTCTGCTGACGAGGAGCCCGAGGCTGCGTCGGAGGAGGCGGAGGCCGTGCTGACGATACGGCCGAAGCGGAGGAAGAGGAGACGAAGCCTGCCTAACGTACGCGAGGCCATTCGTTTGCTGGAACGTGACGGATGGGTACATGTGCGGACGCGGAACAGCATTCTGAAACAGGCTAGGTTACAGGGAGAAGAGCGCGCGTGAAGTACGCCGTCGTCTATGAGAGGACGCCGAACAACTACTCGGCCTACGTTCCCGACTTGCCGGGCTGTGTTGCTACCGGCGGCAGTCGAGAAGAGGTGGAGCAGCGGATCCGCGAGGCCGTCGCGCTTCATCTGGAGGGGCTGCGCCGCGAGCGACAGCCCATTCCGGAACCGGCGGCGTGGACGGAATTGGTGGAAGCACAGCCGTAATCGTGCCCGAAGCGTACGGGCGCGTCGCCTGAGCAGTTGCCCAAGGCAGTCGCCCAGGGCAATCGCAAGGATAAGGATACCGTTGGTCGGTCGCAGGGAACGCGAATTCTATGGTCATCGCTGAGCGCCTACCCCCGTTCGACGTCGAGGCCGAAGAGGCGATCCTCGCCTCGCTCATGGTGGACGGCGAGGCGATCTATAAGGTCCAGGGTATCCTTCACCCCCAGCACTTCTACCGCGATCAGCACCGCTGGACCTACGAGGCCTGTCTTGCCCTCTGGGAGCGCGGCGAATCGATCAACCAGGTAACGGTGGCGCACGAGATGGACCGCCGCGAGCAGCTGGAGGACGCCGGCGGCCACGCCTTCCTCTCGCGCCTCGTCGGCGAGCTGCCCACCGCCATCGGCGTCGAGCACTACGCCGGCATCGTCAGTCGCGATGCGGCCTATCGGCAGCTCATCGGCGCCTCCACCCAGATCACCAACCTCGCCTACCAGGGCGGGCCTGACCTGGATGCTGTGCTCGGACGCGCCGAAGCGCTGATCCTGGCGCTGCGCAGCGGCGATCAGTTCCGCGATTTCATCCACATCCGCCAACTGCTGGAGCAGTACCTCGAGGCGCCGGGCATCGATGCCCGCGATAGCAACCTCGTCGGCCACGTCCGCACCGGCTTCGTCGATCTCGATACGCTGCTCGGCGGGCTCAAGCGCTCCGACCTGGTCATCCTGGCGGCGCGTCCCAGCATGGGGAAGACCAGCCTGGCGATCAACATCGCCCGCAACGCCGCTATCGGCCAGCACGGCCGGGTGGCGATCTTTAGCCTGGAGATGGCGGCTGAACAGCTCGCCCAACGGCTGCTGGCGAGCGAGTCCGGCATCGATTCCACGCGGCTGCGGCTAGGCGAACAGAACGAGGCCGAGGAGCAGCGCATCATGAACGCGATGGGCGTCCTGGCCGAAGCCGAGATCTACATCGACGACACCGCCGTCCAGCGGGTGTCGGAGATCCGCGGCAAGGCGCGCCGCCTCAACTCGGAGAAGGGGCTCGACCTGATCATCGTCGACTACATGCAGCTCATCCACGGCTCGTCCAACCGCCCGGACAACCGCGTTGCTGAGATGAGCGAGATCTCCCGCTCCCTGAAGGAGCTGGCGCGAGAGCTGGACGTGCCGCTCATCGCCTGCTCGCAGCTCTCGCGGGCGCCGGAGCAGCGGACGCCCCACATCCCCATGCTGAGCGACCTGCGCGAGAGCGGCAGCATCGAGCAGGACGCCGACGTGGTCATGTTCATCTATCGTGAGGAGGTCTACGTCACGGCTGAGCAGTGGCTGGCTAATAACCCGGACAAGCCCTACCCGGAGGGCATCGCGCAGATCATCATCGGTAAGCACCGGAACGGGCCGACGGGCACGGTCGACCTTCGCTTCCGCAAGAACCTGACTCGCTTCGAGGATCTGGCGGTGCTCAGGCCGGAACCGCTCTACGACTAGCATGCGTCGCCTAAACGAAGTGCTGCGGAACGCGAAGCTGGACGGTGAGGCCTCCAAGCCAGAAGCCGAGGACTCGACGTCGCGGGAAGAAGGCGCTCCGGAAGCACCTCCCGCCGTTGACGAGGTCTGTCCCCACTGCCACGACGCCGGCTTCGTGCGGCAGGATCTGCCGCTGGATCATCCGGAGTTCGGCAAGGCGCTGCCCTGTCGCTGCGTGGGCGAGGAGAGCCAGGATGTGCGGCTGGACCGTCTCCAGCGCTACAGCAACCTGGGGCCGCTCACCCGCCTCACCTTCGATAACCTGATCCGCCGCGGCCGCAGCGCCGATCCTCGCGATCAGGCGCGCTTCCAGCGCTGCGTCGAGGACGCCGAGGCGTTCGCCAAGGACCCCGAGGGCTGGCTGGTGCTGGTGGGCGCCTCGGGCTGCGGCAAGACGCACATCGGCGCCGCCATCGCCAACCGCTGCCTGGAGCACGGCGTCCCGGCGCTCTTCGTCGTCGTGCCCGACCTGCTCGATCACCTGCGCGCCGCCTACAAGCCGTCCGCCGAGGTGGACTACGACCAGCTCTTCGAGCAGGTGCGCACCACGCCCGTGCTCATCCTGGACGACCTGGGCACCCAGAGCGCGACGCCCTGGGCCGAGGAGAAGCTCTTCCAGATCATCAACCATCGCTTCAACGCCCGGCTGCCGACGGTGGTGACGACGAACGTGCCGCTCAACAAGTTCGACGACCGGCTGAGGACGCGGCTCGGCGACCCGTCGCTCTCCCAGCCCCACGCCGACCCGATCGCCGTCGTCCACACGCTGGAGGAGCGCCGCCCGCAGGAGTATCGCGAGCTGAACATGCTGGAGTTCTCCATGATCCGGGACATGACGTTCGAGAGCTTCGATCTGCTCGACGCTCGTTCACAGCGCGATCGAAACCTCAGGGAGAACGCCCACCGCCAGGCGCTGCGCTACGCCGACAAGCCTGACGGCTGGATGGTCTTTCTGGGCAATCGCTCGCGCGACCGGACGCATCTCATCGCCGCCATCGGCAACCAGCGACGCCGATTCGGTGAATCACCGCTGCTCGTCCAGGTTCAGCCGCTCCTGGACGAACTTCGGCGTGCCATGTTCGGCGAAGATACGTCCGACTATTATGAGCTGAAGCGGCAGCTTCGAACCTGCCCGCTCCTCCTGCTCGATGACCTGGAGATCGGCATGGGCAGCGATCGATCCCGTCAAGAGCTCTTCCAGCTCCTGAATCCGCGTTACCTCGCGCGCCTGCCCACCGTAATCACCACGCCGGATAGCATCAACCGGCTGCTGACCGACACCGGCTGGGAGCGGCTAGCACGCCTCCTCGTCGGCGATGCCGACTTCTGCTCAGTGGTGCCGATTGGCGAGATGTCGGTCGAGAAGGTAGAGGCGGTCGCGCCAAAGCGAAGACGTTCGCCGAGACAGAAGTCGGGCTAAGCGCCGGGCTCGGCGCTGACGGGCCTGGGCGCTTCCACCGGATGGCCCGCTACCCAGGCGCCTTCACCTTCGCCGTCCTCCCAGATCTCCTTTTTCCAGATCGGGACGGTCTCCTTGATCCGGTCCACGGCGTAGTGGCACGCCTCGAACGCCTCCTTGCGGTGGGCGGCGGAGACGGCCACCAGCAGGCTCGCCTCGCCGATCGCCAGGCGGCCGGTGCGGTGGAGCACGCCGATGCCCGTGATCGGCCAGCGGGCGCGCACCTCGTCGCCCACTTCGCGGAGCTTCTTCTCCGCCATGGAGGCGTAGGCCTCGTACTCCAGGGCGCGCACGCGACGCCCCTCGCTATGGTTGCGGGCCACGCCGAAGAAGAGCGCGACAGCGCCGCTCTCGTCCTTGCGCACGGCTTCGACCAGCCGCTGCGAGTCGAGCGGCTCGGCGGTCACCTCGAAGAGCTCCGCGTCGCTGCTGCCGCCGCTTATCGGCGGTATGAGAGCCACTTCGTCGCCCTCCTGCAGCCGATGCTCCGAAGGCACGTACTCCTCGTCGACGGCGCAGACTAGGGTCGTCAGGTAGGGCGTGACGATCGGGTACTCCTTAGCGAGCTGCTCTCGTAGCTGGAGCACGGTGGCGCCCTCGGCCAGCTCCATGACGACGTCGCGTTTTCCGAGCAGGTCGTGCAGGCCGGCGAAGAGCCGAATGTTCACTTTCATAGCGAAACCTCTGAATGTACGGGATTCGATTGTAGTATACAGAACCGGCCTTGCGCCCGTCGAAATATCGACGTCAGCGCAGAGCCGGTGGTATGCTGCCGGAGGCAACAAGGAGGCCGTTCATGGTAGGCGCTACGTCCGCAGCGCGGCGGCTGGGCCGCGCCGCTCTCGATCTCGTATTCCCCCCGCGCTGTGTCGGCTGTGGCGAAGGCGGCAGCTTCCTCTGCGATGACTGTGTCGCCGCGCTGCCGGTCGCCGCGGGCTCGCGCTGCCCGCGCTGCTGGCAGCCGGGCTCGGATGCCAGACTTTGTCTTGATTGCCAGGCTGCCCCGCCCTCCTTCGACGGGCTGCGTGCGGCGTTCGTCTACGAGCGGACGGCGCGGGATCTGGTGCACGCGCTTAAGTATCGCGGGATGACGGCGCTGGCCTCGCCCATGGGCTCGCTGCTGGCGGAGGCGGCGCGCCGGCACGATCTGGAGGCGGACCTGGTCGCGCCGGTGCCGCTCTCGGGGCTGCGCCGGCGGCTGCGCGGCTATAACCAGGCGGAGGCGCTGGCCCGGCCGCTCGCGATGGAGCTACAGCTCCCGTTACGTCCGCGGGCGCTGGCGAGGCGACGCGACACGCCGCCCCAGGCGCGCAGCGCCGACGCCGAGGCGCGCCGTCGCAACGTTACCGATGCGTTCGTCTGCCGCGACAGGGGTGTCGAAGGGCGGCGGGTCTTGCTGGTGGACGACGTGACGACGACGGGCGCCACGCTCGCCGCGTGCGCCGTTGCGCTGAAAGCGGCCGGCGCTGAGTCCATCTGGGCGATTACTTTCGCCCGGGAGGACTAAAACCGCTCGCTGGTTGACGAGCGGGTCGTTAGGTGTTATAGTCAACTTCGTGAGGGGAGCGGCCTGCGACAGGTCTGCTCTCTTTGTGTGTAAAAGCGAGGTACGCAAGGCGTACCGAATAGCAGGTTACAAGGACGTAATCGAAGGGGCAGTGCCCAGGATGGGGCTGGCCCCTTCAGTTTATGAAGGTGCGAACGCTTGATATAGATCGACGTTGGGCGACGTTGAGTTGAGAGGTGAGTGAATGTTGATCATCTGGTGGGCCGGTCGAAATTCGCGGCCGTTTATGGGGATGGGGGAAGGTTCGCTCTCGTGAAGGCAAGCACGGTACAGACATTCAAGATCGTGGGAGTGCTGTCGCTCCCGGTCATCGCCGTCTTGGCGATGGTGATGGCCCTCTTTTTTGGCCAGTCCGGTTCTGAGCAGACCAAAGCGGCCAACCAGGGCAGCGTGACGGCCATGCGGCTGGAGGTTCCTGCGAACGTAGAGGTGGGAAGCAAGTTCACCGTCAGCATCGTGGGCGATCTCACGCCAGACGAACCCATCATGGGCTTCTCGGCCCAGATCCTCGTCAACACCGACTCCGCCGCAGCGCAGCCAGATCCCGGCGTGTCGTACAACGGCAGCGGCGATTGTCTGGCTGAGGTCAAGCTGCGACCGGCGGACAACATCCTGTCACTCTGCGACTCGTTCACGCCCGTCCTGACTGACGGACACGCGTGGTCCGTCCTGACCGACTTCTCGTTGCCCGGGGATGCCCTACTGGTAGATGCTTCGAGCAAAGTAGCTCTGGTGAACGCCAGCTACATGTGTAACACCCTGGGCACGCACAGGATCTCGCTTGGTGTGCAGCCGAGCGATCCGGACGGAGCGCTGTTCGGGGGCACTGACGGCAGCGAGATTAACGTGAAGAGCGAGGCGCAGGACGTCGACACCGACGGCGACACGACGCCGGACTTCACCATGGTGGCGGACACCGCCGAGGTCACCTGCACCACGGCCACCGACACGCCAACGCCTACCGAGACACCGACGCCTACTGAGACGCCGACGCCTGGAACGCCAACTGAGACGCCGACGGCCGGGACGCCAACCGCCACGCCCGTGCCGTCAACCGATCCCAGCATGGCGTTCGAGGTCTACGCCGACAAGGAGAAGGCGCAACTCGTATGTGAGCTGCCCGTAGCGGGCCAAAT
>JACZYW010000171.1 GCA_022570885.1 Chloroflexota bacterium | reverse complement strand
TAGAACCTAGAACCTAGAACCGAGAAGCATGGAGAGGAGCATGACATGGACTTAGGATTGAGCGAAGAGCAGGAGCTGCTCAAGAACTTTGCGCGGGACTTCCTGGAGAAGGAGTGCCCGGAGACGCATGTACGCGAGATGGAGGAGGACGAGCAAGGCTACTCGCAGGATCTCTGGAAGAAGATGGCGGAGCAGGGCTGGCAGGGACTCGTCATTCCTGAGGAGCATGGCGGCACCGGCATGGGCTTCATCGATCTGGCCATCCTGATCGAAGAGTTCGGTCGAGCGCTGGTGCCCGGCCCCTTCATCCCCACCGTGGTCGGCGGCGCCATCGCCCTGCAGGAGGCCGGCTCCGACGAACAGCAGAAGCAGTATCTGCCCAAGATCGCTTCCGGCGAGCAGATCTGGGCGCTCGCCTTCACCGAGCCGACGGCCCGCTTCGACGCGGAAGGGGTCGAGCTGGAGGCGAAGGCGGAAGGCGACGACTTTGTCCTCAACGGCACGAAGCTCTTCATCCGCGACGCCAACGCCGCCGACTACCTGACCGTCGTCGCCCGCACGACGAAGGGGAAGGACGCGGAGGATGGCGTCACCCTCCTTATCGTCGATGCGAAGAGCGACGGCATCTCCTACACGGAGCTCAAGACGATCGCTGCGGACAAGCAGTACGAAGTGAAGTTCGAGAACGTGAAGGTACCCAAGGCCAACGTCCTGGGCGACGTGGACAAGGGCTGGCCCCTGTTCGAGCGTATCGCTCGCAAGGGCACGGTGATCGAGTGCGCGTACCTGGTGGGGCTGGCGCAGAAGGACTTCGAGATCAGCGTCCAGTACGCCAAGGACCGCATCCAGTTCGGCCGGCCTATCGGCAGCTTCCAGGCGATTCAGCACAAGGCGGCGGATATGGTGACGGACGTGGACGGAGCGCGCTTCATCATGTACAAGGCGGCCTGGTCCGTGGCGGAAGACACGGAAGAGGCGGACATGGACGTGCACATGGCGAAGGCCTGGTGCAGCGAGGCGACGCGGCGCGTGGTGGCCCACGGCCAGCAGATCCACGGCGGCATCGGCTTCACCAAGGAGTACATCATTCAGCTCTACTTCCGTCGCCAGAAGGCCGCTGAGCTGGCCTGGGGCGACGGCGATTTCCACCGAGAGCTGGTCGCGGAAGGGCTGAAGCTCTAGCCAGCTACCGTCCCGCATGCGTGTCGGCGAAGACGCTTGCGTCAGCATGCGGGAGGCTGAACGAGTAACGCCGGGGAGGCTGACGAAGAACGTCAGCCTCCCCGATGTCCGTTAGCCAGCAACAGCCGGAGGACGATTCCATGGCAGCTGAGTGTCTCTTCTGTCGCATGGCCGCGGGCGAGATGGCGGTCGAGAAGCTCCACGACGACGAGCTGTGCTTCGCCATCCGCGATAACAACCCGCGCGCGCCGGTGCACCTGCTGGTGATCCCGCAGGAGCACATCGATAGCGTGCGGGAGCTGCGCGAGGAGCACGGAGCGCTCTTGGGCCGCATGGTCTCGGTAGCGAACCGGCTGGCCGATGCCGAGGGCATCGGCGAACGCGGCTATCGCCTCACCTTCAACTGTGGCGACGAGGGCGGCCAGACGATCTATCACCTGCACATGCACGTCCTGGGCGGCCGCCAGCTCGGCGCGGAAGGATAGCTTCTGGTAGCTGGTTGCTAGTCGCTGGTAGCTGGTACGCACCCGCGCCGAAATCTGGGGCGCATCCTGTGTCGCATGCAGCATCATTCATGGTGCGGTAGTGATCGACGGTACAGGCCTGAGGCGAACAGACCTGAAGGTCTGTCCCTACGAGGCTGTGTTCGTGCTGTGGCTGGTTCGCCGCATGCCGCACCGGTCAGGTGCGGTCCGAGGGCGCGATTCGCGTATGGTACACTGATTTTACTACTAGCACTCGATGCTCGGAGGTGTAATTGAGACGATGAATATGCTGAAAACGACGGTGCTGCTGGCGGCGCTCACCAGCCTCTTCCTCGGCGTTGGCTATTTCTTGGGCGGGCCAATCGGCCTCGTCATCGCGCTCGGCTTCGGGGGGGCGATGAACTTCTTCGCCTACTGGTCGTCGGACAAGCTGGCGCTGCGGATGGCGGGCGCGCATGAAGTCTCGCTCCAGGATGCGCCCAAACTGCACGCGATGGTTGAGGCGGTAGCGGCCCAGGCGCGGTTGCCCAAGCCCAAGGTGTACATCATCCAGAGCGACACGCCGAACGCCTTCGCCACCGGTCGAAACCCGCAGCACGCGGCGGTGGCGGTGACCACCGGCATCCAGAGCCTGCTGAGCGAACGCGAGCTGCGAGGCGTGCTGGGCCACGAGCTTGGCCACGTGAAGAACCGCGATATCCTTACCAGCTCGATCGTCGCGACGCTGGCAGGGGCGATCAGCATGCTGGCCTGGATGAGCCTCTTCTTCCGGGGCCGCGGAGGCTACGGCGCGATCATCTCGCTGGCGGCCTTCCTGCTGGCTCCGCTAGCTGCCGGACTGATCCAGGCGGGCATCTCGCGGGCGCGCGAATACCAGGCCGACATCTCGGGCGCCGAGATCACCCACGATCCGCTGGCGCTGGCCAGCGCCTTGGAGAAGCTGCAACAGGGCGTGAAGGAGCGCCCGATGGAGGCGACGCCGATGGCCGAATCGACCGCGCACCTCTACATCGTCAACCCCTTCCGAGGCGGCGGGCTGGTGTCGCTCTTCAGCACCCACCCGCCGATGGAAGAGCGGGTGCGTCGCCTGCGCGAGATGGCTGGCCGATAGCGTTTTCAAGCCTGCGGGAGTTGATTTACCACCGACCCAGAGAGGCCCCTCTCCAGAGAGGGGCCTTTGTTATGCTAGGAGCGATGACGACGATAGGAGCACGGGCGGCGTTGGAGGAGGCGGTGGCGAAGCTGCCGAGCGGCCTGCGCGACCACGTGCTGCGGGTGGTAGAGGAGGCGCGCCGCCTGGCCCCGCGATACGGGATCGACGAGGAGCGGGCGGTGGTGGCGGCGCTGGGGCACGACCTGGAGCGCGCGGAGCGGCCGTCGGAGCTATTGCGACAGGCAGAGGCGGCGGGCCTGGAGCCTTCCGAGGTGGAGCGCTCTGCGCCGATCCTGCTCCATGGCGCGCTCAGCGCTCGGCTGATGGCTGAGCGCTTCGGTGTGGCGGACGAGGAGGTGTTGGCGGCGGCTCGCTATCACACGACGGGCCGGGCGGGGATGAGCGCGCTGGAGCGGCTTATCTTCGTCGTCGACAAGATCGAACCGGGGAAGCTACGGGGCGAACCGGCCTTGGCTGAGGCGCGCCGGCTCGCCGACGAGAGTCTGGAGGCGGCGATGCGTTGCCTGCTGGACCTGCACGTATCGCGGGCGCTCGCGCAGGGATGGCCGCTCCACCCGAACGTGGTGGCGGCTCGGAACGAGCTACTCGTTGGCTAAGTAGGTGAGCTAGGCGGCGGCCTGCTCAGGCCGCTCGATCTCATCAAACAGACGCTGGCGGATACGCTTCACCGCTTGCGGCTTGGGGTGCTTGGCGATCTGCATCTGGCCTTCGGCCAGCAAGGCGTGAAGCCAGTCGCCTTCGTCTAGCTGATTAAGCTCGGTGCGTTTGTCGTCGTTTGCCATGATCTTCTAGGCCTCCACTTCTAGCATCGGCCATCTGCGGGAAATCTGCGTAGGGATATCCCCTACGAGACGGCCATGCTCTCAGCCCAGGCATGGTCGTTGCGCCATGCCAGCCTCCTATTGACGGAATAGAACATCTATTCTATTCTAACCCTACGTCCCAGGCTGCCGACGGCGCAGCCCGGCATGAGGGAGGCGCGGGTGAAGCTGGCCAGTCTGGTCGTTGCACAAGACCTGGCGACGGCGGCCTGTGGACTGCTGAACGCCGGCTACTTCGTCGCTTACTGGCTACGGCCGGAGGAGTCGCGATCGCGCCGCGTGGCGGCGTTCGCGCTGGCGCTGGTGAGCGCTGCGGCCGTGGCCGGGGCGCTCTTCTCGCAGGCGTTGTTCTGGTGGCAGCAGGGGCTGAGCCCGCTGGGCGAGCTTTCGCCGGGCGGCTGGGCGCTGGCGCGGCTGCCGCTCCTCGCCGCTACCGTCTTCATCTCGATGCTGGTGTTGCGGAGGCTACGGTCGTAGCGATGGCGACATCGGTGTTGGCGCTGGCGTTGGAACGGCGGGCGTGGTCGCTGGCCGCGCTCTGTCTGCTGCTGGGCGTGGCCGACGCGGCGACGCGGCTGCCGCCGGAGACGCTCGAGAACCTGATGGAGCTGCTGGAGAGGAACCCTGGTGCCCGGCGAGGACGCTGACCTGGCCCGGAAGCCGGCCGGCCGCCGAAGATCGCCCCGGTCTTCGGGGCGAGCCCATCGCCGCTCGAAGCTGGAGCAGGACTTCTACGGCAGCGCGCTCGACTCGGCTGCTCGGATCGAGCTGGAGGCCGCTTCGGACATCGAAGGGCTGGATAAGGAGATCGCCCTGCTGCGGATGAAGCTGCGAGCGGTGCTGTCGGAGCGGCCGGAGGATCTGCCGCTGATGCTGCGCAGCATTGAGCTGTTGGTGAAGGTGGTCTCGGCTCGCTACCGGCTCTCGAAGCAGGCGGAGGAAGACC
>JACZYW010000034.1 GCA_022570885.1 Chloroflexota bacterium | reverse complement strand
CCTATCGAGGTCGTCACGGTCGGCGCACCGCACGCGACGCTCTCGATCAGCTTGAGACGCGTCCCGCTGCCCTGCAGTATCGGCGCGACGACCGCGTCCGCGGCATTGATGTAGTCTGGCAGTTCCTCTACTGGCCCCAGGAATTCGATTCGCCCTCCGCCGTAGGTCTCGCGCAGCTGCGCCACCGGTCCTCGACCGGCGATGGCGAGGCGATACCTCTCGTCCAGCCGCGGCATGACCTCCTGCGCCAGCACACGCACCGCTTCAGCGTTGGGCGGGTAATCGAGTTGACCGAAGAAGAAGAGGAGCCGTTCGCCTCGGCGAATGCCGAGACGCCTCCGAATGCGGCGGCGCGCGTTCGGGTCGGGGCGGAACTGCGACGTGTCCACGCCGTTGGGGACGACGGATGTTGTCTGCTCGGATGCGCCCAGCTTGATGAGCTGTTCGCGATCCTGTTCGGATACGGCGAAGACGCGGTCCGCTGCCCGCAGCACGCAGCGCTCGAGAAGGCTCACGATGGGCCAGAGGGGATGGCGCGTCCGCCGGAAGCGCACCGTCGCTACGTCGAAGGCGTCCAACACCACGGGGATGTGCTGCGCCAGCCGCGCAAGGCCGGCGTGCAGCCCTTGCCAGACGTACTCCAGCAGGATGTAGTCCGGCCGTTCGCGCCGGACGGTCTCGATGATCGAGCGGTACGCTCGTGGATCGAATAGCTGTTGTACGCCGCGAACGCCGTTGTCACGGACCGTAAAGGGAAACGCCTCCTTAGGCGGCGCTTCAAACGGTGGGCAGACCAGCGTTACTTCGTGCCGCTCGGCCAAGTGAGTCGCCAACTGCCGGATGCGCACTCGGCCGCCACCGTTGGTGGGATAGATCGGTAGATACGAGAGCACCAGGATCTTCGACATCACTGTCTCCTAATCGTCATCGTCGGCGTATACATTCAGCGTAACAATCACTACTACACCCGCCTATCGGGAGAGGCCCCTAGGGGGAATCCCTTCCGTCCACGTATCGATTCAGTCCTCCTGTGGCCGGATGACGATGCCATCCGGGTCGATTCCAACGGCCACCTGCTCGGGCGCTAGGCCGAGCTCGTTCGCCAGCGCCGCCAGCGTCTCCTCGCTGACCGCGGCTTGATAGTCGCGCTGCGAAAGCTGCTCGCGGTCGATGCGGTAGATATAGACGCCGTTGGCGCTGGACGGCCGGTCGGTGTAGACCAGCGTGAAGGCCGGGTTCTCCTCGAAGTAGTCCAGATAGGTGAACGAGCTGAAGCCGGCGTCCTCGCCGGTGATGACCAGATAGCCCACCTCTCGCTCCTCGATCGTGCGGAGCAGGTCCCATTCGGAGAGCCCGATGTAGTAGGTCTTGATCGGGTTGCGC
This sequence comes from Chloroflexota bacterium, assembly GCA_022570885.1. Taxonomy (GTDB): domain Bacteria; phylum Chloroflexota; class Dehalococcoidia; order DSTF01; family RBG-16-68-14; genus JACZTE01. The sequence goes on along the minus strand of JACZYW010000034.1, from coordinate 15,144 downwards.
CGAACGTAGAGCCAGCGCTCGTCTTCGTGCGCGGGGCCCATGCGGTAGTCCTCCCAGCGGAAGAGCGTCGTGACGCGAGTGAGGAGCGGCGTCCCGCCGCCGTTCGGCTCGATCCGGAGCGTCGGCAGCTGATCGATGGGGTGGCGGCCCTCGTCGAGCACGTACAGGTGCGAGAAGTAGAGGCGGCTGGCCATGATGCGTTCGCCGGGGGGCACGTTCTCGTGGAGCCAGCTCGCCGCGGCGTACACCATAGGGTTGTCCCAGTTCGTTTGGGTTACTGCCGTTCGATCGTAGGGCACGCGCTCATTCAGCAACTCGTCGGTCTGGACGAGCCCGAATACCACCAGCCCCACGACGACCGCGCCGGCCACCACCAGCACGCCCGCGCGTTCGGCCGCCCAGCGCAGCAGCGCCACCGCCAGGCCGGCCCCGCCGATGTAGGCGAGGTAGAGCATCGGCAGCACGTCGCGGTAGGCGAAGTCGCGGTTCGCGACGAACAGGGCGAATGGCAGGAAGAGCACGAGCCCCAGGACGAGGAATCGCGCCGCCCGGTCGATATCGACGCGCGAAAGCAGCCAGAGGACGCCCAGGGCGAGCAGCGGCCACGGTTGGCTGTTGGCCGCGGCTATCTGCCAGAGGTACTGCGGTACCGTCCGCCAGTGCTCCTTTGGGAGCGGCCAGCTTCCCAGCTCCAGGAAGAGGAAGAACAGGATGACCCAGCCGACCACCAGCGCGACGCCGGTGCCATTCGCCAGCAGCGGCAATCGGAGCGCAGCACGCTTGCCGACGGCGAACCACGCGAGGCCGAGCAGCGCCGCGATCGCGACGGCGATACCGATCCATATGGCGAGCCGAGCGTCGGGCGGCCCCCAGAAGTAGATGCGATCCGTCGCCGCGTAGACCCAGGCCCACCATACGGCCAGAAGGGCGCCCGCTGTCGCTCCGTAGGCGGCGAGGCCGGCAGCGACGCGCCGGTTGCGATGTTCACCGGAGAGGAGCGCGAACGCGAGGGGCAGCGGTAGCCAGAGAATCGCGCTCTCCTTGATCCAGAAGGCGAGCGCGAACAGGACGCCAGAGAGTGCGAACCAGCGAACCGATCCATCTTGGAACGATCGCCAGAGCGATGCCATGAAGAGGAGCAGGAAGAGCGTCTCCGCCCCATCGAGGAAGAGCGTCGTGCCGAGCCAGCGGAGGAAGCCGCTGGCCGAGACCAGCAGCGCCGCCAGCGCCCCGGCCATCGTGCCGAAGAGCTGCCTGCCGAGCAGGAACGTCGCTCCTATCAGCGCGAGCGCGATCAGCTTCGGCACCCAGTAGGCGCTGGCCGGATCGCCGCCGGTCAGCCGCAGCGGTAGCGACAGCAGCGCAGGGTAGAGGGGCGGCCGGTGGTTGACGATCTCACCCGAGGCGTATCGCGGGCCGGCTCCCGTAGCGATGTTGTAGCCCTCGGCGAGGTAGAGCGATTCGTCGGAGGTGAGGGGCGCGGGCTCCGCTCGCAGCATCGGCAGCGCGAGCACGAGTATCGCAACGGCGACCGCCAGCGCGGGAACGAGCCGTCGCACAACGTCGTGCTCGAGGAGTGCTGGCGTGCGCGAGGAGATCGCGTCGGTCAGCATCGCTCGGCACGCCTATGTCGAACGCCGTTCCGGCAGGGCCAGGTCGAGACGAGGTGATGCACAGCTTGGAGCGCCTCCTGCCCTCCTGCCTATCGTTCGCGGGTCGCGTGTGCTGCGCCCGGGCTATTCAGAATAGGATCGGCCAAGTCAGGGTGACGCTGTAGTGTTGGCTGTACGGGTTCTCACCTAATTTCGCCGGGCAGAACCCGATGACACGAGAGGAGCGGGCCGTCAGGCCCGCTCCTCGGCAGGGAATGAGAGGATGCGTTCGTCGCTAGGCCGGCGTCTCCGGCAGAGTGGCCGGGCGGCGTCCCAGCCACCAGCGCGTGGCGATGGCTATCAAGGCCAGTGGCGGCACGAGCCACCAGGAGAACGCGCCCGCGACGAGTATGCCGGTGGCGATGCCGCGCAGGACGTCCAGCGAAGCGCCCCATGCGGAGGCTGCCGCGTCCAGCGGGCCGTCGCCGTCCGGGGCGGGCTCCACTACCACCGCCGCTTCGGGGCGGAGGTGGACGGTGATCGTCGTCAGGTCGGTCAGGTTCTCCAGCAGGTTGATCCGCCCCTGGATCTGCTCGATCTGGCCGCGCACGAAGTCGAGCCGGTCCTGCACCAGCAGGATCTCGTTGATCCCGTCCGCCTCGGCCAGCAGCTCCAGGTAGCGCCGTTCGGTCGCTTGCAGCGTCGTGAGGCGAGCCTGCAGGTCCGTGAACTCCTCGGTGATATCGTTGGCGTCGGAGCTCTCGCGCTGCACCTCGCCCATGCCGCGGATCCGGTTCAGCACGTCCTGGTAGCGATCGCTCGGCACGCGGATGGTCAGGTCGGCCACCTGCTCGCCGTCGACGTTGGAGAAGGTGGAGTTGGCGACGAAGCCGCCGTTGGTCGTCGCGATGCTGATGATCTCCGCGAAGTAAAAGCCCACCTCGTCGACGTGGATATCGATCGATGTGCTCTGGATGATCTTGCGGTCGAGCAGGCTTTGCAGTTCCGGACTAAAGGCGGAAGCTCCGCCGGGCGGCGCCTGCGCGGCATCATACGCGTAGGCTGCGCTGCCCGAGAGGCTCGTCTGATTCGTGAAGGCCTCTTCAGAAACGCGCAGTGATAATTCGTCCCCGAGCTTACTGTCGCCGTCTTCGCCCAGCAGGATGTCGCCCGTGGTTCCGATCGCGGCGGTGTCTCCGTCGATGGCGTCTCCGCCGTCGCGCAGCACGGTGGCGAGGACGACGCCCAGGACGATTAGCGCGCCGACGATGCCGAGGATGATGAACGGGGTTCGTTTCTGCGTCATGGTTCAGCCTCCTTCTACTGGTGTTGGTAGCTAGACGCTGGCGGGCGTCGATCAGTTCCCGCCAACGATGCCCCTTGCTAGAATGGCGCGAGTGACCGGAAGGAGACGATGGCCGCACCTCTAGATGAGCAAGAGCTGGTCGAGCGCAGCCGCGCCGGAGACCTGGATGCGTTCAACAGCATCGTGGTCGCGTACCAGGATCGGGTGTACAGCCTGTGCCTGCGCATGCTCGGTTCGCCTCAGGCGGCGGAGGACGCGGCCCAGGATGCGTTCCTCTCCGCGTACCGAAACGCCGGGCGCATGCGAGGGCAGAACCTGCGCGCCTGGCTGTTTCGCATCGCCGCCAACGTCTGCATCGATGAGATCCGGCGCAGGCGACGCAGGCCGCAGCTCTCGCTGGAGACGCCAGCGCCCGATAGCGACGACGACCGGCCGCTGGACGTGGCCGACTCGGCCGCCGGCCCGGAGAGCCTGGCCCTGCGCGGCGAGCTGAGCGAAGCGCTCCAGCAGGAGCTGCTGGGCCTGCCTCCGGACCAGCGCCTGGCGGTGATCCTTTGCGATGTGGAGGGGCTGAGCTACGATGAGATCGCGGTTAGCATGGAGAGCACCGTCGGTACGGTGAAATCGCGCATCAGCCGTGGCCGGGCTCGCCTGCGGGAATCGCTGCGGGCGCGACCGGAACTATTCGGCGACCTGGTTCGTCATACAGAAGGAAGCCGAAACGTGATCGTGGAGGAGTAAGAGCGTGTTCTTCTGGCGCAAGCACCCGATACGCGATGTCGACCTCAGCGCCTATGTCGATGGGCAGCTAGAGCCGCCCGCCCGCGACCGGCTGGAGGCGCACATCGAGACGTGTACTCCCTGCCGCGAGGCGCTGGCGGAGCTGCGCGCGCTGCGCTCGGCGCTGCAGGAGCTGCCGCCCGCGACGGCGCCTCGCTCGTTCGCGCTGCGGGAGGCGGACGTCCAGGTGCAAGCGAAGCCATCGCCATTGCTCGCCGGTCAGCCGGCGCTGCTCGGCGGGCTGGCCTCGGTCGCGCTCGTCGCCTTCGTTGCGCTCGTGGGCGTCGATGTGCTCGGCCAGCCGTCGGCCCAGCGCGACGCGGACACCACGAGCGCCATGTCTCCCGAGGCGGTGGAGGACGGGACTGAAATGAGAATTTCCACAAATAACGCCGCGGGCGATGATGTGGATGGAGGCAACCTCTGGACGAGTGGCCTGGAGACCGTGGAACCTGACGGAACCGGTACCTTTAGCAGCGTTCCTCCTGACGATGGACAAGTACCGAAGACGAATCAGCAGGGCGAGATCGGTATCACGGATGAGACGACGTATAGCTCTCCTGCGACGCCGGAGTGCCCGCCTGATCGTGAGTGTGTGCAGTTGCGATTGTCAGACAGTGCCAACGATGAGGCCGAGGGTGTGCCTGAAGCAGCGCCCGGCCTCGTCGCGGAGCCGGCAGACGACAGCCGTCTGCCGTTGCGCGTGGGCGAGGCCGCTGCGGCAGCGGTCGCGCTGGTAGCGGGCGGCTCGTTTGCGCTGATCTGGCGTCGCCGCCGCGTCTAGGCTGCGCGTTTATGATTCGCCCATATTCCAGGCGCAACATCCGCGCGCGCAACACCCGTCGCAGGGGCGGGCCCCAAGCGTTCGGTTCTGGGTTCTAGGTTCTAGGTTCGCTCAGGCGACTGCGGCTGCCCGCTGGATGAAGTCGACGATGAGCGAGTTCACCAGGTCTGGCCGTTCCAGATGGAAGGCGTGCCTGAGGCCGGGGAAGGCCCGCAGCTCGGCACTGGGAATGTGGTCGGCGAGGATGCCGGAGTTGCGAGGGGCGATGAGTTCGTCCTCGCCGCCGGTGATGACCAGCGTGGGGCAAGAGATCTGGTGCAAGCGGTCGTAGGCGTCGTGCGCGGCGATCGCCGCGGCCTGGTTTCGCAGGCCGTGGGGCGTCGGCGGGTAGCGGATGAGGGAGAGGACAAAGTCTTGCACGTGGCTGTCGGACTGAGCCAGCGCCTCCTCGGTCCAGAGGAGCTTCATGAAATCAGAAAACCAGCCGGCATCAGGGCTATGTTCCTTCGTCTCCTCTTGGAAGCTTGCGATGCTGTCCTGTAACTTCTCGGCGCCGGATGCCTGACTGCTGCCGGGCGAGGTGCAACCTAAGATCAGTGTGCTCACTCGCTCGGGATGCGCCAGCACTAGCTCTTGGGCGATCATGCCGCCCAGCGAGACGCCGAAGATGTGGGCCGAAGACAGTTCCAGCGCATCCAGCAGACCGATGGTATCGGCTGCCATCTGGGCGGTGCTGTACGGCTCTTCCGTCGCAGACGTTCGGCCGACGCCGCGGTTGTCGAAGGCGATGACTCGGTACTGGTGGGCTAGGCCGGGAATTTGTGGTTGCCAGGTAGAGGCGTTTCCGCCCCAGCCCATAATGAGCAGCAGCGGTTCGCCAGAGCCGTGCTCCTCATAGTAGCAATCGATCCCGTTTGTCCGAACCGTAGGCATTTGGCCTCCCGTCCGTCGATCCTGTTCCGGCGGACCTTCATGATGGACACGTTGGCTATAGAAAGGATCGACTGCCAGGGCCGGAACATGAGTAGGGGAATCACGCATCGAGGGTTGACGACGCGTGTGTGGAGTGCGCGCGAAGCGCTGGTGTTCTAGCTAGTTCAGGGTGTGGAGAGAGCGATTAGACGGAGCGGGGGGCGAGCCACTCGTTCACGGTGGGCCATAGCCGCAGGATGGCGTTCTTTCCGGAAATGAGGCTGACGTGGCCCCCTTTAAGCGCCAGCTCCTGTGTATCGGCGCTGCCGACAAGCGAGGTCAGGGGGCGGGCCGCATCGTACGGCGTGATGTGGTCGTGTTCCGCCATCACGTTTAGCACCGACCATGGTACGCGCTCCAGCTCTACCCGCCGCGCGCCAAGCGTGAATTCTCTGCTCATCAGCTTGTTGCCCTGCACCAGCTCCTTAATCATCTGCCGATAGCACTCGCCGGGGAAGGGGATCTGGTCTTGGACCCACTTGTTGCGCACGCGCCAGTTGTAGACGTACGTCTCGTCCCAGAGGTTGTCCCAGAGCCGAATGTATCCCATCAGGCGGTCGAGCGGACGCAACATCTCAATCGAGGCGAGGATCGCTTCCGCGGGGATGTTGCCGAGCGTATCGACGATGCGGTCGACGTTGAACCAGCGCGGGTCCGCCCAGCGGCGAAACAGCCCCATCCCCGAAAAGTCGACCGGCGTGGCGATGCAGGCCAGATTCTTTAAGCCGGCCTCCGGGAAAATGCCACCGTACATCAAGCCGAACATTCCACCCATGCAGTAGCCGAGGAAAGAAAACTCCTCTTCCTTGGTGAGCTTCTGAACCTGCTCGACGCAGCGCGGCAGCAGGTCCAGCACGTAGTCCTCCATGCGCAGCTTGTGGTCTTCAGGCCTGGGGACACCCCAGTCCACCATGAACACATCGTAGCCCTGGTTGAGGAGATATTCGACGAAGCTTTGGCCCGGTACCAGGTCGAGGATGTACGGCTTGCTGATGAGCGACATGACGAAGACGACCGGTACCCGATACACCTCGTCGACCACCGGCCGATAGCGGTAGAGGCGCATGGTGCCGCGGGAGTAGATCGTATCCTTCGGCGTGAGCCCGACAGCGGGTTCGCGCCGTCCCAGCAGGACGTCCAGGCTGTGGAGCGAACGCTCCAGGGTGCGATCGACCTCGCGGCGGAGCTGTTCTGCCACGACGAAACGAGTATCAGTTGATTGGGTAACCATCTTCGGCCTCGTCATCCTTGCTTCGGCCGATCCTCCGACTTACGCTTGTCGCCGGAGATTTGCAGGGATCCCCGACTGTTCTGTGTCGCTCTCCTCGGCGGCTTGGGCGCCGGCGGGCTGTCGCGTCCGCTTCGGCTCTTCCCGTGACGGGGCGCCGACCGGACTTCCATCGACCGCTTCCGCGGCAAGCTGCAACGTCTCTTCGATTTGCGCCAGGCGAGTCTCAATGGACTGAAGCGTCTCGGCCAGGCTGGCGATATCGTTCCGGGAGGGCATGTTGACAAATGAGAGGTAGCGCTCCATCCCCTGGGCCATCAGCCGTTGGGAGGCGGCGAAGGTCTCCATGTACCCGGCCGCTGAGCGGGCGAACTGGTCGCTGCCCATCACCTCGTTAAAAAACGAGTTGAACTGGCGCTCCGAGAGCGTAAGCCACTCGCGCCAGAGCTGCACCACGTCCTGTGCTTGTCCGTTCGCTTGGTCGTTCGTCTGTTCGTTCGCCTGGTCATTCGATTGTTCGGCCATCTGGATCTCCTTCGTGCGCCCCGGCATCGTTACACAAACGATTGCAGGAATGCCCATTCTCTCATTACTGACGGCGAGTTGCAACCCCTATTTGTGCAAAATAGTGCATATTGGCCAATCATAACGCAACAGGATGTCACGCAGTCGGGCCTATATAACGACCGTAGGAGAGTCATAGGCAACATAAAGCAGGAGCCAACAAGAAAAGGGTCTTGACACCCACCGCAAGTTGTAGGAAGCTGTATGCAAATCGAGATGCCTGGAATGCGATCCAAGGAGGGATGGCTATGGCAAATGACGATGGCGCAACAAAATTCTTTGACGCGCTGAATGAGAACTACGATGCCATGATCGACGCTATCAGGACTGCTAGCGATCGGGGGCATCGCATCTCGGCCGCAATGATCGAAGAGGCTCAGCGGAGCCAGCGTGAAGCGGTTGAGTTGGGGAAACAGTGGGCGGACGCTCCGCTGGATATGGTCAGCCTCTCCAGCTCGCTGCTTGAGGCGACGACGAAGGCGCAAAGTCGCGCGCTTGAGGTCACGCGCCAGTGGTTCGGCGAGTTGACTGAAGCACAGAAGGATGCTCAGGATGTGCTTCAGCGGATGGTGGCCGCGAACCGGAGCGCGGGCGAAGCGGTTGTCGATCTCTCTCGTGGGATCTTCAGCCGCACCAGCGAAGCGATTCGGGCTACTGGCCAGTCGGTAACGGCGGCGGCTACAGGCAACGATGGCCGCACGGCATCCCGCGAGCCGGCCATGGCTTCAAAGACGAAAGCGCAAGCGCAAGACGAAGAAGCCAGCTCCTAAGACCTAGCCAGGAATCCACCCATCGATGGGGAATCTCCCGCTTCGAGGCGGGGAGGTGATGCCTATGGGCTCGGTTGCCACATGGGTGGACAGCAACGTCCACTCCTAGCGAAACGCATACTGTCATAGCGAATTAAGCAGGAACTGGAACCGTCCTTTAGGTATTGGTTTCAAGGGAGGGCTATCGTGACAAGTGTTCTTGTCAGGAATGGTCGAGAACGCGCATCGGCGTCGGTTAAGGCGCTGCCGCATCGCTGGGCTCTCAGCCTCTGGGCGCGGGGCTACCGGAGGCTGGCCCGGCCGTGGGTGGTGAGCCGCCACGTTCGCCGTCTCTGCCGTCCGTTCGAGGTGACGGGGCTGGAGCACCTTGACCGGTTGCGCGGCCCAACGCTCGTCATCGCCAACCACATCAGCCACTTCGATACGCTCATCGTCCTCTCGATTCTGCCGAACCGTCTGTACGGCCGGATCGCTGTGATGGCGGCTGCGGATCGGTTCTATACCCGGAGGCTGAAGGGCGCTTGGTACTCGCTGCGCTACAACGCCTTTCCTATCGCCCGTGGTGGCGGCCGGGCGGCCCTGGAGTATTCGGCTTCGCTTCTCCAGAACGATTGGTCGCTGCTCGTCTTCCCGGAAGGCAGCCGCTCACGGACAGGCGAACTGTTGCCGTTTCATCCGGGCCCCGCGATCTTGGCGCTGCGGCAAGGCGTGCCAGTTCTGCCCATCCGTATCGATGGGGCGTCCAACATCCTTACGCCGGGGACACGGCAGGCGCGCCCGGCGCCGGTGCGCGTGCAGGTGGGCCCGCTGCTTACGTTCGATGAGAACGATTCCGTAGCGGCAGCGACGGAGCGCATGGAGTCGGCGGTGCAGGCCATGGCCCAACCAGACCGTATCCTAGCTGCCGTGCACTAAGCTTGGCGCTTCCTTCGTAAGGCGTGAGTGGGTCGGAACGTGTTGCGGGACGGGCGGAGGGCTTAGCGGCTGGCGGCGAGCAGCTTCGCTATTCGGCGGTAGACCTGTGGGTTGAAGGCGAGGCCGGTGTGGGTACCGGTGACCTTGGTGTTCAACTCCTGCTCTTCCTCCACGCAGCTTCGCCAGTCGATAACCCCGTCGGTTTCCGTGTAGATCGCCGCCCGGCTTACGGAGTCCGGAACGTCTTTCTGGATCGAGGTCGCGAAGTCACAGGTGCAGGACCCGGTGTAGCACTCCTGCTCCACCTTTTGCTCGCGTTTCCGGTCGAGGATCCGCCCGCGGACGAAGCCCGCGGCTGCGAGCACGATGGGGTGTACGCGGATATCGCGGAAGGGCGTGGCGAGCGAGATCACTTGCGCTACTTGTTCGGGACGACGAATCGCGGCGCTGCGAGCGACCAGCCCGCCAAGGCTGTGGCCGATGAGATGGAGCGGTCGCCCGGTCTCACTGTAAGCGCGGTCCATCGTCGAAAGGAGCCGGTTGGTCAGGACATCAGGGCACTCCGCGTTGCGGCCGATGCGAGAGTAGTACGGTGTATAGCCGATCCTGCGGAGCCAGTAGTACATCTCCCTGAGGTAATCGTCGGAGCCGAGGAAGCCGGGGATCACGATCACGGGCGCTCCATCGCCGCGGGGCACGCCGATCCCGTAGTAGACCGGTGAGGCGTGGAGTGCTACCCAATCGATCCCGAACAGCACCTCTCGCCAGATTGGCACCGCCGCCGGCGTGAAATCACCACGTACCGTCCGTGCTGTACTCAACTGCGTGATCTCCCTAACATAGGTCCAGCTACGATACCTTACCATATTATCTGCTATCGCCGCGACATTACTATCGGGCTTCCCCCTAGACGTGGCCATGGCGAAGGACATAGGATGATACGCGAGGGTCATTAATAGGCATGACAAATACGATTCCCAGCCGCTTGACCGCCCAGGACGCCGCCTTCCTCTACTGGGAGCGGGCAAACGCTCCTCTTCACATCGGCTCGCTCGGCGTGTACGAAGGGCTCATCCCGTTCGAGCGCTTCGTTGCGCAGCTCGATAGCCGCATGCCGCTCCTCCCGCGCTACCGTCAGCGGGTGGTTGCCGTCCCCTTCAACCTGGCCCAACCCACGTGGGAGGACGACCCTGACTTTCGGATACAGAACCACGTCCACCACATCTCGCTGCCGTCCCCGGGCAGCGACGAGCAGCTCACCGAGCTGGCGGCGGAGCTGTTCGCCCGGCCGCTGGACCGCGCGAAGCCGCTTTGGGAGATGTACATTATCGATGGTTTGGAGGGCGGGCGAAGCGGGATCGTCTCGAAAGTCCACCACTGCCTCGTAGACGGCGTCTCCGGCATCGGCCTGCTGATGGTCATCCTCGATCTCAGCCCAGATCCGGCGCCGGCGCCCGATCCGCAGCCGTGGAACCCAGGTCCGCTGCCCTCCCCGGCGAGCCAGCTAACCGATGCGTTCTGGGCGGGAATGGCCCAGCAGCGCGAGATGCTGCGCGAATTTCAGGAGAGCCTGATAGACCCGCGTTCGTCTCTGCAACGGAGGCAGAACATGATGCGGGCCGTCAATTTAGCCTCGCCACGTTGGGGCCAATCGATGCCCAGGGCACCCTTCGCTACCCGGTTGAGTCCGAAGCGGCGCGTCGCGTTCAGCGAGGTGTCCTTCGTAGAAGTGCGGGAGATCCGCACCTCGTTGGGCGGGACCGTGAACGATGTTGTGCTTGCCATACTCGCCGGGGCGCTGCGACGCTACCTCGGTGGGGACGACGCTGGACCGGAACCTCGGGTGGCGATCCCGGTCAATATCCGGCTGGAGGGCGAGGAAGGGGTGTTGGGCAACCATCTCTCCTGCATGATCACCTCGCTTCCGATTGCTGAGGCCGATCCTGTTGCGCGGCTACAGACCGTTCGCGAGCGGCTGGACTTGCTGAAGCGGGAGAATCAGGCTGGCGGACTGGAGCTGCTGTCGCGGCTGGCGGGCCAGGCCCCGGCGCCGATTCAGGCGCTGGCGGAAGGGGCGCCCGTCACCAACCCCCTGGTCGATATGGTCTGTACCAACGTGCCAGGCCCCATGATTCCGCTCTACAGCGTGGGCCACCTGATGCTTGCCCACTACCCACTGGTGCCGTTGAGCTTCAACATGGGACTTGGCCTGAGTGTTACCGGCTACAACCAGCAGCTCTACTTTAGCCTCATGGTCGATCCCAATGCGGTGCCGGACGTGGAGCGGCTGAAGGAGTGCTTAGACGAATCGTTCTTGGAGCTGCGCCGCGCTGCCGGTGTAGAGGCGTTCGAATTGCCGGAGTTCAGAGGTCACTCCGCCGGAAACGGAGGGGCGCCGGTATCGCAGGAAGCTATGGTGGAAGAACAGAAGAAAGAGGCGGGCTAGGAAGAGGACGCCGGCGCCACGTGCTCGACGTCGCTGAAGCCGGCGACATCGTGTGTCATGAGGAGCAGATCGCGAGGCTTGCCCTCGCGGTCCATCACGAAATCGGCCAGCAGCGCCTCCGGCCGGAAGCCGAGCCGTTCGAAGGTCGCGCGCGCGCCCTTCTGGTCGGGCGTCATCTGTGCGCTGATCTTCGCCAGGCCGATATCGCGCGCGATAGCAAACACCTCGTCTGTGAGCCGCCGGCCCAAACCGCGCCTGCGGTACCCCGAACCAACGATCACCCGAATTTCGCCCACGTGCCGGCTCCAGAGCACTTCGTTGTGATGGATGCTCGCGTAGCCGGCGATGCTCCCGCTGTCCTCGGCGAGGATGGTGACGGTGCGCCCGGCTTCGATGTTGCGCACCCACTCTGCCACTCCCTCGGGCTTGGTGATATCGAGCCGAAGGAAGAGCAGATCGTCCGGTGGGAGATCCCGGGCAAAGGCGAGGATCGCATCGCCGTCAGAAGCCTCCATGATGCGGAGGTCGATAGAGCCTTCGTCTAATGCCACCGTCCTGGGGTACGTTCGCGTAAAGGTAGAACTGCTTTTCATCGCCGATATCATACCATAAGATGTGGCCTAGCTGAAACGCATCGCGGGCGTTGCGAGCTTGACACAACGATGACGTCTCTGCTACATCGTGGAGCCGTGAGCATGATCCGTTCTTCCTGGCGCGTCTTGGTCCTGCTTGTCTTGCTCGGCGCTGTCGCCTGCAGCGACGATGGAGCGGGCCCGGCCGGCGAGACTCCGGCCGGCGAGACCCCGATCGCTACGGGCCCGTCCGGGCTCGTGGGAGAGTGGCCGACCGTCGCCGCCAACCTGGAGCGCACCAGCTTTAACCAACACGAGACCCTGCTGACGAAAGAGACGGTCGGCAGTCTTGTCGCCAAGTGGCACTTCCCCACCGAAGGGCCCGTGGCCGCCTCGCCGGTCGTAGCGACGGTGGACGTGCCGGACGAGGGGCCTGTGCGGATCGTCGTCGTGGGCTCGTATGACGGTAACGTGTACGCTATCCGCGCCACCGATGGGAGCGAGCTCTGGCGATTCACTGTTAAGCCTCACCCGGGCGTCTCGTATGGGCTGATCGTCTCGTCGGCCAGCATCGCCCCGGTTGGGGGAATCGATCGGGTCTACGTCGCGGGCGGCGAGACGATGTACGCGCTGAACGCCGCCACGGGAGAGCTCCTCTGGGAGTTCGATGCCGGAACGGGCTGCACCACATGTGACCCTCGCGTGGAGCGTAATGAGATCCTCTCCAGCCCGGCAGTCGTTCCCGAGCGAGACCTCGTGCTCTTCGGTATGGATGTCAACGAGAACGCGCCGGGCAAGGGTGGATTCTACGCCCTCTCCGCTGAGGATGGCCGGCTGCGTTGGTACTTCGATGTGGACACCGGCGCTGTCTGCCGCCCAGACGACGACGACGATGTCCGGCGCTTCGACGGGTTTCATTCGGCAGAGCAGCTAGGGCTTCCCGAAGACTTCTACTCTACGCGTGAGGGCTGCGATTTCGATCGCACCGAGACGGCCTGCGGCAACGTCTGGTCGCCCGTCAGCGTGGATTTGGAACGCGAGCTCCTCTATTTTGCTTCCAGCAACTGCAAGACAGACGATGACCCGAGTACGCCCGACCCCTCGCCACCAATGTCGCGGTATAACGAAGCGCTCGTCGCGCTCGAACTCGACGGCACGCCGTCGTGGTCATGGCGGCCACGAGAGATAGACAACGCGGACCTCGCGTTCGGTGCAGCGCCGAACCTCTTCGTGACCACGATCGAAGGTGAGGAGCGCGAGGTCGTGGGCGTAGGGAACAAGGACGGCACCTACTACCTGCTCGACCGCGACGGAGTAAACGAACTGACGGGGCAGGTGGAGCCATACTGGCAGACCAACGTCGTGGCAGGGGGCGCCATCGGCGGCATCACCGGCACTGCGGCCGTCGGCGAGGGGATGGTCTTCTTCGGTACCGGAATAGGCAAATCGATTGAAGAGTTCCAGCGCCCATCAGCCTGGGCCCTGCGCGCGGACGATGGCGAAGTCCTCTGGTCGGAAGACGCGGCCCCCTTCTACGGCCCGACAAGCGCCGTCCCCGGAGTCGTCTTCATGGGAGGCGTGGACAACCGCCTGCGCGGCTTCGATGCGGACACGGGCGAGATCCTCGTCTCCCTTCGGCTTGGTGAGCTCGCGTTCTCTCAGGCTGTCATTGTGGACGGAGAAGTGTTTGTGGGCTCAGGCTTCGGCGCCCAGAGCGCGACTAGCATAGAGGAAGCAGCCGAGCGAGGTCTGCGACGGGCTGGCGTCTGGGCGTTCTGCATCGCCGGAGCGCCGGGGTGCGAGACTGAACGGCTGTACGCCCCGCAGGACAACCGGCTCGACATATACGATATCGTCAACGGCCGCGTCACCGGCCAAGTGACGGTACTCATTCCCGCCGACCGAAATACGGTCAACGGGCAGGCCTGCCTGCTTCCAGACGGCAGCGGCAACTTCCTCATGGGCGAGGACACAGGGCAGCCGGAGATTCGGGTTGGCTGGGGCATCTTCTCGCCGGACGGGATGCTGGTGAAGAAGATCGCCGAGCCCGAGAGCGAGGGCGAGGCGGAGCAGCCCGATCCGTTCGGCTGCGGCTTCGACAGCGAAGGAAGGCTCTTCGTCACCGATGTGGGCACCGGGAACTTCGGCTTCTCCGACGGCAAGCTGATCGTCTTCTTCCCGCCGGAGTATGAGACCTTCTGCCTGCTCGATCTCACTCTACGCACGGCTGGCACCATCGCTATCGCCGGCGAAGGGAGTGTCTACGTCACGGAGACCGTCCCGCCGGGCAAAGTGCTCCGCTTCTCGCCGCCATTCGCGAATGGCCCGGACGAGTGCGATACGGTACCTCCCAACCGCTCGACGTTCATTGACGGCGGTCCAGCGCTGCAGACTCCCTTTGGCATCGTTCAGGCGCCGAACGGCAACTGGTACGTGTCCAGCGTCCTCCTGCCGGAGCCGATGATCAACGAGTACGATTCGGACGGGAACTTCGTGCGCACGATCGTGGCGGGCGGCACGGGAGGCACACCGGCCGGCTTAGCGCTGGGGTCAGACGGGACGCTCTACTACGCTGACCTGGCGATCGTCGAGCGTCCCCCTGGCTCAGCCGTCCCCTTCGGCCCGGCCGCCGGAGAGGGGACGGTGCGCAGAGTCACCTTCGATGAGAACGGCGAGCCTTCGTTGCCGGAGATCATCGCCAGCGGCCTCAGCTTCCCCGATGCCGTATCGGTCTTGCCGCTGCCCTAGCAAGAATCGCGTTCTCAGCAACCCTTGAGGGCTTGACACAATGATTGCTTCTCTGCTACATCGTAAAGCCGTGAGTCTGATTCGTTCTTTCTGGTGCGTCCCGGTTCTGCTTGTGTTGTTCGCCGCCGTCGCATGCAGCGACGATGGAGCAGCCCCAGCCGCCGAGACCCCGGCAGGCGAAACTCCAGCCGCCGAGACACCAACCGCCGAGCCCCCGGCCGCTACCGAGAAGCTGCTCGCTCCGCAAGGCAATCAGCTCGACGTGTACGACCTCGCTACCGGCGAAATGACGGTACTCATTCCCACCGAACGATACAATATCAACGGCCAGGCCTGCCTGCTTCCAGACGGCAGCGGCAACTTCCTCATGGGCGAGGACAAGGGACAGCCGGAGCTTCGGGCTGGGTGGGGTATCTTCTCGCCGGACGGCACGATGGTGCAGAAGATCGAAGAGCCGGTGACCCCGG
>JACZYW010000033.1 GCA_022570885.1 Chloroflexota bacterium | reverse complement strand
TTCCGCGGTAGCCATTGTTACTTCAGCTTCCCACCAGCCGATACGAACTGCGGCGAAAACCGTCCCGACGACCCATCCTGCCATCAACAGCACCGGGATGACGAATACCGGACTCAGTACAATTCGGACGGCTTCGAAGAGAATCGACCGCAGGCTGCCAAGCAGCAGGAACAGCCCCAGCCCTGCGCCCAGGTAGATCAGAAACGCCCACTCGCGATTGTCGATCACACCATGAGTCCCTTCTGCGGTTCCTCCAGGTCGGTTAATTCTAGCTGCCGAGGGCCATCCGATCACCCTTCGATCTCGTTGCTCGCTTTGGCGCGCGTCTGGTATTATGGCGAGAACGCGTTAAGGTGAGCTGATGATCGATAGTGCCGTCCTGGTCCTCAACCAGAGCTACGAGCCGCTCAACGTGTGCAACGCTCGCCGCGCCTTTGTCCTCGTCGACCGCGGCAAGGCAGAGGTGCTGGAGCACGGCGAGGGTGGCATCCGTACGGCTCGCTACGTCTACCGCCTGCCTTCCGTCATCCGCATGGTCTATCTGATCAGGCGGCCCCGGCCCCGGATGCGCCTCTCCCGTCGCGAGGTGTTCAACCGCGACCGCTCTACCTGCCAGTACTGCGGCCGGCAGACGAAAGATCTCACGCTCGATCACGTCATCCCTCGCCATCGCGGCGGCCGCCACGAGTGGGCAAACCTCGTCTCCGCCTGCAAGAAGTGCAACCATCGAAAAGCCGGACACTCTCCTAAAGAGGCGCACATGCGCCTCCTCCGCGAACCGTTCGCGCCGAAGATGAGCAGCTACTACGTGGTGTATCGCTACCTGGATAGGCAGGAAGGCTGGCGAAAATTCATCCCCGGCTGGGAAGACGCGGACGGCTACTCCTAGCCCGCCGCAGCTAGCAGCAACCGGCAATCAGGCTCCCGATGCAGCGGGGGCTTTTGTATCTCTGCAAATGCGAACGGCCCGTGCCGAAGGGAGTGAGAGCGTAGTACAAGACTCCCGTAGGCGAGGCTTTCCAGCCTCGCCGCAGCATCTGTAGCCGAGCCTGGAAAGGCTCGGCTACGGCTTTGCTCAATAGGCCCTTTGGCTTGGCTATCAGGAGTGCTCAACCGGGCTGGCAGTTGCGGCAGAAGTTGGTGATGCGCTGACCGGCGGTGATCTCCGTGATGCGGGTGCCGCAGACGGGGCAGGGCTCGCCGCCGCGACGGTGGATCTTGAGGAAGTCGCGGCGCTCCTCGTAGTTCAGCTCCTCGCGCATCTGCTCCGCCACGAGCGGCGTCGCCCAGGCGAAGACCTTGCCCAGCGCCTCGTACAGCCGCTCGATCTCGTCGTCGCTCAGCGACGTGCGCTTGCGATAGGGGTGGAGGCGCGCCGCGAACAAGATCTCGTCCGAGTAGGCGTTGCCGATGCCGGCGACGAAGCGATAGTTCACCAGGATGTTCTTGATCTGCCCCCGGAAGCGTCGGATGCGCTCGCTGAACTCCTCCCGCGAGATCGCCAGGGCGTCGGGCCCCATCTCCTCGAACTGCGGCAACTCGTGCAGCCGCTCGCGGGGCAGCAGGTAGACCTTGCCCATGACGCGGTCGTCGGCGTAGCGAAGCTCCCAGCCGTTCGCCAGGCTCAGCACCAGGCAGGTGCGCGCCCGGCGCTTCTCCTCCGGCTGCAGGTACTGGAAGCGGCCGGTGAGCATGGGGTTGATCACCAGCAGGTCGTCGCTCTCCAGCGCGAGGATGAGGAACTTCCCGTGCCGCTGCGTCTCGCCGAAGACGTTGCCCTCCAACGTCCGCACGAACTCCTCCTTCGGGACGCGAAAGACGACGGGGATGAGGAATTCGGCGCGCTCGATGCGAACGCCGGGCAGACGCTGGTTCAGGAACCCGCGGATCGCCTCGAGGTCAGGGATCTCGGGCATCGCCGGAGCGAGGGTAGGAGCCCAGCATGCGAAAGAAGTTGGCGTTCGCTTTCACGGCGGCTAGCGCCTCGGCCACGATGGGCTCTGCTCGATGGCCCTCCAGATCGACCAGGAAGATGTAGACGCCCAACTCCTCGCGAGAGGGGCGCGACTCGATCTTAGTCAGGTTGATGTCGCGATCGGAGAACTCGTGGAGCACCCCCACCAGCGTGCCCGACTGGTCATGGGCGATCGTGAATGCGATGGACGTCTTGTCGCGGCCGGAGGGTGCGTCGTCGGCCTGGCCGACGACGACGAAGCGGGTCTCGTTGTGGGGGCTGTCCTGGACGCCGCGCGTCAGGATATGGGCGTCGTGCAGCTCGGCGGCGCGCGCCGGGCCGATCGCGGCGCCGCCCTCTACGCGCAGCATCTCCTCGACGGCGGCGGCGGTGGAGAGGGACGCCTCCTGCCTTGCATTGGGGAACTGCCGTTCGATGAACCGGCGGCACTGATTCAGCGGCTGCGGATGGGAGTAGACGGCTCGCACGTCGCCGGCGGTCATGCCGGGCCGCACGATGAGGCAGAGTTCGATGGGCAGGATCAGCTCACCGCGAATGGCGAGCTTCGATTCGTGGATGAGGACATCCAGCGTGCGGGTGACGGAGCCTTCCAGGCTGTTCTCGATGGCGAGCACGCCTTCGTCGGCGTTGCCCGACTCGACAGCGGCGGCGACGGCGGCCTCGCTGGCGAACGGGAGGTGCTGCGCGGTGGCGTCATAGCGCAGGGCCGCCTCCTCGCTAAACGTGCCGGGAGGGCCCAGGTAAGCCAGGCGGCGCATGGCTGCGTCAGAAGCTCCGTTCGGGCGGGGGCGCGGTGAGGGCGTTTCGGAACGCCTCTTCGCTCTCCAGCCGGGTGACTGCGACCACTTCGTCGCCGGCGTGGAGGATCGTGTCGGCGGTCGGCGCCTTGGGGTTACCATCGGCATCGACGATTCCCCAGATGAGCGACTGGTTCGGCAGCCGCACGTCCTTGATCGGCATGTCTACCGCCGCCGCTCCCTCCGGTACCTTCACCTCGACGATCTCGAAGCCGCTGCGCAACTGGAGCAGCGGGATGAGAGGGTGGCTGGGTAGCTCCTGCTCGATGTGGGCCATGATCGCGGAGGTGGCGCTCACGGTGAGATCGATGCCCAGCTTGCGGAAGATCAGCTCGTTCTTAGGGTCGTTGATTCGTGCTACCGTGCGGGGCACGTTGAAGATGTGGCGTGCTACCTGGCAAGCGACGAGGTTGTCCTCGTCGTCGCCGGTGACGGCCAAGAACAGGTCTGCGCGACCGCTGCCGATCTTCTCCTGGATGGCGACCTCGCAGCCATCGCCGCGCAGGGCGATATCGCCCAGCGTCTCCGTGATCTCGGCGCACCTTACCGGGTCGAGTTCGATCACGAGCACCTCGTGGTCGGCTTCAACCAGCTCCTTGGCTAGATAGTAGCCCACCTTTCCTCCACCGACGATGATGATATACATGAGCTGTCCTCTATCCGGCGGTCTCCGGCGCTGGGGCGTTCTCTGGCTCGGCCGCTGTCTCGGTCTCCTCTGCGTCCAGCGCCTCTCTGATGAGCCGAGCTCCCACTTTGGTAGGGGAGATCGTACGCAGGCCGAGGCCGTGGTACATCTCCTCGCGGATGGGGTCGTAGATGCGACAGACCACCCGCTCTACGTCGAAGATGTGCTTCGCGATCTGGCAGGCCATTACGTTGCGGTTATCGCCGGGGGTGACTGCCACGAAGGCGTCTGCTTCCTCGATGCCCGCTCGGCGCAGGGCGTCCTGGTCAATGCCGTTGCCGGTGATCTTGCGGCCGCTGAACGTCTCGGGCAGGAAGCGCGTGAACTGATGGGCATTGATGTCCATGATGCTCACCTGGTGCCCCTCCTCGTCGAGCGTCTTGGCCAGCTCGGAGCCGACGCGGCCGCAACCCATAATGACGACCTTCATGCTCACTCCTTCACCGGGTGGCGGCACACCCACACTTCGCACGGGGCGCTCCGCATCACGTACTGGATCACCCGGCCAAGCTGGAACTCACCGAACGGCTGCTTATACTCCATTCCGAGGATGATCAGGTCAGCGCCGCGCTCGATCGCTTCGTCGACGATGGCGTGGCTGGCCTCTCGCGCTTGGAGGATCTCGCTATCCACGTCGAAGTCCTGTTCTCGGGCCACCCGCGCTGCTTGGGTGAGGACTTCTTCGCCTGCAGCTGCCTCCCCCTCAAGCTCCGCGTCCAGGGGCATCGTGCGCTTCACCTCGATGACGTGCACGACGGAGACACTCCCCTTGTTCTTGCGCGCGATGTCGCAGGCGAGGGCAACGGCTTGCAGGCTGGCATGGGAGCCATCGACCGGCACCATGATGGAGCGCAAGTGCGCTGTTGATTCCGGTGAGGGCAAAAGTTAGCAACCTCTACTTATCGCATATGCCGCCCAGCGGGCAGGTATGGGCATTATAGGCAGGCCTGTTCTGCACGAGCAAGGTTTTCGGTGCATCTCCTTGTTGGCGTGTCGAGGCTAGGATAGAATAGACGAAGAGATAATCCGCAACGCTGACGGGTGGTATCGATAGGAGACTCGCGATGGTACGGCAGGACGGCAACGGCTCAGCTCCGGAAAACGAAACGGGCAGCTGGAGCGTCAAGAGCGGCCTGGCCCAGATGCTCAAGGGTGGCGTGATCATGGACGTGGTGACGCCCGATCAGGCGAAGATCGCCGAGGAAGCCGGCGCCTGCGCCGTGATGGCACTCGAGCGCGTCCCCGCCGATATCCGGGCTGATGGAGGCGTCGCGCGCATGTCAGACCCAGAGGTGATCGGGCGCATCATGGAGACGGTGACCATCCCGGTCATGGCCAAGTGTCGCATCGGCCATCTTGTCGAGGCGCAGGTGCTCCAAGCGCTGGGCGTCGATTATATCGATGAGTCCGAGGTGCTCACTCCGGCCGACGAACGCTATCACGTGCACAAGCATGCGTTCAAAGTACCCTTCGTCTGCGGCTGCCGCGATTTAGGCGAGGCGCTCCGCCGTATCGGCGAAGGCGCGGCGATGATCCGCACCAAGGGCGAGGCGGGCACCGGCAATATCGTCGAGGCGGTGCGCCACATGCGCAACGTCTGGGACGGCATCCGCCGTCTCCAGGCGTTGCCGGAGGACGAGCTGATGGCCGAGGCGAAGGAGCTGGGCGCACCGTACGACCTGGTGCGCCAGACTCGCGAGCTGGGCAGGCTGCCGGTGGTGAACTTCGCCGCGGGCGGTGTCGCCACCCCGGCCGACGCGGCGCTGATGATGCAGTTGGGCGCCGATGGCGTCTTCGTCGGCTCCGGCATCTACAAGTCTGAGGACCCGGCTGCGCGCGCCCACGCCATCGTCCAGGCGGTCACGCACTACCAGGACCCCAAGATCATCGCCGAGGTCTCGCGTGGCCTGGGCGAGCCGATGCGCGGCATCGATATGAACGAGATCCCCGAGGAGGAGCTCCTGGCCAAACGTGGCTGGTAAGCGAGACATGACCACGATCGGCGTACTTGCCCTTCAGGGTGACTTCGCGGAGCACATCGCAATCCTCCAGCGGCTCGGCGCAGAGGCCGTCTCGGTGCGCCTGCCGGAGCAGCTCGATGGCCTCGACGGTTTGATCATCCCCGGCGGCGAGAGTACCACCATCGGCCGGCTGCTCCACCAATGGAAGCTGCTGGAGCCGATACGTGAGCTTGCCGGTGACGGGCTGGCCGTCTGGGGCACTTGCGCCGGCGCTATCCTCCTGGCGGAGCGCGCGCCGGATCTTGACCGCGAGGGGCTGAAGCTGATGGACATCGACATCGAGCGGAATGCTTTCGGCCGTCAGGTGGACAGCTTTGAGGCGTCGCTGTCGATATCAGTACTGGGGCCGCAGCCGTTTCGCGCCGTCTTTATTCGCGCCCCCCGCATCAACAGCGTCGGGCCGGAGGCGGAAGCGCTCGCGAGGCTGAGCGACGGCACGGTCGTCGCCGCCCGCCAGGGGAAGCTGCTCGCGACGGCCTTCCACCCGGAGCTCACGGACGACGAGCGGTTCCATCGATACTTCCTGGAGCTGTCGGCGAACGGCCGAACGTCGTCCGGGCGCGTTGAGCAGGCGACGGCAGCCGGAGAGGGGAGCGCAACGCGAGATCTGCCATGACCACGGCTCGCACCGTCCGCCCGACCGACCTCGTCGCCCTGGTGGCGTACAACGGTCGCGTGTTCCCGAACGAGGCGCACACCCCCGACCGCATCGGCAAGGAGGCCTCGCCGCACCCGCTGGAGACGGCGCTGGAGCAGTGGTTCTCCTTCGCCACTGGCCGCCACACCTGGATCAGCGTCAAGGGCGCCACCCTGCGCGGTCTGGTCTCCGCCCGCCGTCGCGGTTCGAAGGCCGCCTGGGAGATCGACTGCCTGATCGACGCGGCCGAGGACGATTCCGGCGTGCTGTTGGGCTTGCTCGATCAGGTAGCCGCCGATGCCGGCCGCGCCGGCGCGGAGAAGGTCTTTCTGCGAGTGGCCTCCGGCAGCGACGTGCTGAAGACGGCCTGCCGCTCCGGCTTCTCGCCTTACCTGACCGAACGGCTGATGGCCGCAGCGAGCCTCCGAAATGGCGCATCGAATGGGTCGGAGCCGAAGCAGGCCCAGCCCAGCGGCGGCGGGCTCCGGCGTTGGAGCCGCGCCGATGCCTACCCCGCCTTCCGGCTCTACAACCTATCAACGCCGGAGCCGGTCCGGCAGGTCGAGGCGGCTACTTTCGGCGAGTGGCAGGCGACCCGGGAGCGGATGTCGCCGCCACGCCGCGCCCACCAGCGGGTCGTGGACCAAGGCGGCCGCATCGCTGGCTGGCTGCGAACTGCCGCCGTCGGCGAGCTGGGGCGCTTTGAGCTGATGGCCGATCCATCAGCGCCGGAGCTGCTCGACCAGCTTATCGATGCGGCGCTGGCGCGGCTGGCCGAGCAGTCGGCGCTGTTCATCCTAGCGCCGGACTTTGCGCCGGGCCTGCGCGAACGATTGGCCGACCGCGGATTCGTCGAGCGGGACGAGTTCACCGTGCTCGCGCGCCGTACGACTCGGCCGGTGCGGATGTCGGAGCTCGCGCCGGCCACCGGAGTGCAGACGTAGTGGAGAAAGCCGTGATACCACAAAAGATCATCACCGATGACCTGGATGCCATCCTGGAGGCGCTGCCGACGCACATCGTCGCTCTGCTGCGTGAGCGCGACGACAAGCACGAGCTGCTGGAGGTGGTGATGGACCTGGGCCGGGTGCCGGAGGCGCGCTTCCCCGGCCGCGAAGTTGTGATGAGCGAGGTCGAGGTGACCGACGACGATATCCAGTACGTCATCAGCCGCATCAGCGAGTTCAGCGACGACAACCGGGCCGGCATCGAGCGCACGCTGCACCGCATCTCTCGCATGTGCAACCGCCAGGGACGCGTTGTCGGGCTCACCTGTCGCGTCGGGCGGGCGGTGTACGGCACCATTCGCGTGATCGAGGACCTGGTCACCACGGGCAAGAGCATTCTCCTGCTGGGCCGCCCCGGCGTTGGCAAGACGACGATGCTGCGGGAGGTGGCGCGCGTGCTCGCCGACGATCTGAACAAGCGAGTGATCATCGTCGACACGTCGAACGAGATCGCCGGCGACGGCGATATCCCCCACCCGGCCATCGGCAAGGCGCGCCGGATGCAGGTGCCCACGCCCTCCCGACAGCATGCGGTGATGATCGAGGCGGTGGAGAATCACATGCCGGAGGTGATCGTCATCGACGAGATCGGCACGGAGCTCGAGGCGGTGGCCGCGCGCACCATCGCCGAGCGAGGCGTACAGCTCGTCGCCACCGCCCACGGCAACGAGCTGCAGAACCTGGTGTCCAACCCCACCCTTGCGGACCTGATAGGCGGCATCCAGTCGGTCACCCTCTCCGACGAGGAGGCGCGGCGGCGTCGTACGCAGAAGACAGTGCTCGAACGGCGAGCGCCTCCCACCTTCGACGTATTGGTGGAGATCCAGAGCTGGGATCGCGTCGCGATCCACGAGGATGTCGCCAGCACCGTCGATGCGCTGCTGCGGGGCTTCGAAGAGGCGCCCGAGGTGCGGGAGATGGACGAAGATGGGAAGCTCCGGATCTTCACCACACGCGACCTGGCGCAGGAGCAGCGAGTGCTTGAGCGGCAGGGCCCGGAGCCCGAGACGCCGCCCCGGCGCATCTACGCGTTCGGTGTTTCGCGGCGGCGGCTGGATCAGGCGGTGCGCCAGACGGCCGTCGCTGCCACGCTGGCCGAGCATCTGGCGGATGCCGACGTCGTCATCACGCTGCGCAACTACTATCGCCGGAAGCTGCCGGCGCTGCGCGAGGCCGAAGCGCGAGGCGTGCCGATCTATGTGCTCCGGGCCAACACCGTCGCCCAGATGGAGCAATGCTTGCTCTCGATGCAGGAATCCACCCGCACCGTCGATCCTATCGCCCAAGCCTTGGAGGAGGCGGAGGACGGCTCGCTTCAGGTGGCTGACGGCGGCCGGCTGGTAGAGTTGGCGCCGCAGAACGCCTACATCCGCCGCCTCCAGCACGAGCTGGCCCAACGCTACAACGTCTCGTCACGCAGCCTGGGCCGCGAGCCTCACCGCCGGGTGCAGCTCTTCCAGCCGGACGGCGGCCAGCCGCCCGAGGGATAGGTGGCGCAGATAGCGGGCCAGAGCGGTCTCTTCATCACGCTGGAGGGCGGCGATGGCGCGGGCAAGTCGGTGCAGTCGAACGCGCTGCTGCAGCGCCTTGAGGAGCGGGGAGTCACCGCTGTTCTCACCCGCGAGCCCGGCGGCACTCCGCTGGGCGAACGGCTGCGCGACATCGTCCTCAGTCTCGCTGGCAGCGGCGATTCGCCCCTGCACCCACTTATCGAGACGTTCCTCTTCGTCGCCGCCCGCGCCGAGCTGGTGGAGCGCGTGATCGCGCCAGCGATCGCCCGCGGCGATGTCGTCGTCTGCGACCGCTTCGCAGATTCAACCGTCGCCTACCAAGGCTTCGGCCGCGGCGTGGAGGCCGAGGTGATCGAGCGGCTCAACGAGATTGCAACGGGCGGCCTGCGGCCGAAGCTGACCGTGCTGCTCGATCTGTCCGTGGAGGCGGGGCTGGCACGCGCGAGGGCGGCCGGTACCGCCGACCGCTTCGAGCGCGAGGCGGTGGCGTTCCATGAGCGAGTGCGCGCCGGCTACCAAACGCTGGCCGAGCGCGAGCCCGATCGCTGGCTGCTGGTCGATGCGCGCCAGTCGCCGGACGCTGTCGCCGAGTCGATCTGGCGACGGGTGGAGCCGCTGCTAAAGCGTCGCTCCTAATCCGACCTCGTAGGGACAGACCTTCAGATTTGTCCGACGGCGCCGCGAGGGTCTGAAGACCCTCGCCTACGAAGTTCCTTAGCTTGGCTTAGCCATGCCGCTCGAAGATCGATCTGGCGATGGGTGGCACCGCTGCTGGAGCGCCGCTCCTAATCCGACCTCGTAGGGACAGACCTTCAGGTCTGTCCGACGGCGCCGCGAGTGTCTGAAGACCCTCGCCTACGAAGTTCCTTAGCTTGGCTTAGCCATGCCGCCCAAAGATCGTGCGAACCGATGGACGTTGGCGGTTATCGCTTGTACTGTGAGTGTGGTAATAGTTACCGTGTGCTAAATACTACTGGACGGTAGCACAATCTCGAATCGAGAGGGTAGTTCAAGGAGGTCTATCAGATGCCAGAGATGCCAGCGCTTAGCGACGATGCGCTCAAGGAGTTGCTGAGCAAGCCGCTTGTTGCCAAGCTCGCTACCACGTCACGAACGGGGAGTGTGCGGATCACTCCAATATGGTTCGGGGCGGAAAACGGAACGATCCTGATGAACACGTTCGAGGATTCGGCTGCCGTGAAGAACCTGAAGCGGAACTCGAAGTGCTCACTGCTGATCGATACCACCGACTTTCCGTATACAGGCATCCACTACTGGGGCACGGCAACGGTGGAAGGCCCGGAGAACGACGCAGATGGCATGGGCAAGCTCTTCGCCAGCTATCGGGGCGGGCAGGAAGCGGGCACCGAGTACGCCAAACAGCTCATCGGCTGGGGAAAGCGAGTCTACATCCGGTTCACGCCGGAGCGCAACACCGGCTGGGACTTTCGCCAGTAGCAGCGCTGATAGCCGTCGCTGAGTCGATCTGGCGATGGGTGGAGCCGCTGCTAGAGCGTCGCTCCTAATCCGGCCTCGTAGGGACAGGCCGTCAGGTCTGTCCGACCGCGCCGCGAGGGTCTGAAGACCCTCACCTGCGAGGATCCCGTCGGTGGAGCGTAGCCACCCATTGCGATATGTTGACCGCCGAGGATAAAGAAGGTCACCCATGCGAACGCTACTACCGGCGATCGTACTCATCGCCTTCGTCAGCGTCGCCGTCTCCTGCGGCGGCGGTGGCGACGACGGCAAGGTCGTGATCGGCGCCGAGGGCGGCGTGGTCACGAGCGAAGACGGCAAGCTGACGCTCGATATCCCGGCCGGCGCGCTGGACGGGGAGGTCGAGATCACGATCACCACCGTCTCCGTCGATGATCTGCCGGAGGCGCTGCGCGAGGCGAGCGGGTCCGGCCCGGCCTATCGCTTGGAGCCGGACGGCCTGGTGTTCAACGAGCCAGTGCCGGTCACGCTGGAGCTGGGTAAAGACGACCTCCCCGAGGATCAGCCGGAGAACGGCACCTTCGCCTACCAGCTAGTGACCCAGGACGAGGACGGCGAGCTGGAGTTCCTGGACGAGCTGGTGACAGAGGCTTCGCTCGCTGACGGGACAGTTGTAGTGCGGGGAAAGCTTGACCACTTCAGCATTATTACCACGCAGAGAGGCACAGTCATATTAGGGGTGGACCCCGGCACCATTCGCATCGCTCCGGACAACTTTTTCACGGTTCGAATCTTCTTCTTTAACCTCGCTCACGTAGAAAATGAATTAGGCCCCTCGGGATTTGGGCTGCTCGAGGAAGGCCAGGTGGCGGTAAGCCTCCACGATGTAGTGCTGCAACCATTCTATACCCGGAGTGTGGTGGATGGGCTACCAGTCAGTTTTGAGTATGATAATTTTCTCCCCGGTTTTGGTAATTCGGAGCTGTTCACGTACTTTTGCGAAGAGGGAGAAGGTACCTACGGCGCTACGATGTTATATGATATGGCACCACTAGATCACCCTGAAGGCCTACGGATGCAGTCCATAGGCCTATTTGGTGACGCCACGTGCGCCGAAGCCATGCCCACGGACACGCCTATGCCCACGAACACGCCCGTGCCCGAGTCCACGAATACGCCTGTGCCCGGCGTGGCTACGTCCGCGCCGACGGGAGGGTCCGGGACGACGTATACCGACCCGACTGGCGACGAGGTCGTCGTGGGCGGTGGGAGCGATGCCGTGGTCGACATCCGGAGCGTTACTATTAGCGCATCGGGCAGCCAGACCGAGGTGTTCGTGACGCTCGGAGGCGACCCCAGCGAGGCCTTCTTCGACGACTTTAGCTTCGCGGTGAGGGTTACGCTGGGAGGGCAGGTCGGCCTCGTTGAGGTTCACGCCGACAGTATCAACGACGCTCCGCCGGCCGGCGGCTCGGTCAATGTGACTTCGGATGGCGTGTCGATAGTCTTCGACAAGCCCGTCCCGCCCGGCGTGAAGCTGCTGGTCGAAACCTTCCATTTGCGAACTGAGGACAGCGCCTTCGGCAGCGATACGTTTACCGTCATGCTGCCGTAGTTGCGGCGACAGTCGAATGAAAACAGGGCAGGCCGCCAGGCCTGCCCTGTTGGCATCTCGTAAGAAGCGCCGTTAGCTCACGCGCTCGAAGATCGTCGCGATGCCCTGGCCGCCGCCGATGCAGAGGCTGACCAGGCCGAAGCGGCCCTGGCTTCGCTCTAGCTCATGCATCAGCTTGACGGTGAGGATGGCGCCCGACGCGCCGATGGGGTGGCCCAAGGCGATCGCGCCGCCGTTGGGGTTCGTCTTCTCCGGATCGAGGCCGAGTTCTTTGCTGCAGGCGGCAGCGACCGAGGCGAAGGCTTCGTTTAGCTCCACCACGTCCATCTGGTCGGTCTGCATCCCCGCCTTCTCCATGACCTTACGCACGGCCGGGATGGGGCCCATGCCCATCACCGCCGGCTCCACGCCGGCCTCGGCGCGGGCCACCATGCGCAGACGCGGCTTAATGCCCAGCTCGTCGGCCTTTGCCTTGCTCATCACCACCACGGCGGCAGCGCCGTCGTTGATGCCGCTGGCGTTGCCGGCGGTGACCACGCCGTCTTTCTTGAACGCCGGCCGCAACTTGGCCAGCGACTCGGGGGACGTGTCGGGCCGCGGGTGCTCGTCGGTGTCGACGATGATCGTCTCCTTGCGCGTCTTAATCTCCACCGGCACGATCTCGTCCTTGAACCTGCCCTCGGATATGGCGACGCCGGTTCGTTGCTGGCTGCGCAGGGCGATCTCGTCTTGCTCCTCTCGACTGATGTTGAACTTCTCGGCCAGGTTCTCGGCCGTCACGCCCATGTGCTCCTTGCTGAAGGGGTCGCCCAGCAGGTGCTGGACGCCGTCCTCGAGCTCGCCGTTCCCCAGCCGATAGCCGTAGCGGGCGTTGCGGATGTAGTAGGGCATCATGCTCATGTTCTCCGTTCCGCCGGCGACGACGACCGATGCGTCACCCGTCTCGATCCAACGGGCGGCGGTGTTGATCGCCTCCAGACCGCTGCCGCAGATGCGGTTCACGGTGTAGGCAGGCACCTCGATGGGGAGATCAGCCTTGACGGCGGCGTAGCGGGCGATGTAGGCGTCCTCCAT
The DNA here is from genome assembly GCA_022570885.1 of Chloroflexota bacterium. Classification (GTDB taxonomy): domain Bacteria; phylum Chloroflexota; class Dehalococcoidia; order DSTF01; family RBG-16-68-14; genus JACZTE01. The sequence continues at coordinate 3,929 of JACZYW010000033.1, read as the reverse complement.
CACCTGGCCGACGCAGCCCAAGATCACCTGATCCACCTGCTCCGGCTTCACACCAGCGCGGCTTACGGCCTCCCGAATCACCACCGCCCCCAAGTCGGAGGCGGAGAAGTTCTGAAATGCGCCGCCCAACCGGCCGATGGCGGTGCGACACCCGCTTACTAATACGACTTCTTCCATGACCCACCCCTTTCTACTCGTAGGGACAATATATCGACGGCTCAGCTATGGGGTCAAGCGGCGGGGGTCGTGCTCGCGCCGTCCGCCGTCCTATACTAACGATCGTGAACCGCGAAACGCTCGCTCGACTGGGTCCGCCCAGCCTGGCCGCCGCCACCGCCATCGTCGCCGCGGGCTTCTTCGGCAGCCGGCTTCTGGGCGTGGTGCGCACCGCCGCGATCGCCGATACCTACGGCGACAGCCCGGAGCTGGCCGCTTACTGGGTGGCCTTTCGCCTGCCAGACCTGATCTTCCAGCTCCTGGCCGGCGCTACGCTGGGCGCGGCCTTCATCCCCACCTTCGCCCGCCTGTTCACGAAGGAGAGCGAAGAGGCGGCCTGGCGGCTGGCCAGCTCGGTGATGCACCTGATCGCTCTGGCGACCATCGCCTTTGCCGTGCTGGGCTTCTTGCTGGCGCCGGTGCTGGTACCCCTCATGGCGCCGGGCCTGGACGAGAAGGGGCTGGCCGTGGACCTGACCCGCCTCATGATGCTTTCGCCGATCCTCTTCGCCGTGAGCGGCACGTTCATGGCCATCCTCAACGCTCGCCATCACTTCCTCTTCCCCGCGATCGCACCCATCGTCTACAACTTGTCGATCATCGTGGGCGCTTTCTTCTTCGATGATGTACACGCGCTGGCGGCGTCGGTGGTGGTCGGCGCGGCGCTGCACCTGGCGGTGCAGGTACCGGGGCTGCTGAGGGTGGGCATGCGCTATCAGCCCATCGTTCGCTGGCGAGACGCCTCGGTGCGCGAAGTCGGGCGACTCATGGCGCCTCGAGTGCTGGGTCTGGCCGCCTTCCAGTTCAATTTCCTGATCACGATCTTCTTCGCCTCCAGGGTGAGCGATGCGGCGATCTCCGGGGTGAACTACGCCTACCTGCTGATGATGGCGCCGTTGGGCCTCTTCGCTATGGCGATCTCGACCGCCGTCTTCCCCACGATGGCCGAGCAGGCAGCGGACGATCGCGGGCAGCTGCGCCGAACGCTGGAGACGAGCCTGCGGATGATCCTCTTCCTGACGATCCCCTCCGCCGTAGGCTTGATGATCCTCTCGCAGCCGCTGGTCGTGGTCCTCCTTCAGCACGGCAACTTCGATAAAGCCTCGACCGATATCACGCAGGCGGCGCTGTTCTTCTACGCCATCGGGCTGTTCGGCCACGCCGCGATCGAGATCCTGAGCCGTGGCTTCTACGTTCTGAGCGATACCAGGACGCCGGTGATCTTCGCCGTTGTCGCGCTCGTGGCGAACCTGATCCTGAGCGCCGTCCTCGTCGGGCCGCTCGAGGTGCGAGGGCTGGCGCTGGCGGTGTCGCTGTCGGCGATCTTGAATGCGGCGCTCCTCTTCTGGACGCTGCGCGCTCGCCTTGAGGGGCTCGATCTCGCAGCGCTGGGCCGCTCGGTTGGCCGCACGCTGCTGGCCTCGGTCGTCATGGCGGAGGTGGTGGGCTTCTACCTCGTTCTGCTGCACCAGGCCGGTCATCTCGATACCGGGCGTTGGCTGGACGCGTTCCTGGCGCTGGCCGGAGGCGGGCTGCTGGGCGCCTTCATCTTCCTGGCCGCTTCGAGGGCGCTCCGCTCGGAAGAGGTGGAGACGCTGCTCCGTCGAGTGCCATGGCTGGGCCGGAGCGGTTAGGCGAACACGCCGTGCGTATGCTCATCGTGCCCCAGGAGTTCAAAGGCAGCCTGAACGCTCGCGAGGCCACGGAAGCGATCGCCCGCGGCCTCCGTCGCGCGCTGCCCGACGCCGAGCTCGACCTGCTGCCGCTCGCCGACGGCGGCCCGGGCACCGTCGAGGCGCTGGTGGAGGCGACCGGCGGCCGCTTCTTCGAGGCCGATGCTCACGATCCGCTCGGCCGGCCGCTGCGCGCACGCTGGTGCGCGCTCGGTGGACGCGACACGCCAACCGCCGCCATAATCCTGGGCGCACTGGCAAAAGCAAAACGGAAGGAAAACGCAAAAGAATGCGACGAGAACCGATCCGGAGAATGATATCGGCGGCGCGTGCGGAAAAGTGAGACCCCGGAGAAAAACGTGTCGTATTAGTGAAGGGAGAAATGGGGTAACGGTTGGCAACTACGAATGTTTAGGAGTCGGAAAGATGTTGAAGCTAAACAAAGGCGGCTGGATGGCGTTGATCGTGCTCATGGTGGGAGGCTTGAATTGGGGATTGATCGGGTTGTTCGACTTTAACCTGGTGGCGGTAATGTTCGGTGATATGACGCGTTTGTCGCGGATAATCTACTCCCTGGTTGGTCTGGCGACGCTGTATACGATCTTCGAGGGCCTGCTGACCTACAGGATCAAATGGACCAAGACGCACAAGCCTCATCCCGCATAACGAACTAAAGTGCACACCGCTGTGGTCGGAAGCAGCGTGCACGATCAGCAGCCGACACGGATGTTGAAAAAGGAAAAGGCAAGCGCCCGGGAAGGGTGCTTGCCTGTATTGTTTGCACTCGCTTTTCTATTCCGATCGCTTAGTAGCCTCTGGTGATTAGTTTTTGGCGGTTTTGGTTTATGACGAAGTATCGCAGGGCATCGATGGGGTGGTCGTAGACGCCGTCTTTTTCGGGCAGTTCGGTGTGGAGCGATTTCGCCTTTCATTCGCACGGCGAAGTCGGCAATTCTCTTGTTATCCATACATCGAATTCATCGGCGCCGTTGAGTAGATCGATCAGCCGAAGAATATCCGAACCGGTCGTGACGCCACTGCGATTGATGTCGGAAGCGTAGGACGGGAGGATTCTTCCGGGGACCAGGTTGATCGAATCGATCAGGGCGTTGATGTCATTGGTCGACACCAGCCCATCCTGGTTCGCGTCCGCCGGCAGGTAGCCGAGGCAGGCCCGTGTGCAGCTCGCCCGGTGAGTGACGATAAGTCTCGTACCGGGTTCGATGCGATTGTCCAAGTCGATGCGAATCACATCGGGGCCGACGAGAGAGAAACCGGAAACCCCCGGTGCGACGCCGTCACCGCCGAGTTCGGTCAGTACGATATCCGGCATCGTGATCCCAGACGCATTCTGGTTCCACCGGATCTCGACGGCGTTCCAGCCGAACAGCACCATGCCGTCGATTGACGATGGCTGCCGGGCGTCGATCGCGCCGCCGGGCGGCGAACTGGAGATGATGGCCAGCGTCGTCTCGCATACATCGCCCACGTTGTTTCCGTTATCGTCCGTCTGGTCGGTGTTGGACAGGCACGGGCAGTTGTCGCAGGCGTCTCCGACCTCGTCCGCATCGAAGTCGACCTGGTCGGAGTTCCCTGTTTGAGGGCAATTGTCGCACAACGTGCCGACCCCATCGCCGTCTGAATCCGCCTGATCGTTGTTGGAGGCGGCCACACAGTTGTCGCAAGCGTCGCCCGCATCGTCCTGATCGATATCGGCCTGGTCGTTATTCGCGGCAAACGGGCAGTTGTCACAGACATTCCCGACCCCATCGCCGTCGGCCTGGTCTGCATTATCCGTTTGCGGGCAGTTGTCGCATGCATCGCCGACTTCGTCGGTATCCGAATTGGCTTGATCGTTGTTTGCGGTATTGGGGCAGTTATCCACAGCGTCCGGAATGTTATCCGAATCGGCGTCCGGGAACTCTTCGTACACGATGGTGTAGGATCCGGTACTGTCATGATCGAACAGGTGAAGGAAATCTTCCGGGAAGGCCGCTTCGCCTTCGGGACGAACGATGCGGTGGGTGGTCCAGGCGTTGT
>JACZYW010000170.1 GCA_022570885.1 Chloroflexota bacterium | reverse complement strand
GAGGGGTGACGGTAGCAGCTGTCACGTCCCTTGCCGCCGGGCCAGCTCCTCCAGGATGAAGGGGTTGGTCTGGCGCTCGTGGCCGATGAGCGTCTCGTCCATGTGGCCGGGCAGGACGCGAGTATCGTCCGGCAGCGAGAGCAACTTGTCGACGATGCTGTCCATCTCCTGCTGATAGTTGCCGCCCGGCAGGTCGGTGCGTCCGATCGAGCCGCGAAAGAGCGTGTCGCCGCTGAAGAGCATCCCCTCGGTGTAGAAGGAGATGCTGCCCTGGGTGTGGCCCGGGGTGTGCAGCACCTTCAGCTTCAGCCCCTCCACCTCCACCTCGTCGCCGTCCGCGAGCAGGCCGTCGGGTTCGGGCGGCGGCTCGACGGGCCGGCCGAGCAGGGCAGCGGCCGCCTGCGCGGTGCCGCGAGCGATCTCGAGGTCCTGCGGGTGGAGGAGAAACTTGCAGCCCGTCGCCTCCTGCACGCCGCGCACGCCCAGGATGTGGTCGAGGTGAGCATGGGAGTTGGCGATGAGCTTGATCGTCAGCCCCATGTCGCGAGCCAGCGCCAGGATATCCTCCGGCTGGTCGCCGGGATCGATGACGATCGCCTCGCTGGTTTGGCGGGAGCCGATCACCCAGCAGTTCTCGGCGAAGACGCCGACCACGATGCCGCGCACCATCAGCTCGTTAACGGAGGTTTCGGTCATCTCGAAAGGCATCCTACCAGATGGGCGGTACCGCTGGCAGCGCTCTTGGGAGGATGGCGACGTTCTGTTACACTAGCGCCGCACACGCTCGAGCGAACCGTTGCTATGCCGCGCACGTTCACCCTCGACGAAGCCAACGCCCTCCTGCCGCGCCTACGCGAGCTGCTGGGCGAGATGCAGGAGCAGAAGGCCGCCCTGGCCCGCGCGCGAGAAGAGCTGGGCGAGATGGTAGAGCTCGCCTCCGGCAACGGCCACCTGCTGGAGCCAGAGGTCACCGCCAAACGCAGGGAGGCGAAGGCGCCGGCGGATCGCCTGAACGAGCTGCTGGCGGAGCTGAACGGCATGGGCTGCGAGCTCAAAAGACTGGACGAAGGGCTGATCGACTTTCGGGCGGAGCGCGAGGGCCACACGATCTACCTTTGCTGGAAGTTGGGCGAACCAGAGATCGCCTACTGGCACGGCCTGGACACCGGCTTCGCCGGGCGCCAGCCGCTCTAGCTCCGCTGCGGCAGTTGGGGAACGGGTCAGTTTGCCATTCTTGAACATCGCTGCCGAGCCTTTCCAGGCTCGGCGGCGGCGAGGCTAGAAGGCCTCGCCTACGGAGAAACACGCGGCGTACTCAAATGACTCACTACCAGCGGTTGCAGTCAAATGCGGCCCCGTGTAAGCTCAGTTTATAGGGGAGAAACGTGCTAGACTAGGCCAGCGTCAGCGGCACGGAGGCGGCTGGCAGGGAGCGGGAGGAGTCGAGAATAGTATGGAACGCACCCTCACCGAAGTGGTCACCCGCCGCGAGCGAGTAGCTTCCTCAGCCGGAACGGAGATCTCCGTTCGCTGCGAAGCGCTGCACTTCACGACGAGCAGCGCGCCGGAGTTCATCGACATCACCGATGACGTGCAGCGCGTCGTCACTGAGGCCGGCACTCGATTCGGACAGGTGACCGTCTACTCAACTCACACGACCGCCGCGATAAAGGTGAACGAGAACGAGCCGCTCCTGCTCCAGGACATGGCTCGCATCCTCAGCGAGATCGCGCCTCAGGGCGCCGATTATGAGCACAACGACTTCTCGCGACGTGTCAACATCGCGGATGATGAGTGCGCCAACGGACATTCGCACTGCCAGCACCTCTTCCTCAGCACCAGCGAGACGATCCCGATCGTGGACGGCCGGCTCACGGTAGGCCAGTGGCAGCGCATCTTCCTCGTCGAGCTGGACGAGCCGCGCGAGCGCCGCGTGCTAGTGAACATCATCGGCGTCGCTGGCTAGCGTTCGCCTCTCGCCGCCGCGGGGAATCAGGTGCACGGCCGTCGCCTTGAACGAGGCGACGAGCGGCGAACCCACCTCCAGCCCCAGCTCCTCCAGCGACCGCTTGGTGATGCTCGCCACCAGCGAGAAGCCGCAGTCCACCTCCACCCGCACCTCTGCCCCCGCCGACCTGATGCCTCGCACCACTCCCCGCAACTGGTTGCGGGCGCTTCCGGCCACATCGCTGAGCGCGAGGACGATGTCCTCCGGCCGCAGGCAGAGGAGCGCCTCGGTGGCGACGAAGCTCTCGGCGGTTGCCTCCACCTTCGCCTCGCCCACCTGTAGCGTGACGAGGCCATCGCTGACCTCCAGCACGCGGGCGGGGATTACCGTCTCCACGCCCACGTAGGCGGCCACCGTCTCATCGGCGGGCGCGGTGAAGACATCCGCCGTTAGCCCCACCTGGCGCAGTTGCCCTTCGGCCAGCACCACCACCCGATCGGCGAGGCGCGCCGCCTCGTTGCGGTCGTGGCTAACGAACACCGTGGTGACGCTCGTCTCTTGCAACACCGTCGCCAGCTCTTCGAGCAGCGACTCGCGGGTCGGCTGATCGAGGGCGCTGAACGGCTCGTCGAGCAGCAGCACCTCCGGCTCGAGCGCGAAGGCGCGGGCGAGCGAGGCGCGCTGGGCCTCGCCTCCTGAGAGGCTGCGCGCCGACCGCTTGGCGAGGCCGTCGATGCCGAAGCGGGCCAGCCAGTGGCGCACACGGTCGGCGCGCTCGCGGCGGGGCACACCCCGCAGCGAGAGGCCCAGCCCGACGTTCGCCTCGACCGAGCGGTTCAGCAGCAGCGACTCCTGAAAGACAACCGCCAACCGTCGCCGGAGGGCCAGCTCCCGCCCCGCCACCGCCTCGCCGTCGAAGCGCACCTCGCCCTCGGCGGGACGCTCCAACAGCGCCAGCACCTGGAGCAGCGTGCTCTTCCCCGCCCCGTTCGGGCCGAGCACGGCCAGCACCTCGCCTTCGCGCAGGTCGAGCCAGGGGACACGCAGGATCTCCACGCCGCCACGGCGCACCACAATATCGCGCAGGGCGATCTTGGTCATCACGACGGCCGCTCGCGCTGCTGGACGCCGGTGAGCACCAGGTTCACGAGGAAGATCAGCGTCAGCAGGATGATCGAGAGCGCGATCGCCGGAGCGAACTCGCCGCGCTGCACGGCCAGCGCCACCGCCGTGGTGAGCACTCGCGTCTCGCCGGACAGGTTGCCGCCCACCATCAGCGAGGCGCCGATCTCGGAGATCGCAGCGCCGAAGCCCGCCATGAGCGCGGCCAGCAGCGGCATCCGCGCCTCCTGGAGCACCAGCCAGAGCATCTGCAAGCGCGAGGCGCCCAGCGCGTAGAGCTGCGGCCGCAGGCGGGGCGGCAGCGCGCCCAGCGCCGCCACGGTGAAGCCGGTAACGAGCGGCGCGGCGATCACCGCCTGCGCCACCACCATCGCCCCCGGCGTGTAGATCAGGCCGAGCTGGCCCAGCGGCCCGCTCCGCCAGAGCAGGATGGCGACGGCGAGCCCGACGACCACCGGCGGCAACCCCATGCCGGTGTTCACCAGCACCACCGCCAGGTTCCGCCCGGGGAACCGCCGGAAGGCGAGCGTGGCGCCCACGGCCACGCCGAAGATGAGGGCGATGGCCGTCGCCGAGCCGGAGACCAGCAGCGAACGGATGGCGATCTCCCAAACATCGCGGTCGCCGGTGCCCAGGATGCGGAACGCTTCGCGTAGCCCGTCCCAGATCAGCTCCATCTCCTCACCTCCCTTATCACCTGCCCAGCTCCGACTCCAGCTTGCCCGCATCGGGCACGAAGAGGGGCGCTCCGAACCGCTCGACTCCGAAGCCGGCGATGAGCGCCTGCGCCTCCTCCGATACGAGGAAATCGACAAACGCCTCTGCGCCGGCGGCGTTCACCCCGCCGAACCGCTCCGGGTTCACCTGCATGACATGGTAGACGTTGAGCAGCCGCGGGTCGCCTTCGTAGAGCACCTCCAGATCGAGCACGTCTAGTTGCGCCAGGTAGGTCGCCCGGTCCGAGATGGTGTAGGCGTTGCGCTGGTTGGCGACCTGGAGGGTCGCGGCCATCCCCGACCCCGCTTCGCTGTACCAGCCTTCGCCCGCCGGGTCGAAGGTCAGCCCCTCCCAGAGCGAGCGTTCGAGCTGGTGGGTGCCAGAGTCGTCACCCCGGCTGATGAAGGGGGCCTCAGTTAGGGCGATGGCCAGAAGCGCACGCGGCGCATTAGAGACGTCCCGCACGCCGGCGGGGTCGTCCGCCGGGCCGAGGATGACGAAGTCGTTGTGCATGACCAGCCGCCGGTTGACGCCGTAGCCCTCCGCCACGAACGCCTCCTCGGCCTTGGGCGCGTGCACCAGCAGCACGTCGACGTCGCCCTGACGTCCCATCGCCATTGCCGCGCCGCTGCCGACGGCGATGATCTTCACGTGGTAGCCCGTCGCCTCCTCGAAGGCGGGAACGAGCGTGTCGAGCAGGAGGCTGTCGCGGGTGCTGGTGGTGGTCGCCAGGATCACGTCGTTCCCGCTGCCGCAGCCCGCGCCGAGGAGCAGGACGATCACTGCGATTAGCGCGGCGGCGCAAGCACCACCCCAGCCTGAAGGCTGGGGCATAGCCACCGGGCCGTCCGGTACCCACGCCCTGACGCGGGAGCTGGC
>JACZYW010000032.1 GCA_022570885.1 Chloroflexota bacterium | reverse complement strand
GGCGGGCGGCTGCTCGTCAAGATCGTGAGAGCTTCCGGCATCGCGGACGAGACGAGCGGGCTCCCGCCGGAACTGGTGCCGAACGAGCGCTTTACGTTCGAGATTCAGACACCGGTAGGCGCGACGCTGGACGTCACGCGCCAGCTCCCGTCTGAAGTCGCCGTGGTGATGCAGCTCCACTAGAGCAGCTACGCGGATACACGCGAATAACGACAGGGGCGGGCGGCGCTGAATAGGCCGCCCGCCCGCCCCTGTGCAGACAACGAGCTAGTAACGTCACCGGCAAGGGGCCGGTGAGCATCAAGAGCCGAAGGAAGAAGGAAGCGCAAGGGCCTAAGAACCTGCTGGATGCTGCCGATACTCCCTAAGGGAACGCCCTATTAGGGCAAACCCTGATACGGGAGAGGACATCGGAGATGAAGGCGCTAAAGAGGCTCATCGCGCGAGCGGTTCGCAAGGAGGAAGGCATCACCGGTCTGGAGACGGCGATCATCTTGATCGCATTCGTGGTTGTAGCCACCGTCTTCGCCTTTGTGGTGCTAACCACCGGCGTCTTCAGCGCCGAGCGAGGTAAGGAAACCGTGTATGCAGGACTGCGGAAGGCCAGAGGCACAATGGAGATGCGCGGCGGTGTGGTGGTGACAGCCAGTGGAACCCCGCTGACGATAGACATCTTCCAGTTCACCGTGGCCACCACAGCGGGCGGTGAATCCATCCCGCTCGACCCGGCAGGCGTCACCAACCGGACCGTCATCGCCTATCGCGACGAAGACACGGTCGACAACGACGTGGTCTACACCATCACGAACATCGTTGGCGATGGCGACACGCTGCTGGAGCCCGGCGAGCTGCTGCTCATTACCATCGACCGGGCCACCGGCATCGCGGACGAGAGGACGGGGCTCGCACCAGACCTGACCCCGAACGAGCGCTTTACCTTCGAAATTCAGACGCCAGTGGGCGCGACACTTGATGTTACCCGCCAGATACCAGGCGAGTTCCAGATCGTTATGCAACTCCACTAGCATGGAACGCGAAGCGGACGCCAGTAGCGTTCGCGGTGGAAAGGCAGGGATGTCATGGATGTGAAAGTGCAGGTCTCCGCTCTTCAGGATGACGTTAATCTCCTGAAGAATGAGATTAAGACCGTCCTCAAAGAGCTGCGTACGGCTGTACTCAGCCGTGACAATCCCTTTACTGTCAGCACGGGCCAGCCGCCGCCGGCTGCCGCAGCGGACTCTAGCGCCTCCAGCGATGAGGACAAAGAGCCGGAAGAGAAGCCCGACAAAACGCAGGACCCTGCGCCAACCCCGCCGCTGGCCGGCGCTCCCGGAGCGCCGCCTGGAGCACCGCCCGGAGCACCGCCCGGAGCACCGCCCGGAGCGCCGCCTGGCGCGCCGCCTGGAGGGATGGCGCCTGGCATGCCGCCTGCGGGAATGGCGCCTGGCATGCCGCCTGCGGGAATGGCACCTGGAGTGCCTGGAGCGCCTGGAGTGCCTGGAGCGCCGCCTGGAGGGATGGTAGGTGTGGTAGGGATGGCGCCTGGCGCGCCGCCATCGGCTGTAGCGTCTTCAGATACAGATGAGGATGAGCCGCCCGCCCGCGCTTCGAAGAGTGGGAGGCGGCCCAAGCTGAAGATCGTTCGCTCAGACGATGAAGAGCCGCCAGAGCAGCACTGGAACCTGCTCACCGTCGCCAGCCTGGCGTCGTGGGCGGAGGAGGCTGTTGAGACGCTGGGGCTGAGGTCATTCCGGATCGTTCTGGAGCTCGCGTGCTTCGCCGATCTGCTCACGCCTAAGCTGCGCGGTGTGTTGGAGAACATCGGCCGGCTCTCACCGGAGCAGGCTGACGATGGGCTGCCAATGAATATCAACGAGTGTTTGGTGCTGTTGCGCCAGCTAGAAGCGATCGTGAGCGGGGGAGCTGTGGAACAGCCTCCGCTTCGGGGTGAACGCGCAGCGTAGCGTAGGTAGCGCGCTCATGAGAGCCGCTGGATAAGGAGGTCCGCTATCGGTTCGGCTATTACCACCATGCTGCTCACCATCGCCGCCATCGTCGGCGTGGTCTCGGTAGTGAACGTCGTGTTGCCTGCGATTAACCGCGCCGGCAACGCCCTGGTCAGCTCGGCTGATGTGGCGGACGATCGGCTGAGCAGCCGGGTCGAGATCATACACGCTACCGGCCAGGACGCCGCTACCCAGGCCGAGGTTTGGGCAAAGAACACCGGCGCCTCTCGCTTGACCGCGCTGACCAAGATCGATGTCTTCTTCGGCCCGTCAACCAATTACGAGCGGATTCCTTCCGGAGGGACGATTGAAGCCGATCCGCCGGTCGCCTGCACGCCCACGCCGTGCTTTAAGTATGAGATTGAGAACGATACGAATTGGGACCCTACCGCGACCTTGCACATCGTCATCTTCCTCACCGACGCACTCGCCGCGGGCAACACCTACTACGTCAAGGTGGTGGCGTCCAACGGCGTGGAAGACGCGAAGTTCTTTACGTTGTGATGGATACCGTAGATGGATAGCATCCTTCCCGCGCTGCTCGTCGTGTCTATCTTAATCCTGTCTTCCCTGATGCTCGGGCGCAGCAGCTTCACCTCGATCCGGGTGGTGAGCGATGCTTGGCATGACGCGGAGGAGCGGAGCGTGGAGCGAATACGCAGCGACATTGACCTCACCTCGATCCTGAGCTCGGCGGCGATCACGCGGATCGATGTGAGTGTAGAGGGCGCCCAGGGCGCCGCAGCGGACGCCTGGTACGTCTATCTGTGGAATTATGACACCAGCTCCTACCTGGTCGGTGGTACGGCGGCCGGCACCACAGATGCTGCCATCTCCTTCACCGTCACAACCAACCCCGGAAGCTACGTCCAGGACTCAGATGGTCAGCTCACCGTCTTCGTCGTCAACCAAGACGACTCCGACTGGATACGCATCGACGATATCACGGTGATCATCTACACGGGGCTGGCGACCACCGTCTACGACTTCACCGGAGTCACCTCGCCTTCCGCCTCGTATACCGCTGAGGACGGAGAGATCGACGAGAGCGACGCGGTCATTGCCGCCGGCACGTTCGGGGCTCGCCGGGACACGATCACTGGCTGGAATCTCTGGGGCGAGGCGAGCACCGCCGAGTATGGGAACCTGGTTGGCTCCGACGACTCCTACTACCAGGGGGCAGACCCAGGCGCCAACGACAACGCCGCCATGATCTTTGAGTTCATCACTACGGAAGAGATCGGCTGCGTCGATGTCGTCGTCCAGAACGACGGCGCTACCCCCGTCGTCGATTTCTCGCGTATGGACGTGGTGGCGCAGTACTCCTCGGGCGGGAGCAGCATGATCACGTATGTGGACTTCACGACGGTGAGGTCGCCCCAACCTGACAATACCTGGCGAGTGGTCTCCGTCAATAACGACGTGATCGACCCGCGCATTCTCAACACCAGCGAGAACATGACCATCCGGGTCTGTCTCGATCCCACGCCGGCGGCCGGCAGCCATTGGCTGCAGGTGACCACAGAGTTGGGGATATCAGCCTCCTCATTCTTCACGTTGTAATCGAGGGCATCATGGGCGAATTTGGTACAGACGAAAAAGAGACACGGGCGGTCACCACCGGCAACTCGGAGTTCGATAAGAAGATGGGCGGCGGGATCCCGCTGGGCTCGCTCACCCTCGTGGAGGGCCAGTCCGGTGGCGGCAAGAGCGTGTTGGTACAGCAGCTTACGTGGGGTGGTCTGAAAACCGGCCTGCGCATACTCTATTACACCACAGAGAACACCACGCGCAGTCTGCTCAAGCAGATGGATGACCTGGGCCTGAGCGTTGAGGACTACTTCCTGCTGGGCCGCCTCAACATCTACGCGGTGCCCCAGGCCTTCTCGGAGGATCAATCGCGCCAAGTGTTCCAGCTGCTGCGTCAGCATATCGCTCAGCAGTCAGACCGCTTCGATGTCGTGATGATCGATTCACTCACGACGTTTGTCTCGAACGTGCCCGATAAGGAGACGCTGACCTTCTTCACGCTTTGCAAGCAGTTTTGCGATGAGCAGAAGACCATCATCTTCACCATGCACTCGTACGCATTCAACGAGACGATGTTCATCCGGCTTCGCTCCATCTGCGATGCCCACCTACGGCTAAAGGTGGAGGAGGTGGGAGACAGGTTGATAAAGACGCTAGAGGTAGCGAAGATCCGCGGCGCGGAGAAAACCACCGGGAACGTCATTAGCTTTGACGTGGAGCCGAATCTGGGCCTGCGCATCGTGCCGATAACTAAAGCGAAGGCCTAGGGAGAGAGGACCGCAGGGATGGGACTGCCGTTTCCTATTGGGGACAACGCCGAGGGTGCAGATTGCCGCGGTAGCAACTGCATGGTGCGAGGCTTGCTCCCAGACGATCTCCAGGAACAGGCCGAGGCGGCGCCTCACCTGATGGAGTACCTCCATTGCATGCCGATCAAGGACATTGGCGTGCCTGACTACTACGAGACGCTCGACCGGAGGCTGAACGACCTCGACTACAAGAACCTGATCTACCGCGTGACCGAGGAGCTCTTCGTTCACATCTACCCGGATCCGCAAGACGCGCGTGATTACTACATCTCGATCGAGCCCGCCATGCTCGAGAATCAACGGCCGGCTCTGGAGACGATGGAACGTCGATTGTTGGACTATGTTGAGGACCTCGCCGCAGCGGAGACTGATGAGGAGAAGACAGAGGTGCTGGCGCGGGCGGTGGAGGAGAACACCGTGGTTATTGACCGCGGTACTCGCAGCAAGAGCGACGGTGACGGCGATGACGATGGTGGGTCATCCAAGTCAAAGCCCAAGGGGAAAGGAGGCTTCTTTGGCCTCTTCTCGAAATCTGGAAGAGACGGGGGGCTGATTGAGGTTACAGCCGCACAGCAAGAAGCCCTCAAGTACACCTTGGTCCGGGATAAGCTCAAGATGGGCGCGCTGGAGCCTGTGCTGCAGGATCCCCACATCGAGGATATTAGCTGCAGCGGCATTGGCCCCCTCTTCATCGAGCACAAGATCTTCGACGGGCTGAAGAGCAACATCTCCTTCGATAGCCATGAGGTGCTGGATGATTTCATCCTGCGCCTGGCGGAGCGCATTGGGAAGCCGGTCACCTTCCGCGATCCCATTGTGGACGCCACACTGCTGGACGGCTCCCGTATCAACATCGTCTTCGGCTCGGATGTATCCAAACAGGGGAGCAACTTCAGCATTCGTAAATTCATGGGCGTTCCCATGAGCATCCTCGATATCGCCAAGACCGGCGCTTTGAACTACAAGATGGCGGCCTACCTCTCCCTGATGGTGGGCGAGGGGATGAACATATTCATCTCTGGAGAGACGGCTTCAGGTAAGACCACCATCATGAATGCGCTGACACTCTTCGTGCGGCCGAACGCGAAGATCGTCAGCATTGAGGACACGCCGGAGCTGCAGGTGCCGCATCCCAACTGGATCCGCGAGGTCGTGCGGGGCTCGCTCTCATCCGAAGACTCCAGCGTGTCCATGTTCGGCCTCCTCAAGGCGGCGTTGAGACAGCGGCCCAACCTGATCATCATCGGTGAGATCCGTGGCGAGGAGGGAGCGATCGCCTTCCAGGCGATGCAGACCGGCCACCCGGTGATATCCACATTCCACGCCTCAACGGTGGAGAAGCTGATCCAACGTATGACTGGTCATCCCATCAACGTGCCCAAGGTCTACATCGATAACCTGAACGTCGTCGTCGTCGCCAGCTCCGTCCGGTTGCCCAACGGAAGGCCAGGCCGGCGCATCATGAGTATCAACGAGCTGGTCGGGTACGACTCGGCCGCCGACGCGTTCTCCTTCGTCGAGGTCTTTCGCTGGAACTCGGCGGATGACACCTTCGAGTTTACCGGGCACATGAACAGCTATCTGCTTGAGACCAAAGTTGCCCCCAAGCGAGGGTTCTCTTCCCAGGACAAGCGAGGTATCTACAAAGAGCTGGACCGCCGAGCCGCTCTCTTTGAACGGCTAGCAGATCAAGGAACGACGGACTTCTATGAACTCTACAAAGTCTTCTCCAAGGCCCAACGAGAAGGCCTCCTCTAAGCCCGGCAAGGGCAAGACGCCCGCTGACTTCCTCAAGCGGTTCCAGAATATCGATCTGGACAGCTTGCTGAGCCGCGAGCCGAAGGATGTTGACCTTCTTACTCAGCTGACGCACATGTCGGCGGTCGCAACGTCAGGGATGAGCCGCGCGAAGCTCTTCGAAGGAACGGCCGGCCTCTCCTATAGTACCTCTAAGTACTTCCGCCAGGTGCACCTGGTGGCGCAACGTCTCAACTATGATTACTCCCGCGCTTGTGAACTCGTGGCGGACAGGATCAAAGACGAGAAAGTCTCCAACCTGCTGCTCCATTTTGCCACCGCCCTTTCCGCAGGCGAGCCGGAGGAGGAGTTCCTTTCGCGTGAGGCGGGGCTGCAGTTGGAGACCTATGGCAAGGAGTACGGGCGGAACCTGGAGGCGCTGCAGAAGTGGGCCGACGCCTATGTCGCGCTCATGGTCTCGGCCACGCTGATCGTGGTGATCTCGCTGGTTTCGATGATGATCTATCCGTTCAGCCCCACGGCCATCATAGGATTGGCGGGCCTGATGGTTTGTGTCACCTTCATCGGAGGCTGGCTCATCTTTACCGTGGCGCCGTTGGAGGTGAAAACCCATCGGCTGAAAGTTCGATCTGTAGAGCAAGATAAGGCGTCAAAGCTGGCAGGCCTGCTGTTGCCTGCGGCGGCCATAGCGGGGCTTGTCGTGGGCATGTTCGTGGGGTTGCCCTATGCCCTCATCATCTCTGGTCTGATGATCGCGCCGGTCGGGTACATGGCGTTGCGCGACGATTGGAAGATCGATGCTCGCGACCGCGATATCTCTTCGTTCATACGTGCGCTAGGCAGCGTGATGAGCTCGGCAGGCCTCACCAGTGTAGACGGGCTCAGCCGGCTGAACCGCCGCTCGCTGGGCTCTCTGGAGCCGCTCGTACAGCGTCTCTACGTGAGACTCAAGAACAGCATCTCTCCTGACCTCTGCTGGCTCCGCCTGGCCGCGGAGAGCGGAAGCGAGCTGGTTACCCGTTCTGTCCGTATCTTCTGGGATGGTGTGCGTGCTGGTGGCGATATAGCGCAGGTTTCCACCCTCGCCTCGCAGTATGCCCTCAAAACCTCCCTATTGCGGGCGGATCGAAAGATGGTCTCGACCACGTTTAGCTTTGTGGTTTTGGCCCTGCACGCCGTGCTGATGGGGATCATGCTCTTCGTCACAGAGGTGGTGCAGGTCTTCGGGGGGGAGCTGGCCAAGGTGCAGAGCGAGCAGATCCAAAGTGGCGTGGCCAGCGAGGCGGGGGTGGGCAACTTGCTCGTCTTCTCATCGCCGGCCCTGAGTTTCATCCCGATGTTCATTACCACCGTCGCGTTGCTGCTGACCGCCGCTAACTCGTTCGCCCCATACGCTGCCTCTGGAGGACACCGGCTCAAGCTCTGCATATACGCTGCTGTGATGATGATCATCTCCGGCGTTGCGCTGATCGTGATCCCGCAGATGGTACATGGCCTCTTCGCAAATATCGCCGAGCAGCCGGGCGTCGCAGGAGGCCCGTAGGAAGCGCGCTATGTCACTCTTGTCGCGGTTTCGCAAGCAGAAAGAGAATGAGGCTTCGGATGAGCTGGATGAAACGCTGGCGAATTCCGAGGAGGAGGGGCTGCTCATGTCCACCGGCGCCGAGCAGGCAAGCCCCGAGAAGGGGGCTGAACCTGCTGCCGGAACGCCGGTGGATCAGGAGAAGGATGCGACGAATCAGGCGGAAGTCGACGATCTTCTGGAGGCCGCTCAGGACGAACCGGCCGCCGCAGAGAGTTCGGACGCGACGTTAACCGCCGAGGATGCGCCAGCGAGCGAAATGGAGGTCGACGATTTGATGGAGGCTGCTCAGGACGAACCGGCCGCCGCTGAAGGCGCGGATGTCGCGCCGGGAGACGAGAACGCGGCGGCGAGTGATTCGGGAATAGATGATCTGCTAGAAGTCGCTCAGGGCGACGGGGCCGGAGCGGAACAGGAGGGCGCTGCCGAGAAGGAGAAGGAGGATCCGTTCGAGACGGGAACCGACGCGCTGGCGGCCTTTGAAGAGACGGAGGTTGAGAGCGAGATAGGTGATCTGCTGAAGGGGCTCGAGGAGGTATCTGTCGATGAGCTCCTTACAGATCTGCGGGAGATACGAGCTATGCTACCACAGATTGAAGAAGGCCAGGAGGAAGCATGAGCCTCTTCATCCGGTGCATCATCGCTATGACGGTGGTGTTAGGACTGAGCACCATGGCCGTTTCCGCCTACGCTGCCAAGACAGAGGTAGCCGCCGGTGTACCGGTGGAAGCCGGGGTCTACGACATCCCCGCCGTTGTTCTGCTGGAAGCCGAGGTCCTCGCCGTTGTATCGGTGAAAGCAGAGGCTCCCGCCGTTGTATCGCTGGAAGCCGAGGCTCCCGCCGTTGTATCGCTGGAAGCCGAGGTCTACGACGAGACGTCCACCACGCCCAGCCTTCGTGAGGGGAGCGATACAGAGACGGCAGCGCCGATGCCGGGGCCACTGCTCATCCCGGCTGCTGCGCCCGTCTATGCCGTGCCGCTTGACGCGCCGTCGCTGTCTAGGATGAGCCCTCGCCAGAACGCTTCGTTCCAGGTGCAGGTGTGGCCCGTGCTTAGTCTGAAGCCGCTTCCGCTCCGGCTCCCGGTTTCGGTTCCGAGCGGCACCGGCATTCCCGCAGACCAGCTTGCTGCCATGCAGCAGGAGAGCCAGGCAACGGGCATACCCTGGCAGATCTTCGCTGCTATCGCGAGGATAGAGAGCGACTTCGGGCGCAACATGTCGACAAGTTGGGCCGGCGCCATCGGCTATGGCCAGTTTCTGCCGGTGACGTGGGCTGATTACGGTAACGGCGGCGACCCGTACAACTTCCTAGACGTGATTCCCGCCATGGGGCGCTACCTGCTAGTCGCCGGCGTTCTCAATGATCCCCCGCGCGCCATCTACGCCTACAACCACTCCTGGTCCTACGTGAGCCAGGTGCTGTCCTACGCTGCCACCTACGGCTACCAGCCTACGAATTAGCGCCACTGCAGAGTAACGCCCAAACCGCCGAACATACCTAGGGGAGTACCCTAGGGAGGTTCGGCAACATG
Source organism: Chloroflexota bacterium (assembly GCA_022570885.1). Lineage (GTDB taxonomy): Bacteria > Chloroflexota > Dehalococcoidia > DSTF01 > RBG-16-68-14 > JACZTE01. The sequence continues at coordinate 7,512 of JACZYW010000032.1, read as the reverse complement.
CGTTCGATAGCTGCCATCGCCATGCTCATAGTGCTGGGGGTTGGTGTCACCTTTGGCTATCTCATGTACCGCCAGTTAGGGACTGGCAACGAAACGCTAACGGCCACGCCGGAATTCGTGGCGACCGGGGATGGGTCTCGCTGCGCCAATATCGACCTGACCATAAGGGCGCGCTCGCTGGGAAGCTGGCAGTTGAATGTAGAGGACGGTCTGTTCATCTCAGGTTCGGTTGTCGTGAACGGTGGCGTGGACTCCAGCATCGGCTTCCGTGTCTGGTCGCCTTCCAACCGGCTTGTCTTCCACACGCCGCAGCGAATACATGAGCAAGAGTTCGAGCTTGGCGGAAGCATCCGCGGCGGCTATACGTTTGAATTCGATAATCGCCACGCGGCGTTCTTCAAGAAGAACGTCACCCTCGCCATTTGCTTGGCCTAGCCCTTAGTTGACGTAACGAAATTCAGCAGCCTGTCGGGCACGTAGATCGTCCTGGCGATCTCTTTGCCGTCCAGGTGGCGCTGAACGCGAGGCGACGCCTTCGCGCACTCGATGGCCGCCGCTTCGTCGCTACCGGCCGCTATCTGCACGACGTCACGCGTGCGGCCGTCGATCTGGACGGCGAGGTCGACGTTGCGCTGCTTGGTCAGCGCCTCGTCCACCTCCGGCCATGCCGCGGCGTGGATGGAGTAGGGGCCATCGATCTGCTCCCAGAGCTCCTCCGTCATGAACGGCGCGAGCGGCGCCAGCAGCAGGAGCAGCGTCCGCGCCTCCGCGATGTCGAGCGACGGCCGTTGCTGGAGCGCGTTGCTGTACTCCATGAGCGCAGCGATGGCGGTGTTGTACTTGAGGTCGGCCATGTCGCTGGTGACCTTCTTGATCGTGCGGTGCATTAGCTGCTGCGCTTCGATCGGGAACTCCGACGATGTCTCCGCGCCGTCTGCTTCTTGGCCGCGGTAGCGCTGGATGAGCGCCCAGACGCGCTTGAGGAAGCGGTGGGCGCCGCCGATCCCCTGGTCCGAGAAGTCGCCCCCCTGTTCGTACGGCCCGGCGAACATCAGGTAGGTGCGCAAGGTGTCGGCGCCGTGCGAGCGGTAGTACTGGTCGGGGGTGATCACGTTCCCTTTCGACTTGCTCATCTTTCCGCCGTGGAGGACCAGGATGCCGTGCGCGCGGAAGCGTTTGTACGGCTCCTCGAACTCGAGCAGGCCCATGTCGTGCAGGGCCATGGTGACGAACCGGGAGTAGAGAAGATGGAGGACGGCGTGCTCTTTCCCGCCGATGTAGGTCGAGACGGGCAGCCACTTCTTCGTCAGCTCGGCGTCGAACGGGCGGTCGTCGTACTCGGTCGAGGGGTAGCGCAGGAAGTACCAGGACGAGTCGAGGAAGGTATCGCAGACGTCCGTCTCGCGTCGCGCCTCGCCGCCGCACGATGGGCAGGTCGTCTTGGCGAACGACTCGACCGAGGCGAGCGGCGACTGGTCGGTGCCTGTCGGCCGGAACTCCTCGACATACGGGAGGACGACGGGTAGCTCCTTCTCCGGCACGGGGACGGTGCCGCAGTCGTCGCAGTAGACGATGGGGATAGGCGTGCCCCAGTAGCGCTGGCGGGAGATCAGCCAGTCTCGCAGCCGAAAGTTGACCTTTCGCTTGCCCGCGCCGTCGTGCTCGAGCTTCTCGATGATCGCCTGAGAGGCGGCGGCGCTCTCCATCCCATCGAACTCCCCCGAGTTTCGCAGCACGCCCGGCTCTGTGTACGCCTGCTCCAGCTCGTCGCTGGACGAGCCAGGCGGGGCCACGACCGGCTTGATCGGCAGGTCGAAGCGCCGGGCGAAGGCGAAGTCGCGCTCGTCGTGGGCGGGGACGGCCATGATCGCGCCGGTGCCGACGGTTATCAGCACGTAGTCGGCCACCCAGATCGGCACGCGGTCTCCGTTGAGGGGGTTGGTGGCGTAGGCGCCGGTGAAGACGCCGCTGCGCTCCATCGCCTGGCGGTCGACCGCGGTCTTGCGCATCGCCTCGGCGACGTACTGCTCGACGGCCTCGCGCTGGCCGGCGCTGGTGATGCGTTCGACCAGCGGGTGCTCCGGCGCGAGCGCCATGAAGGTGACGCCGAAGATCGTGTCGGGCCGGGTGGTGAAGAAGGTGATCGATTCGTCCGTACCCTCCACGAGGAAGCGCATCTCCAGCCCTTCGCTGCGGCCGATCCAGTTCCGCTGGGCGGTCTTGATCACCTCCGACCAGTCGATCCGGTCCAGGTTGTCGAGGAGCCGGTCGGCGTACTTGGTGATCTTGAAGAACCACTGCTCCAGGTCGCGATGGGTGATCTCGGAGGAGCAGCGTTCGCACTGGCCCGCGATGACCTGCTCGTCGGCGAGCACGGTCTTGCACGATGGGCACCAGTTCACCGGCGCCGTTCGCTTCTCCGCCAGGCCGTGCTCGAAGAGCTTGAGGAAGACCCACTGCGTCCAGCGATAGTAGGCCGGGTCGGTCGTATTGACCTCATGGCTCCAGGCGAAACGGCCTCCCATGTCTCGTAGCTGCCGTTGGAAGTTCTTGATGTTCTTCGGCATGAGCCGCGTGGGGTGGACGTTCTCTTTGATCGCGAAGTTCTCGCTATGGATGCCGAAGGCGTCGAAGCCGATGGGCTGGAAGACGTCGTAGCCTTGCATCGCCATGAAGCGCCCGTGGATATCGGCGCCGGTGAAGGCGTAGACGTTGCCGATATGCAGCCCTTCCGCGGAGGGATAGGGGAACATCATCAGGTTGTAGTAAGGCCGCTGAGCGTTGTGGACATCCGTTTCGTAGATGCCGGAGCTGGCCCAGCGCTCCTGCCACTTCGCCTCTATCGCCGTTGGGTCATAGCGAGCCATTGCCAGGGAAGACCTCCGCGTTTGTCACATCGTGATGCCGTAGAACGGGACTGACCTCAGTATGCTGAGCGCTCCGAGCCGCTGTCAAATGGATTTGTAGGGGACTACGCCCTTTAGGAAGAGCTTCATCTGGTCGATGCTAGATATGGAGCAGTTATGACATACAAGCACATGGTCATCTACGTCGGTCGCTCTTCCGTGTTTACCGATTCGCGCTTTACGGAGAAGATCCGCAACGCGCTGCACACGCACGAAGAGCATAGCTGGGAGCTGGTGAACGCGACTCCTCGGATGGGGCCGCTGGGCGACGTGAGTGGCCTCTGGCTCTTCTTCAAGCGGCCGGCCGAGATCGAGGACGCGGCGCCGTCGGCAGACGCTGCGCAGGCCGACGCGGAAACGCGCGCGGCCTAGACCCGAATCCTACCCCAGCAGTCCTGCGACTGGCCCACCGAACCTGCGGTGGGCTTTTTCGCTTACGCAATCGAGCCTTCCGCCACGCGTGTCAGCTCCTCGCGGCTGACGGCGCCCTCACGGAGGACCCGCGGCGGCTCGGTTGTACAGTCTACCACCGTCGATGGGCGGCCGCCCGCGCAGCGGCCACCGTCGATGACGAGATCGACGGTATCGCCTAGCTGCGAGCGCACGTCGTCCGCCGTGAGCGGATCGGGCTCGCCCGAGACGTTCGCGCTGGTGCCGGTGATCGGCGCGCCTAGCAGCCGCGCCAGCTCGCGGGGCGTCGGGTGGTCGGGCACCCGCAGCGCGACCGTGCGGTCGACGGCGGCGGAGCGGAAGTCCGCAGCCGTGCGAAACACGATCGTGAGCGCGCCCGGCCAGAAGGCGCGCATCAGCCGCCGCGCGATCTCAGGCACCTCGTCTACGGCCAGCGCCACGTCGGCGGGGGAGGCGATCAGGAGGGGGACGGCGCGATCGAGCGCCCGTTTCTTCGCTTCGAATAGCCTCGCCACCGCCCGATCGTCCGTCGGCAGCGCTGCGAGGCCGTACACCGTGTCGGTCGGGTAGGCGACGAGGCCGCCGTCGCGAAGGATCGCCACGGCGCGTTCGATGTCGGCGAGACCGGCCGAAGAGCGTGGGGTGTCGATTGGCATCGAGGGGCGACTCCACGGGAGGAACGGCGCATTTCTTGACGGCAGTATAGCAGGCTGTTAGCCTGAGCCTACGATCCCCACTAGGAGCGACATGGCCCGAACCGCCCGCCAAGAGAACGCCCCCGCCTCTGGCGAAAGCCAGCGCATTTCCGCTCGTGGCGACCAGCCGGCGCGGCCCGAGACGGTCGTCGTCCTCGATTTCGGCTCCCAGTACAGCATGCTCATCGCCCGCCGGGTGCGCGAGTGCCACGTCTACTGCGAGCTGCTCCCCCACGATGCCCCGCGCGAGGAGATAGAGCGGCTACAGCCGCGCGCCTTCATCCTCTCCGGCGGCCCCGCCAGCGTCTACGATGACGATGCCCCCCAGGCGCCCGACTACGTCTTCGAGAGCGGGGTGCCGGTGCTGGGCATCTGCTACGGCATGCAGCTCCTGGCCCACCAGCTCGGCGGCAAGGTGGCGAAGGGTGCTGCGCACGAGTACGGCCACGCCGTGATCGAGCGCGCCGACGGCGCGGGCGTCGCCGACGCGCTCTTCGAGGGGCTGCCCGATAGCCTGCCGGTCTGGATGAGCCACGGCGACCGCATCGTCGAGCTGCCCGACGGCTTCCACGCGCTCGCCTCGTCGGACAGCTCGCCGTTCGCCGTGATGGGCAACGACGCCGGGCTGATCGGCCTGCAGTTCCACCCGGAGGTGGTGCACACGCCCCAGGGCAAGGAGATCCTGCGCAACTTCCTCTTTCGCGTCAGCGGCTGCACGGGCGACTGGACCGCGGGCAACGTCATCACCGAGAGCGTCGAGCGGATACGGCTCGAGGTGGGCTCGGACCGGGTGCTCTGCGCCCTCTCCGGCGGCGTCGACTCGGCGGTGGCGGCGGCGCTGGTGCACCGGGCCGTGGGCGACCAGATCACCTGCGTCTTCGTCGATAACGGCCTGCTCAGGCGCGAGGAGGCGGAGCGCGTCGTCGCGACGTTCGAGCGGCACATGGAGATGCGGCTGGTGCATGTGGACGCCGTGGATCGCTTCCTCGAGAAGCTGGCCGGCGTGGTCGACCCGGAGGAGAAGCGTCTGCGCATCGGCGAGACGTTCATCCGCGTCTTCGAGGAGGAGTCGCGGAAGCTCGGCCGCTTCGAGGTCATCTGCCAGGGCACGACCTACCCCGATGTGATCGAGAGCGCCGTCCCGGAGACCAGGGGCAGTCCGGCGGCGCGACGCCCACGGCGAAGATCAAGTCGCACCACAACGTCGGCGGGCTGCCGGCGGAGATGGACTTCCGGCTCGTCGAGCCGCTGCGGCACCTCTTCAAGGACGAGGTGCGCCAGGTCGGTCTCGCCCTCGGCCTGCCCGAGGAGATGGTCTACCGCCAGCCCTTCCCCGGCCCAGGCCTGGCGATCCGCATCATCGGCGAGGTGACGCGCGAGAAGCTGGAGACGCTGCGCGCGGCCGACTGGGTGGTGATGGACGAGATCAAGCGCGCAGACCTCTACCGCGAGCTGTGGCAATCGTTCGCCGTCCTCACCGACACCCGCTCGGTGGGCGTCATGGGCGACCTCCGCACCTACGGCCACGTCGTCGCCGTGCGCGCCGTCACCGCCGAGGACGCGATGACCGCCGACTGGGCGCGGCTGCCCTACGACGTGCTCGCGCGCATCGCCAATCGCATCGTGAACGAAGTGCCCGGCGTCAACCGCGTGGTGTACGACATCACCTCGAAGCCCCCCGGCACGATCGAGTGGGAGTGAGGCAGGGGCTAACGAGCAGGCTCTTACTAGCGTGCTATCATAGAAGCTGTCATGAGACTTACCGTCGTTCTCGAACCTGAAGCTGATGGCGGCTACTCCGTCGTCTGCCCCGCTATCCCTGGATGTGTTTCCCAAGGCGGTTCTCTAAAGGAAGCCCTTGCCAATATCCGTGAGGCGATCGTCCTCTGCCTTGAGGTGCGTCGCGAGGATCAGCTTCCGGCGCCTCACGAGACGCCTGAGATCATTGCACGGGAGATCCAGGAATGCCTGGAAGATCGCGCCGATGAAGGACTGCCGCTCACTATCGAAACCCGTGAGGTGGAGGTGGAGGCCGAAGTCGCCGCCTGATGCCACGCCTGCCGCGCGTATCAGGCCGGCGGACCGTTGTTGCGTTCGAACGGGCAGGGTTTCAGGTAAGACGCCAGCGAGGCAGCCACATCATCATGGTGAAGCCTGGTTTCTCTGAGACATTGTCCGTTCCCGATCATCGACAGCTCCGGCCTGGTATGCTCCGCGCTCTCATTCGTAAAGCCGGTCTGACCGTAGAGCAGTTTATAGAGCTCTTAGGCTAGTGACCGGCTGAGTCGCTGGCGGCATCCCTCCTTTTGCCACCCCTCCCTCGCCTCTGCCATACTGTGATCGTTATGCTCGACCGCATCCGCGACGCGCTCGCCTCCTACCGGCCGCGGCGCATCGAACGCGATGGGCTGCCCCGCGCGGGCGTCCTCATCCCGATCTACGAGAAGGAGGGCGTCCTCCATATTCTGCTCCAGGTGCGCACCGAGCTGGTGGAGCACCACAAGGGCGAGATCTCGTTTCCCGGCGGCGCTCAGGACGCTGCCGACCCGGACGTGGAAGCGACGGCGCTGCGTGAGTCGGAGGAGGAGATCGGGTTGAAGCGGGAAGACGTGGAGATCTTCGGCCAGCTCGACGACATCGTGACGATTAGCAACTTCATCGTCTCGCCCTATGTTGGGCGCGTGACCGCGCCGGCGCCCTACCCCTTCGCCACCAGCGAGATCGAGGTGGCGGAGCTGCTGGCGGTGCCCATGCCCCACCTGCTCGGCTCGCCGGGGCTGAACACGGAGCCCGCTCCCTGGCGAGACCGCATGGTGCCGCCGCCGTCGTACACCTTCGGCGAGCACGTGATCTGGGGCGCTACCGGGCGCATCCTCCAGCAGTTCCTAGAGCTGACGCGAACACCGTAGCCTCACGTCCGCAGCAGGCGCGAGGGGCCGGGCCAGGTGATGCGCAGGCCGGCCCACGACATCACCGCGAAGCCCAGGGCGAAGAGCGGCCACTGGAAGTCCGACGGCCGGGTGCGGGCGACGGCGTCGAGGCCGTCCGGGACGGCGCTCAGGCCATCGGCGGTGAAGGTGTAGAGCACGATGGCGAGGCCGGCGGCGGCGATGGCGACGTTCACCCAGGTGAGCCGCCAGGTCACGCCGAGGTCTACCTGTCGCACGGCTGCGGCGCCACCCAAGCACATCACAGCCGCGATCAGCGCCGGCGCCAGCACCGGCCCCCACCAGGGCACGGGGATGAGGAAGAGCACGTCCCAATCGAGAGGCGAGCGGGGCCAGCCCTCGATGAGCGCCAGCCAGCCATAGTAGGCGATGTCCCACAGCCCGAAGGCGAAGACGAAGTGGCCGAGCCTGTCCTGGAGCCGTCGCCCGGCCAGCCAGCCTACCGCCAGCAGCATCGCGACGGTCGCCGCCTCGCGGCCGATCTCGATAGCCACAAGCCGGTCGGCGACGGTCGGTAGATCGCGGATCAGGTCATCGATGCCGTGGAGCTCG
>JACZYW010000169.1 GCA_022570885.1 Chloroflexota bacterium | reverse complement strand
TCATCGTCGGGTCGGCGCCCTGCTATCCATACGGCGTCGTCGACCCGATACCCGAGCTGGCCGCCCTCGCCCAGGAACGGGAGATCTGCTGCCATGTCGACGCCTGTCTGGGCGGCTTTCTCCTCCCCTTCCTTCGACGCCTAGGGCAGCCGGTGCCGCCGTTCGACTTCGCCGTCCCAGGCGTCACGTCCATATCGGCCGACCTCCACAAGTACGGCTACTCGGTGCGCGGCAGCTCGACGATCCTCTACCGCGACTCGAAGCTGCGGCGGTATCAGTTCTTCAGCCATGCGAACTGGCCGGGCGGCCTCTACGGCTCGCCGACCATGACGGGCAGCCGGCCGGGAGCGGCCATCGCCGCCTCCTGGGCGCTTTTGCACTACCTGGGCGAGGAGGGCTACCTGCGACTGGCCCGGATCACGATGGAGACGACTCGCGCCCTCATCGACGGCATCAACGCCATCCCCGGCCTCGAGGTTCGCGGGAAGCCGGACATGAGCGTGCTGGCCTTCGGCTCGGATACGCTGGACAGCTACGCCCTATGCGACGCGATGGGCACCCGCGGCTGGGACCTGGAGCGGCTGCAGAAGCCGCCCAATCTCCACCTGGTGGTGACGCCGGCTCACGAGCAGGCCGCGACGCCCTTCCTGGCCGATCTTCGGGAGGCTGCGCAGGAGGTGAGCTCGAAGGAGCCCGGTAGCGGCGGCACGGCGGCGATGTACGGCATGTTGGAGGCGCTTCCGGACCGGGAAGGCGTCCACAAGGTGATCCTGGACTTCGTCGAAGGAATGACCCGCCTGGAGGAGAGCTAGGCGGCGAAGCATCATGGCCGAGCGTTGCCCAGCGTTAAGAAGGACTTCGCCGTGTCATCCCCGATTCCACAATCGACCGCTTGTGCACCATGCCCCACACGAAGATCGCTGCGAACAGCACCACCGCCGACCACCCCAGCCCACCGGCGATCGCCATCGGCCAGAAGCGATCGAGGCTAGTCCACTGCGGCGTGGCCACAGCGGCCCCCACGCGCAAGGCGACCGCCGTGTTGAGTAGCAGCAACAGCATCAGTGTCGGCATCCGCTCTCGCGGATAGCGCATCCGCCGGATCGCGAACTCCGGCAGGATCATCATCGCCATGCCGATGATCATCTGCGATGCGAAGCCAAGGCCCACAACATGACGTAACGCGTCCACTCCATGGGCGCTAATCGTCGTACCAGTGAAACCGGCCCTGACACCATAGTAGGAAGCTATACCAGCCGCGATGAGCAGCCAGACGAACGCCGCCCTAATGAACCAGACGTGAGGCTGTGAGGCCGCCGCGACGCGATTCGCCTTGGGGCGAAGGATGCCCGCCTGCCACGCTCCGGCGACGAACAGCGGGCCGAGCATCGCGAAGGACCACGCCTCCACCTGGTTGAGCGCTCCGCTCCGGCCATCTTTCGCCGTCAACAGCGCCGCGACCAGAAAGACCGTCACGGCGCCCGCTAGAGCGATGGCCAACGCCTTTCCTTGTAGCTCTGACCTGGGCAAGCCCGAGAAGGTAGGCACGGCTCGGGTCGCCACCCCAAGGACGAACATTGATATGAAGCCGTAGAACTGCAGATGGAGCAGGCCTGCTGCGTCCAGCGGATAGAGCACATCGCCGGAGCGCTGCGCCACCTGGATGAGCAGCACGAGGTTCAGGCACGCTTGAGCAACGAACGCGCCAGCGCCCAGAAGGAAGAAGTAGCCCGTCGCTCCAGCTCGGCTCTCGCGATGAGCGATCGTGCGAACGACGACGATCGCGAAGACGACAGCCGCGATGACGCCGAGTGCGCCCGAGGTGACCAGCATGCTCTGCTGCCAGACTCCCTCGCTCGCCGGCTGCGCCGCCATACGCAGGATGAGCGACGCTGACAGCGCGAGCCAGGATGTCCAAACGAACAGCGGCGCGGGAAGAGGCCGGCCCGAAAAGCGCGGCATGAGCCGGTAGGCCATGCCCATGATGAACAGCCCCACCCAGCCAAGAATCTGCACCTGACCGTGAGCCTGCACCACCGCGGTGTAGTTTGCCCCCCAACCCCAATCGAGCACGACGCTCAACGGCGCAAGCGTCGCGAGCACGAAGCCAGCACCTATGGCCATCGCCATGCTGGTCAGAACGAAGAGCTGATACGGCGCCTCGCCAGGACGGACAGCCTTTGGTGGTGGTCGCTCCATCACGGGCAAGGTGGTACCTCCGGACGGCGCAATACCCATGCCCTCAGCGTACAACCGTCCGTTGAGCAGGAGACGGGCCGTCCGGCGAGTAGGAGACGGGCCGTTCGGCCCCTACGCCAAGGCTACATGACCCATCGGCCCTGAGTCTAGAATGGAGAACACCAACTGTGCAGGGTCTTCCCGCCTCGCTCTACACTAAGCTGCCGTGCCCTCACACCAGGATAGTGCGGCCTGTTCCCTGCAGGATTCCCGGCATGTAATCGCGACTCGCCACTTCGCGGAACCCCATCCCAGAAGTACGCTTGGGCTCCAAATCCCGCCTGCATAATATTCGTTCAGGTGTCCGGCTAACGAAACCGTCGACCAGGTGACACTATCTTCACAGAGTGTGCTCTCCGGGCAGTCCTATCAGTCACAGAGAAGGCGCACTGCGTGTCGGAGGAGTCGCTCCCGGGCCGGGAGGGCGTCCACAAAGGTGTCCTGGACTTCGTCGAAGGAATGACCGCCTTGAAGCTAACAGCGCAGCGGGTACGCTAGGGAGGAAGCTATCCCGCCTCGGCCTCGTTCACCACAATCTGCAGCGAAGATTGTTTCGCAGATTCTTGCTCTGCAGGAGCCTTGGCAAAGGCAGCCTTGCCTAACGTCGACGGTACATCGGGTGACTTTCCGTGGAGCATCTCCTCAATTGTGATGATCTGAAGGCGGGCATATTTCTTCTTGAATACTGGGCTTTCGTAAAATCCCGCGCTGGCAGCTTGCGTCTTCATTGGCTTCGTGGGCGAGGCAAGCGTCAGAAAGATTCCGATCGGATTTACGTCCGTCAGCAGACCGGCGAGATCTCGTATCATTGCTACGCCGACGTTTGCGCCCCCTTTCACAGAGACGATTGCGCGTCCGAATATTGGCTTGTCCGAGGTGCCACCAAGCAAGATCGGAACAACTCCATCAATGCCCTGGTCGGCACCCTTCTTCTTTCCTGCCGAAGGGACTGCTCCTAGCCGGTCGAGCGCGCACCACTGAAATTGGTACTTGTCCTGATCTGCCAGGGCCTTATAACTTGCCAAGTCCACGGGTTCTCCAATGACCTCAAACTTGACTTTGGGAAACGCATCTTTCATGCGCCGCCGTATCAGACCGATGGCGAGGTGCGTGATGTCTATACCGATCCAACGACGGCCTAATTTCTGGGCAGCATGTACTGCCGTACCGCACCCGCAGAAGGGGTCGAGCACCGTATCACCAGAGTTGGATGAGGCTTCGATGACTCGCTCCAGGAGTTCGACAGGCTTCTGCGTATCATACCCGAGATCCTCGGTACCACTCACGGGCTCAATGTCATCCCACACATCTTGGATCAAGAGCCCTCTTTGATCACCTAGAAATCTCATGAAGCGCGGAATACCCCCGTCAGGCGGCACATAGATCAAGCCGTCTTCGTCCGCCTGAAGCATCCTTTCTTTCGTCCAGCGCCACACCTTAGTGTGACCGTGAAACTCATATGTCAGATTAGGCCGATTAGGGTTCGGGTTGAGCAGTGACGTAGGCTGCCACCAATCCTGACGTTTCTCGTCCCAGCGGTTGTATTGTTTCCTGGTTTTCGGGTCTGATAGATCATGGGGGATCGCCGGCTGATTCCAAACTGCAGATGTAGTGTCCTTCGAATAGAAGAGAATTAGATCATGAATCGCGCCAAATTTTCGCGTTACGTTTCCGTGTGGATGCGATCTCTTCCAGACGATTTGGTTGCGGAAGTTCTTCGGCCCAAAGACTGAGTCCATCAAGACCTTGAGGTAGTCTCCGGCTGTAGGATCACAGTGCAAGTAGATTGAACCGGTGGGACGCAGAATACGGTGAAGTTCTACTAGACGAATAGCCATCATCGTGAGGTATGCAGTCACGTCATTGTGGCCGACCCCCTCCACCACCGCCTGGAGCATACGCGCAACGATCTGGTGCTTACCGGTGATCACTTCTTCGTATGCTGCCTGCGCCGACGGCCCCCAGTGCCAGGTATCCTCGAAGGCCTCGATCTGGGCTTCGCTACCAGCACCCGTCGCCTCCTTAAATAGGACATTGTAGTTGCGGTTGGAGTTGAACGGCGGGTCTAGGTAGATGAGGTCTACGGACTCATCCGGGATGTGGTCCCGGAGAATTTGAAGGTTGTCTCCATAGTAGAGGACGTTGGTCTTCATGCTCGCCACAGTTTCACTCTTTCGTGAATGGTGCCGAGGGGCGGACTCGAACCGCCGACACCTACATTTTCAGTGTAGTGCTCTACCAACTGAGCTACCTCGGCGCCAATCGCATTCTAGCCACGCGCGAGGACGGCGGGCAAGCGCCCGCACCGCCCGTAGCCCGTAGCCGCCGGCATCGCTATACTGGCCGCCGTGCCCGGCTGCGCCTCGCAACCGCATTGAGGTGTGCCACGATGGGCGTTCGGCCCACCAGCTACCCTTCGGACTCGACCCAAGCGGGCGGGAGATGATCAGATGATCGAAG
>JACZYW010000168.1 GCA_022570885.1 Chloroflexota bacterium | reverse complement strand
AGATCGTGCAGATAGAGGCGAGCGTCACCGGCCGCTACCTGCGGCGAGTGCTCCCCAAGCCCCGCAACGGCCGCCGCGATGGCCGCGGGGCCGCCGCTTCGCCTCCCAAGCGGACAGCCCCGCGCGCAAAGGCGAAAGGCAAAGCGCGGTAGGCGGTCGTGGGACATGCTATAATCAGCAGTCATGGCCACGATGTTCCATGTGATTCGCGACGGCATCGTCCTGGAGTTCCGGCCAGAGCCTGAGGGCGGGTACACGGTTGCGATTCCCGCGCTGCCCGGCTGCCTCACGTTCGGAGAGACGTTCGAGGAAGCGCTAACGATGATCGATGACGCCATGACGGGGTGGCTCGCCGTTGCAGGAGAGGAAGGCTTCCCCATACCGGAGCAGTTCGAAGAGCTAGCTGCGGCATCGTAGTCGCATCTGATGCCGGCAAAGCTGCCCGCTCTCCGTGCAACCGCGATCGTCAGGGCGCTAGAGCGGTCGGGATTCGTTGTAAAGCGTCAGACCGGCAGTCACATGATACTCACGCGATCGGGCTTGAGAAGGCCCATCGTCATACCGATGCATAGGCGGGAGTTGCCACCGGCAACCGTCAAAGATATTATCAGGCAGGCAGGAATCTCAATTGACGAATTCATCCAGAACTTGTAAGGAGGTCTATGGGTAGCGTCATCAAGAAGCGGCGCAAGAAGATGAGCAAGCACAAGCACCGCAAAATGCTCAAGAAGACTCGCTGGCAGCGCCGCCACAAGTAAACCAATACACGAACCACTCGCAGGGCAGCTTGCAGCCGCCCCCGGTCTCGGGCGGCTGCTTCATCCCCATGCGAATCGCTTCACCCTACCCAATCCTCCTGCTACGCTGGCAGAGAACGCCCTATGGCCACTTTGCAACTTGCCCCGCTGGATGCCAAGCTCATCTACCTGGCGCTCCAGTACCACCTGGCCCGCCCCGGCGCTGAGCTCGATCCCGAGAGCAAGCAGCCGCTGGCGCACGGCCTGGCGGAGGTGGCGCAAGCGCTGGAGCCGCAGCTAGATCGAGCGGTCGCCACGGTGGAGCTCAGCGAGTACCAGCGCCAGCGGCTCCTCTCCGCCATCGCCGGCACGATGAACGAGCTCAAGACCTACCCCCTGCTCGACGCGGTGCCGCCCGAGCGGGGCGGCGGACGCCGAACGACCGTCCCCGGCTTCGACGCGGTTCTGCGCCGCCTCTTCCCGGAGGTGGACGACGAGCCCGACGAGGCGCCCCAGCTAGCCGGGCACTTCATGTCGCTGCGCCGCCGGCTCGAGGACGCGGCCGCAGCAGCCGCCGAAGAAGAGGCGTCGACCCCAGCCCGATCGCCCTGGTGGCGTTTCTGGCAGCAATAGAAGTGCTTCTCGAAGAAAATTTGGCCTGATTAGGCTATTTAGTAACTTTTTGCTTGCTAAAACCCTTCCCCAATAGGGGCCACAGTCGTAGAATGGCGGAGAGAGAGCGCAATAAACTAACAGGAGGAAGCCCAGCATGACCTATACCATCATGGATCCTTGCATCGGCACCAAGGACCGTTCCTGCGTCGATGTCTGTCCCGTCGACTGCATCCACGACGACGGCGACGAGGACCAGATCCTCTACATCGACCCAGACGAGTGCATCGACTGCGGCGCCTGCGAGCCCGCCTGCCCCGTGACCGCCATCTTCGCCGAGGACGACGTGCCGGAAGACCAGCAGGTCTTCACGGAGATCAACGCGCTCTGGTTCAAGGACAAAGAGGCGGCCCGCGCCAAGGTCATAGAGGTCGCCCCGAAGTAGCCCCGTCGATTCGCCCGGCGGCAGATCCGCCGGCCAGAGAATGATCCAAACGTCTGATCAAGAAGGCCAGGCTGAATGCCTGGCCTTCTGACGGCAAACGTCCGATCAAGAAAGGCCAGGCTGAACGCCTGGCCTTCTGACGGTTCGCTTGCTGAGGACGGCCTAGCGCGCCTCCTCGCCGCCGTTCACCGATGCCGGCTCCGGCAGCGGCGGCTGCGCAGGCGCCTGGAGCTCCATCGCCATGCGGTCGCCCAAGCGGCCCGCCAGCTTGTCCAGCTCGTCGTATTTGTTCTTGGCGTGCCCTACGTGTGTCCCCAGACGCTCGAACTCCAGCCTGAACTGCTCGAACTCCCGCTGGACCTGTCCCAGCCGGGCGATGATCTCCCTGGCGTTCTTCTCCACCCGCAGTCCGTTCAGGCCGCGCACCAGCGCCTGGAGGAAGGCGTGAAAGGTGTTGGGAGAGACCAGGTGTACCCGCCGGTCGAGGGCATAACTCATCGCCGACTCGTCGTCGGCGCCGACGATCGTCTCGTAGTAGACGTTCTCGGCCGGCACATACATCAGCGCGAAGTCCAGCGTGTTTTCCTCGGGCCGGATGTACTTCGCCACCTCGTCGATCCGGCGGCGAACGTCGCGGATGAAGGCCCGGCGCTGCCGCGCTCGCTCCTCATCGGTCGAAGCGTCCAACACACGGCGGAAGCTATCGATGGGGAACTTGGAGTCGACGGGCACGAGCCCCTCAGGCGTGTGGATGACGACATCGACCCTATCGCCGTTCTTGAACTGATGCTGGGTGCTGAAGTCCGCGGCCGGCAGCACCTGCCTCAGCAGCCGCTCCAGCAGCAGCTCGCCGAAGCCGCCCCGCAGCTTGGGCGGTTTGAGCACGTCCTGGAGCGATGAGACCTGCCGTCCCACCTCCAGAATTCGCTCGGTCGATTGCTTGAGGCCGCCTAGCTGCTGGCCGATCTTGCCGATCGTCTCGGTCGTGGCGCTGAGCGACTGGTTGAGGCTGCCCTGGACAGCCTGGAGGCTCTGCGTCATGCGCTCATCCAGGCCCTGTACCTGTCGCTGTAGCCCCTCGTTCGCGGACGCCACGCTCCGCGCGAGCTCCTGGCGCTGGCTCTCCAGCTTCGCCTCGACCGCCCGGCGCGACTCGCGGCCCTCCCACACGAAGAAGAGCAGCGCGATGATGACGACCGCCAGCAGCACGACGATCAGCGCTTCCACGTCAGCACCCCTTTCTGGCTCCCCGCCCGCGCTCGTTCGGCACGGACTGTAGGGACAGAGCTTCAGCTCTGTCCTCGACCCCCAGCAATGCAACGGCGTTAGCTCTGTCCTCAGCCCTCCGTAGCAGCAAGGCCTCGCCTGCCTCTTCCTCGTGCCCCGCCATGAGCTCTCGAGGGCCTGAGTACGGATACTCCATCACGTCCTCGACCAATCCAGCACGAACCGGGTTCCCCCATATGTACTGTGCTACCTCTTCGATGGCTTCCTCCTTGCGGAGAACGTGATCGTAGTAGCTCCGCTGCCATAGCTTGCGATGCCGGTGGCCTGTCGCCTGCTTAACGTGCTGGACAAAGCGGACAAGTGGCGAGTTTTCTCTCCCTGTAACGAGCAAATGCAGGTGATTCGGCATGAAGCAGTAAGCGATGAGGTCAAACTCATAGCGCGCGGCACTCGTCACCAAGCACTCGAGGCAGGAGGCAACAAGGCGTCTGTCTCAAAACCACGGTAGCCGGTTCCGGGTAGTGAGGACTAGGTGATACGGATGGCTCCCCTCGTAGCTGAACGAAGGAAGTCTGGGAGACGATCGACGGGGTTGGAATCTCATGCTGGGCTCCTAGGACAGAGCTGAAGCTCTGTCCCTACATCATCAACTAGCCCGCTCAGCACTCCGGCAGCCGCTCCCGCAGCGCCTCGACCAGGTTCGCGATGGGGACGCGCACCTGCTCCATGCTGTCTCGCTCGCGGATGGTGACGGCCTTATCGTCCAGCGTGTCGAAGTCGACGGTGACGCAGAGGGGCGTGCCGATCTCGTCGTGGCGACGGTAGCGCCGCCCGATGCTCTGGGCGTCATCGTATTCGGTCATGAAGTGCGACCGCACCACCTCGTGTACCTGGCGGGCGGTCGGCACCAGCTTCTCGTTCCGGCTGAGGGGCAGTATCGCCGCCTTGAACGGCGCGAGGTATGGGTGCAGCTTCAGCACCGTGCGCTTCTCGCCCCGCACCTCCTCCTCGCGATAGGCGTCCAGGAGGAAGATGAGCACGCAGCGGTCGACGCCGGCCGCGGGCTCAATCACGTACGGCACGATGTGCTCGCCCGACGCTTCGTCGAAGAAGTCCAGCCGCTTGCCGCTGCTCTCGGCGTGGCGCTTCAGGTCGTAGTCCGTGCGGTTGGCGACCCCCTCAAGCTCAGCCCAGCCGAAGGGGTAGAAGAACTCGATGTCGGTCGTGCCCGCCGAGTAGTGCGCCAGCTCCTCCTTCTCGTACTCGCGCAGGCGCAGGTGCTCCTTTCGAGCGCCGAAGCGGAGGTACCAGTTGAGCCGCTCCTGGCGCCAGTAGTCGTACCACTCCTGGGCCGAGTCCGGATGAACGAAGAACTCCATCTCCATCTGCTCGAACTCGCGCGTGCGGAAGATGAAGTTGCCCGTGGTGATCTCGTTACGAAACGACTTCCCCTGCTGGGCGATGCCGAAGGGCAGCTTGCGGCGGCTCGTCGTGAGCACGTTGTCGAAGTTGACGAAGATGCCCTGGGCCGTCTCCGGCCGCAGCCAGGCGACCGCGGCTTCGTCCTCCAGCGGCCCGACGAAGGTCTTGAACATCGTGTTGAACTGCCGCGCCTCGGAAAGCTTCCCTTCGCACTCGGGGCAGGCTTGCTCCGACAGATCATCGGCGCGGAAGCGCTTATGGCAGTCGATACACTCCA
>JACZYW010000167.1 GCA_022570885.1 Chloroflexota bacterium | reverse complement strand
GTCCAGGGTGCAGAAGTTGCCGCGGGCGGCCACGTCCTGCGGCTGGAGGTCGAAGTCGATGCCGAGCGCCTCGAGCACGCCGCGGCCCACGGTGTAGCGCAGCGGGTCGTAGCCGAAGAGGGCGAGGTGGCCGGGGCCGCTCCCGGGCGTGACGCCATGGGCGACGGGTATCGTCAGGCCGCAGGCGCTCTCGGCGGCGAGGCGGTCGAGGTGGGGGGTATCGGCCGCCTCCAGCTCGCTGCGGCCGGTCTCCGGACGGGGCAGCCCGCCCAGGCCGTCGACGACGGCGAGCACGATCTTCGTCTCGTTTGGCACGGCAAGCTGGCGAACGAGGTCTAGCTCCATGGGCCGCTACGCCACCTCAGCGAAGTTGTAGGAGTCGACCTCGACCGTCTTGGGCTGAGGTACTTCGCCCCACACGATCTTCTGAACTTTTTCCGCGATCTCAGGCCGGATCAGCTGCTCTCCGCACTGGGTACAGACTTGCGCGGGTACGTTCTCGATGATCACAACGCGCCCGTCGAACTCCTGCACGTAGCGGATTACCCGTTCTTCGGTATCACCCTTACAGAAGGCGCATCGCATATGGATTATCCCCTGTTTCTGTGTACCACAGACAGAGCGTAGGGGCCGAGCTTCAGCTCGGCCCTGGACAGAGCTAAAGCTCTGTCCCTACAGGTAAATCGACGGACGAATGCTAGGCGCATATTGAACGAGCATCTCCAATCCTAGTTCAGTGTACTACGGGCGACGCGCTCTCGCAGGGTATCAGCAAACCTTTGACGGTCCATGACATCAAGGTGAACCACCCGCACCCATGGCGAGATTCGACCCCAGCCAGCGGACAGGAATTTGATGTGCCGCAGTCTAATGAGGACATGGCTAGGACGCCCCACAGGGCTGTAGGGCCAGAAGCCAAACGGCCACCAGAGCGAGTACTTAGCATTTTCGTCGATTCGCTCTACCAATGCGTATGAAATCTCATGAGAGAGGGGATGAAGCAAGTCATAGACCGTCACACGAAAGTGGTCGTGTTCCAGTTCGACAAAGTTTTTATCAGGATTCGCGAATCCCCTAGTCATCGTGTGGATGAATCCTATCGTTAAGGCACAAACGGCGGCGAACAGCACCGCGATTAGCGCGCTTGCGAGATCTCGCCGCACTGCCAGACTTATCATGGTTGCTCCCCAAAGCAAGACCACTCCCCCGTCCACCAAGAGCACGAACCATCTTGGGATGAGGTTACCTGTATTGAGAGAGAAACGCTCCGTCTCCATCACCCGTCCCGCAGCGCGGCGATGCCGGGCAGCTCGCGGCCCTCCAGGTACTCCAGGAAGGCGCCGCCGCCCGTCGAGATGTGGTCGAACCGCTCGGCCAGGCCGGTCTCGCGCACCATCGCCGCTGTCTCGCCGCCGCCCACGATGGTGACGGCGTCGAGGCCGGCCAGGAACCGCGCCAGCGTCGCCGAGCCGCGCGCGAACTGGGGGAACTCCGCCACGCCCAGCGGGCCGTTCCAGACCACCGTCCGGCAGCTACGCAGCGCCTCGCTGTAGGTGGCGACGGAGCGTTCGCCCACGTCCAGGATGCGCCAGCCGTCGGGCACCTGGTCGACCGGCACGGTCTTGTGGCGGGCGTCAGCGGCGAAGCGGTCGGCGACCACCACGTCGATCGGTAGCAGCAGGCGGACGCTCCGTTGCGCCGCCTCGTCGATGAGCGCGCGCGCTGCCTCCAGCTGGCCGTCTTCCACCAGCGAGTCGCCCACGGCGTGGCCCTGCGCCTTCAGAAAGGTGTTCGCCATGCCGCCCCCGATGATCAACACGTCGGTCTTGGCCAGCAGGGTGCGCAGCACGCCTAGCTTGTCGGCTATCTTCGCCCCGCCGATGATCGCGCCCAGCGGCCGCTCGGGTTCGGCGATGATCCGGTCCAGGTACTCGGTCTCCTTCTCCATGAGCAGGCCGGCGACGGCGGGCAGCAGGCGCGCCACACCCTCCGTCGAGGCGTGGGCGCGGTGGGCGACGCCGAAGGCGTCGTTCACGTAGAGGTCGGCCAGGGCGGCGAGCTGGCGGGCGAACGCGTGGTCGTTCGCCTCCTCCTCCGGGTGGAAGCGCAGGTTCTCCAACAGCAGCACCTCGCCCTCGCCGAGCGCGGCGACGGCGGCCTCGACCTCTGCGCCGATGCAGTCGGGCGCGGAGGCGACAGGCGCGTCCTGCAGCTCCGCCAGTCTGCGGGCGATGGGCGCGAGCCGGAGCGATTCCACGATCTTCCCCTTGGGCCGCCCCAGGTGGGCGCAGAGGATCACCTTCGCCCGCTGCTCGCGCAGGTATTCGATGGTGGGCAGCGCGGAGCGGATGCGCAGGTCGTCTAGGATGACGCCCTCTTCGTCGAGGGGCACGTTGAAATCGACGCGCACCAGCACCCGTTGTCTCTCGATCTCGATGTCGCGTACCGTTTGCTTTCGCATCGTGTCCGTGCTCAGGCTCGACGCTGGGCGGCGAAGCGGGCCAGCCGTCCCAGCTCCTGCCGCCGCCGTGGCCGGAGCGATAGACCGGCCAAGCTCGCGACGGCGGCCTCGGCGTGATCGCGGGCGGCTCGCTCGCTCTCATCACGGGCGCCGATCTCCTCGAGCAGCGAACGGACTCGCGCGACGTCAGCGGCGCTGCGCTTTTTCCGGGCGAGGAGCTGCTGGAGCGCTGCTCGCGTTTCCGAGGAGCCGCTCGCAAGGGCGAGGACGACAGGGTAGGATCGCTTGCCCTCGCGAAGGTCATCGTCGACCGACTTGCCCGTCTCCGCCACGTCGCCCCAGATGCCCAGCACGTCGTC
Organism: Chloroflexota bacterium; assembly: GCA_022570885.1. Lineage (GTDB taxonomy): Bacteria > Chloroflexota > Dehalococcoidia > DSTF01 > RBG-16-68-14 > JACZTE01. The sequence goes on along the minus strand of JACZYW010000167.1, from coordinate 1,908 downwards.
TCGGATCTGGAACGCGAAGCCGAGGCGTCGCCCGAACGCTGAGAGCGCCGCGACGGTCTTGGTGGGGGCGCCTCCCAGGACGGCGCCGATGCCGGCGGACGCGGCCAGGAGCGCCGCCGTCTTGCCTTCGATCATCTCCAAGTAGTCGTCTGGAGTGATCTCGTGTTCGTTGGTTGCCGCCAGGTCGCGGTGCTGGCCTTCGCAGAGGCGAAGCGTGGCTTCGGCCAGCATCTGATTGGCTCGCAACACTCGCGCCGGCGGCTGCCCCTGGTCGCGTAGGCGGATGAGGGCCACCTGGGCCAGCGCGAACATGCCGTCGCCGGCGTTGATCGCCTGCGCCTGGCCCCACAGGCTCCACAACGTCTCGCGGCCGTGTCGCTGGCGGCTCTCGTCCTCAACGTCGTCGTGGATCAGGGTGAAGTTATGGAGCAGCTCCAGCGCGGCCGCCGCCGGCAGCGCTGCTCGCCAGTCGCCGCCTACCGCCTCGCAGCAGAGGAGACAGAGCGAAGGGCGCAGCAGCTTGCCAGGACGCCCCGCGATCGGCTGGCCGTCGCGGTCCTGCCAGCCGAGGTGATAGCGCATGAGGCTGTAGGGCGGGCCGGTGCGCCCTTCGAAGATGGAGCGCAGCTCTTCGATCACGGCCGGCCGGTAACGGTCGAGGAGCCGCATCACGCCGTCTTCCTCCGGCGGCCGGGCGGCGCGGCGTGGCTGCCGGGACGAGCCGCTAGGCGACACTGTGGTATGGGAACGAGGCCGCCAGCCTCTCGCTCACGAGACGGGCTCCCGGCGCTCCTCCAGCGCTTGGATCTTCTCGATGCGGCGGACATGGCGGCCGCCTTGGAACTGGCCGGAGAGGAACGCCTCCAGCACGTCCTGTGCCGTTCCTGTGCCCAGGCACCAGGCGCCCAGGCAGAGGACGTTGGCGTTGGTGTGCTCACGCGAGCGGCGGGCGGCGAAGGTATCGTGGCAGAGCGCGGCGCGGACGCCGGGCACCTTGTTGGCGGCGATGCTCATGCCGACGCCGTTGCTGCAGATGAGCACGCCCAGGTCGTGTTCGCCGCTCGCTACCGCTTCGGCGAGAGGCCGGGCGATGTCCGGATAGTCTACTGACGTCTCGTCCGCGCAGCCGAAATCGACCGCTTCGTGGCCGAGGGCGGGCAGGCACTCCTTCAGCGCTTCCTTCAGCCGAAAGCCGGCGTGATCGCTGCCGATGACGATTCGCATCGCGTCTCCACTATACAGGTCTGGGGCGCTCGCTGCCCAGCGCGAACGGTTACTGGTAGTGGGTCAGTTTGTAACTCTTGAATATCGTCGCCGAGGCCATAAAGCCTCGCCTACGGAGAAGTACGCGGCGTATTCAAATTGACCCACTGCCCGGTTACTGGTAGATGACGATCGCCGGCAGAGGCTCTAAGGAGAGCACCTCTTCCTCCGACATCATGTCCGTATCTAGTTCGAAGAAGAGCTTGATGGCGGCGTTGAAGGCGTACGGGCGGTTGGCGTACCGCTGGTAGATCGACCGCTTGATCTCGGCCGGGCCGAAGCCGTCCACATCGATGATCAGCTCGACGCCCGGGTAGCGCTCGATCGCCTCGCCGTCCAGCACCATCCAGTCGACGAACTGGTGGACGATGAGCATCTTGGGCGGTAACCCTTCCTCCTCCACGAGCTTCTGGAGGATGGCCTGCGCCTGGTTGATGTCGGCGGCCCGCAGGCTGCCGATCACCGTGCCCGGCACCTGCCCCTCGCTCATGGCGAACTCCGGGTCGAGGGCAATATGCACCTGCGGATTCCGGAGGTAGGGGAGCACGCGCTTGATCTCCTCCTCCACGGAGTTGCGCCCGATCTGCAGATCGAGAAAGAGCAGCATTCCCCGCTCCTCCGTGAGCGCCAGGTAGAGCTGCACAT